>NZ_OZ217341.1:1685000-1985000 GCF_965111725.1 Streptococcus mitis | reverse complement strand
GATATTCATATGAATATGGAAGTGTTTCTGACAGAAAAAATTGGTCCCCTTGCAGGGAAGTTACATACAGCTCGTTCTCGAAATGACCAAGTTGCGACAGATATGCACTTGTATCTCAAGGAGCAACTAGGCCATGTCCTAGATAAACTGGCTCATCTCAAGGGTGTTTTATTAGACTTGGCGGAAAATCATGTGGAGACGATCATGCCGGGCTATACCCATCTGCAACATGCCCAGCCTATTAGTTTTGCCCATCACCTGATGGCTTATTACAATATGTTTCAGAGAGACAGTGAACGTTTTGAATTTAATCAGCAGCATACAGACCTATGCCCTCTAGGTGCGGCAGCTTTGGCAGGAACGACTTTCCCCATTGATCGCCAATTGTCTAGCGATTTGTTAGAGTTTAAGCAACCTTATACAAATTCTTTGGATGCTGTTAGTGACCGCGATTTTATCTTAGAATTTCTATCCAATGCCAGCATACTCATGATGCACATGAGCCGTTTTTGCGAAGAAATGATCAATTGGTGTAGCTTTGAGTACCAATTCATTACCTTGTCAGATACGTTTACAACAGGTTCCTCTATTATGCCCCAAAAGAAAAATCCAGATATGGCTGAGTTGATTCGAGGAAAGACTGGTCGAGTTTATGGGAATCTGTTTGGACTATTGACAGTCATGAAGTCCTTGCCCTTAGCTTATAATAAGGATTTGCAAGAGGATAAGGAAGGGATGTTTGATACGGTCGAAACGATTTTAAATTCTTTGGATGTGTTGGCCGGTATGTTATCTAGCTTGCAGGTAAACAAGGAAAAAATGCAAGAGTCGACAGAGAAGGACTTTTCAAATGCGACTGAGTTGGCAGATTATTTGGCAGGAAAAGGCTTGCCATTTAGAGAAGCTCATGAGGTTGTGGGAAGATTAGTGTTAGACTCTATCAAGTCTGCTAAAAATATTCAAGATTGGACTTTGGAGGAATTACAAACCTATCATTCCCTCATTGCCGAGGATATCTATGTTTACTTGCAACCTAAAACTGCTGTTCAAAGACGAAATTCCTTGGGAGGTACAGGGTTTGACCAAGTGAAATACCAAATTGAAGTCGCTAAGAAAGCGAATGAAGCTAAAAAGTGCTAGATTGATAGGTTCAGAATAAGAGGATGGTAGATTATCAGCCTCTTTCTTGTCTTCTCTAACCAAGCATGTTATAATGAATACTGCTCAAGCGACCTTCAATCGTGAAGCACACACGACCTTCAATCGTGAATAAACGAATAGATGGGAGACTTACCATGAGTGATAACTCTAAAACACGTGTTGTCGTGGGGATGAGTGGTGGTGTTGATTCGTCGGTGACGGCTCTTTTGCTCAAGGAGCAGGGCTACGATGTGATCGGTATCTTCATGAAGAACTGGGATGACACAGATGAAAACGGCGTTTGTACGGCGACCGAAGATTACAAGGATGTGGTTGCGGTGGCAGACCAGATTGGCATTCCCTACTACTCTGTCAATTTTGAAAAAGAGTACTGGGACCGCGTTTTTGAGTATTTTCTAGCGGAATACCGTGCAGGGCGCACGCCAAATCCGGACGTTATGTGCAATAAGGAAATCAAGTTCAAGGCCTTTTTGGACTATGCCATGACCTTGGGGGCAGACTATGTAGCGACTGGGCACTATGCTCGAGTGGCGCGTGATGAGGATGGCACTGTTCACATGCTTCGTGGTGTGGACAATGGCAAAGATCAGACCTATTTCCTCAGCCAGCTTTCGCAAGAACAACTTCAAAAAACCATGTTCCCACTGGGGCATTTGGAAAAGCCTGAAGTTCGCAGACTAGCAGAAGAAGCAGGTCTTGCGACTGCTAAGAAGAAAGACTCGACAGGGATTTGCTTTATCGGAGAAAAGAATTTTAAAAATTTCCTCAGCAACTACCTACCAGCTCAGCCTGGTCGCATGATGACTGTGGATGGTCGCGATATGGGCGAGCATGCAGGTCTTATGTACTATACGATTGGTCAGCGTGGTGGTCTCGGTATCGGTGGGCAACACGGCGGTGACAATGCACCTTGGTTCGTTGTCGGAAAAGACCTAAGCAAGAATATCCTCTATGTCGGCCAAGGATTCTACCATGATTCACTCATGTCAACTAGCCTAGAGGCTAGTCAAGTCCACTTTACTCGTGACATGCCCGAGGAATTTACGCTAGAATGTACGGCTAAATTCCGCTACCGTCAGCCTGATTCTAAGGTGACCGTCCATGTCAAAGGAGACAAGGCAGAGGTCGTCTTTGCAGAACCGCAACGCGCGATTACACCAGGACAGGCAGTTGTCTTTTACGATGGCGAAGAGTGTCTAGGTGGTGGCTTGATTGACAATGCTTATCGAGATGGACAAGTTTGTCAGTACATTTAGATTGACAAATTTTCTCAATTTGCTACAATAATAAAAGCAATAGAAATGATGGTCAAAGCTCATGGATGTTGCAGGCTTTTTGTCCTGCACTTCTTTGGAGTTTTGACTGTTTTTGTGTCGTTTAGAGGAAAGGAAAAAAGATGATTCAACAAGACTTTCGGACAAAAACAGGAAATACGGTTTTTGGTGTTCGGGCGACAGCCTTGATTGTCCAAAATCGCAAGCTTCTAGTCACCAAAGATGAGGGCAAGTATTACACTATCGGCGGTGCGATTCAAGTCAATGAAAGCACGGAAGACGCGGTAGTCCGTGAAGTGAGGGAAGAACTGGGTGTCAAAGCTCAAGCTGGGCAGCTAGCTTTTGTGGTTGAAAATCGTTTTGAACAGGACGGTGTTTCCTATCACAATATCGAGTTTCATTATCTGGTGGATTTGCTTGATGACGCCCCATTGGCCATGCAGGAAGATGAGAAAAGTCAGCCCTGTGAGTGGATTGATTTGGATCAGCTCCAGAATATCCAGCTAGTTCCAGCCTTTTTGAAAACAGCCCTACCAACTTGGGACGGCCAACTAAGACACATTCATCTTGAGAAATAGGAGAGAAACATGACTTATCATTTTACTGAAGAATACGATATTATTGTAATTGGTGCGGGACACGCTGGGGTAGAAGCATCCCTAGCAGCTAGCCGTATGGGCTGTAAGGTCTTGCTTGCGACTATCAACATTGAAATGCTGGCTTTCATGCCTTGTAATCCCTCTATCGGTGGTTCTGCCAAGGGAATTGTTGTGCGTGAAGTCGATGCCCTCGGTGGTGAAATGGCTAAGACCATTGACAAGACTTACATCCAGATGAAGATGCTTAACACAGGGAAGGGTCCTGCCGTTCGTGCCCTTCGTGCGCAGGCTGACAAGGAGCTTTACTCTAAGGAAATGCGCAAGACAGTCGAAAATCAAGAAAATCTGACCCTTCGTCAGACCATGATTGATGAGATTTTGGTGGAAGATGACAAGGTTGTTGGTGTTCGTACAGCAACCCATCAAGAGTATGCTGCCAAGGCTGTTATCGTGACCACAGGGACTGCTCTGCGTGGGGAAATAATTATCGGAGACCTCAAGTACTCATCAGGTCCTAACCACAGCTTGGCTTCTATTAACCTTGCTGATAATCTCAAGGAATTGGGACTCGAAATTGGTCGTTTCAAGACGGGTACACCTCCACGTGTCAAGGCTTCTTCTATCAACTACGATGTGACAGAGATTCAGCCAGGAGACGAAGCGCCTAATCACTTCTCATACACTTCACGTGATGAGGATTATGTCAAGGACCAAGTGCCATGCTGGTTGACCTATACCAATGGTACCAGTCATGAGATTATCCAAAACAACCTCCACCGTGCGCCTATGTTTACAGGTGTGGTCAAGGGAGTGGGGCCTCGTTACTGTCCATCGATTGAGGACAAGATTGTGCGCTTTGCAGACAAGGAACGCCACCAACTCTTCCTTGAGCCAGAAGGGCGCAATACAGAGGAAGTCTATGTCCAAGGTCTTTCAACCAGTCTGCCTGAGGATGTCCAACGTGAGCTGGTTCATTCTATCAAAGGTTTGGAAAATGCTGAAATGATGCGGACAGGTTATGCCATTGAGTATGACATGGTCTTGCCACACCAGTTGCGTGCGACTTTGGAAACCAAGAAAATCTCAGGACTTTTCACTGCTGGTCAGACAAATGGAACGTCAGGTTACGAAGAGGCAGCAGGCCAAGGGATTATCGCTGGGATCAATGCGGCTCTGAAAATCCAAGGCAAGCCTGAATTGATTTTGAAGCGGAGTGATGGTTATATCGGGGTGATGATTGATGACTTGGTGACCAAGGGAACCATTGAACCCTACCGTCTCTTGACCAGTCGAGCTGAATACCGCCTCATCCTCCGTCATGACAATGCTGATATGCGTTTGACCGAGATGGGACGCGAGATTGGCCTTGTGGATGATGAACGCTGGGCTCGTTTTGAAATTAAGAAAAATCAATTTGACAATGAGATGAAGCGACTAGATAGCATCAAACTTAAGCCAGTCAAAGAAACCAATGCTAAGGTTGAGGAGATGGGCTTCAAGCCGTTGACCGATGCAGTGACAGCTAAAGAATTTCTTCGCCGTCCAGAAGTGTCTTATCAAGATGTGGTGGCTTTCATCGGACCAGCTGCAGAGGACTTGGATGACAAGATTATCGAATTGATTGAAACAGAAATCAAGTACGAAGGCTATATTTCCAAAGCCATGGACCAGGTTGCCAAGATGAAACGCATGGAAGAAAAACGCATTCCAGCCAATATTGATTGGGATGATATTGATTCTATTGCGACGGAAGCCCGTCAGAAGTTCAAACTCATCAATCCAGAAACCATCGGCCAAGCCAGCCGTATTTCGGGAGTAAACCCAGCAGATATTTCTATTTTGATGGTGTATCTTGAAGGTAAAAATCGTAGTATTTCTAAAAATCAAGAAAAGAAAGCATAGAGAAAAACAGCTCCGAAAAATCGGGGCTGTTTTGTTGACTTGTACTCAATGAAAATCAAAGAGCAAACTAGGAAGCTAGCCGTAGGTTGCTCAAAGCACTGCTTTGAGGTTGTAGATAGAACTGACGAAGTCAGTAACATATATACGGCAAGGCGAAGCTGACGTGGTTTGAAGAGATTTTCGAAGAGTATTATTCTTCATCTGGTGTGAGAATCATCGGGATGATAATCGGTTCACGTTCGGTATTTTCATAGAGGAAGGGGCGAATAGCGTTGACAATGGCACCATTGACTGATTGCACGCTAGCGTCCTTGTTTTTCAGTGCGATACGAATCGCATTGAAGAGGATACGCTGGCTTTGGCGAATCAGGTCGCCAGACTCTCTCATGTAGACAAAGCCTCGGCTGAGGATGTCTGGACCAGATAGAATCATCTGCGATTTGAAGTCAACAGTTGCGACTGCTAGAACGACACCGTCTTCAGATAGATCACGACGATCTTTAAGAACAGCTGCACCAATTTCACCGATACGATTTCCATCGACATAGATGTCTTGGGCGTTGAAATGACCTGCTATACGAGCTGAGTCAGCAGTGAGGGCAAGCACATCACCATTGCTCATGATAAAGATATTGTCCTTCTCAACACCAGTATCTACCGCTAGTCCAGCGTGGACTTTTTGCATGCGGTATTCACCGTGAACAGGCATGAAGTATTTTGGCTTAATCAAGCGGAGCATGAGTTTTTGCTCTTGCTGGCCACCGTGTCCAGATGTATGGATATTGTTAACCTTACCGTGGATAACTTCGACACCAGCTTCAGAAATGATGTTGATCAGCTTGTTGACGCTAGTCGTATTTCCAGGGATTGGACTAGAAGAGAAGATAACCGTATCGCCTGGTTGGAGTTGCACCTGACGGTGGGTTCCGTTGGCGATACGAGAGAGGGCTGCCATAGGCTCGCCCTGACTACCTGTACAGAGGATAAGAATCTCGCCTGCAGGGTAGTCTTTGATTTCATTTGGCTCGATAAAGGTTCCCTTAGGAGCTTTGATGTAGCCAAGCTCAATTCCGTTGACAATGGCCTTTTCCATAGAACGACCAAAGACAGCAATCTTGCGTCCAGTCTTAACAGCAGCTTCTGTTGCTTGCTGGAGACGGAAGATATTTGAGGCAAAGGATGCAAAGATGATACGTCCCTCTATGCCTTGGATAATCTTCATGATGGACTGGCCAACGACTTTTTCAGAGTTGGTAAAGGTTGGAATTTCTGCATTTGTCGAGTCAGACAGGAGACAGAGTACACCGTCTTCACCAAGAGCTGCCATACGGTGCAAATCTGCTGGTTCACCAACTGGTGTTAAGTCAAACTTGAAGTCACCCGTACAGACAATTTTCCCTTGAGGAGTATGAATGACAATCCCCAAAGGCTCTGGAATAGAGTGAGTCGTTCTAAAGAAAGTTGCCTTGAGATTTTTAAAGGTCAACTCAGTATTGTGGTTGATTTCGTAAAGTTTGGCGTTGCGCAAGAGGCCGTGTTCTTCGAGTTTCCCACGGATCAAAGCCAAGGCAAGCGGCCCAGCGTAGATAGGGACATTTGCTTGCTTGAGTAGGAATGGAATCCCACCGATGTGGTCCTCGTGTCCGTGTGTGATTAAGACAGCCTTGACGCGGTCGATATTGTCTACGATGTAAGAGTAGTCAGGAATGACATAGTCGATACCCAGCAAGTCATCTTCTGGGAATTTAATCCCAGCATCGACGATGACAATCTCGTCTTGGTATTCAATTCCGTAAGTGTTTTTCCCGATTTCTCCCAGACCACCGATGGCAAAAACGCCGACTTCTTCAGGTTTAAGAGTATAGGCCATATTAGAACTCCGTAATTTCGAAGGCGCCAGTTTCTTTTTCGTAATCTAGCAATTTGTCAGACAAGAGTTCGATATATTCGATATTGTACTCTGGGCGATTTTCTTCGACAAGTTGGCGAGCAGCGATACGGCCCTCAAGTTCTGAGCTGGCATCGATGTCTAGGTATAGTGCGCGTGTTGTTTCACGTCGTGGGCTACGTTCTTTTGTTTCTTGATAAAAAACTTTGTAAATCATATAGTTCCTTTCTATTTTACAGGTCAGCTTATTCCAAACTTTTAGCATAGATTTGCTTGATTTCATTCCATTTTGTGTCTAGATTGACCTTGATTCGTTACAATTATTTCAATTATACCACAAAATGAAAAATTAGTAAAAGACGGAAACGAGAAAGTCAGGGGACGATTTCTTTGGTAAGCGCTTGCAAAAACAAAGAAAATGTGTTATGTTGATAATGGAAGTGAAATTTATTGCTTGTCATAATTCCATATAGTTTTTAAGTCAAGGAGGTTGCCCTATGTATAACTTATTTGCTTTTGCTATCGGAGCTCGCTTGGTAGCTTTTATTGTTTTTGTTGCTTGCGTTTATGCGGGGAATCTTCTATTTGCCAAACTGGAACGACGACAAACCAAGTTCTTGTGGAAGATTAGTTTTGTGACTCTCTACTCGCTTTTTCTCCTCCTTGTAACCTATGTCGTTTGATTTGTATTTTACTTTGGATTAAATGCCTAGATGCCCTGCTTATGCTGGGGCTTTTTGTTTGGGGATGTAGAGATAGTAGATTTACGACAGGAAAATTCCACCCCATCTATCAAGATGAGGTGGTCTTTGCATTTTTCTAAAATGATATGACAATGGAATTTTCAGAGCTTATTAGTTTTATGTTAACGATTCTTCTGTTCAAAAATAGAGTTTACGCATAGAAATAAAACAATACAAACAGATAAATCGAATGGTAAAGGGATAGTAGTAATATTTAAATCATTGAGAATGCTGAGCAAACTGTAAGAGATGAAGACAATAAAATTTATCCTTCTAAAAATGTGTTTCTTATCTAGCATGACTTACCAAACTTTTTACGGAGATCCTTTCAATTTTCTTGTTCACTTTTATATTCGTAAAGTAAAAGAAAAAGTGAGCATTTTTTTGAATTTTATTTGCGAATTGTTTTTGGGCTAAGTATAGGCATTTTTGTTTGGGGGCAAAGAAAATTCCCATGTGCCAGCTTTTGTAGTATAATAGTAAGCAGACAAAAAGATAGGAATGTGTTATGAAAGTATTAGCTTTTGATACGTCCAGCAAGGCTCTTTCTCTCGCTATTTTAGAGGACAAGCAGGTTCTTGCTGAGACTACTATTAACATCAAGAAAAATCACAGTATTACCCTCATGCCTGCCATCGATTTTTTGATGGCAAGTTTGGACTGGACGCCCAAGGATTTGGACCGAATCGTGGTGGCAGAGGGGCCAGGTAGCTACACAGGCTTGCGAATCGCGGTAGCCACTGCTAAGACTTTGGCTCATACCCTGAACATTGAGTTAGTTGGTATGTCTAGCCTCTTGGCTCTGGTGCCCTACCAACAAGAAGGCTTGTTCGTTCCTTTGATGGATGCGCGTCGCAACAATGTTTATGCAGGATTTTATGAAAATGCCAAACCTGTCATGCCAGAAGCACACCTGCCCTTTGAGCGAGTGATTGAGTTGATCAAGGGGGCTAGTCAGGTAACCTTTGTCGGAGAAGTTGGCCCCTTTGTGGAGCAAATTCAAGAACACTTGCCAAGGACTAATTACAAAGAAACCTTGCCTAATGCAGCCAATCTTGCTCTTTTGGCTTGGGACAAGGAAGCAGACTCCTTGCATGATTTTGTGCCGAACTACCTCAAACGAGTCGAGGCTGAGGAAAACTGGCTCAAGAACCATACCGAGTCTGGCGAGTCTTACATTAAACGCCTATGATAGAAATCAAACGAATCCAACAACAGCCTGACTTGGCTCAAGACATCTACGCTGTCATGGCAGCTGTTTACCCAGTCAGTCCTTGGACGTTGGAACAAATCCAAGCAGACCTGTCCCAAGACCAGACTTGGTATGCTCTAGCTTATGATGGAACAGAAGTGATTGGCTTTCTAGCTGTGCAGGAGAATTTTTTTGAAGCAGAAGTCCTGCAAATCGCTGTCAAGCAAACCTATCAGGGGCAGGGGATTGCGTCAGCCTTGTTTGCTCAATTGCCGATAGACAAGGAGATTTTCCTCGAAGTCAGAAAGTCAAACCAACGAGCGCAAGCATTTTACAAGAAAGAAAAGATGGCAGTCATCGCTGAGCGAAAGGTCTACTACCATGACCCAGTCGAGGACGCCATCATCATGAAGAGAGAAATAGATGAAGGATAGATATATTTTAGCATTTGAGACATCCTGTGATGAGACCAGTGTCGCCGTCTTGAAAAACGACGATGAGCTCTTGTCCAATGTCATTGCTAGTCAAATTGAGAGTCACAAACGTTTTGGGGGCGTAGTGCCTGAAGTAGCCAGTCGTCACCATGTCGAGGTCATTACAGCCTGTATCGAGGAGGCGCTAGCAGAAGCAGGAATTACTGAAAACGACGTGACAGCTGTTGCGGTTACCTATGGACCGGGCTTGGTCGGAGCCTTACTAGTTGGTTTGTCAGCTGCTAAGGCCTTTGCTTGGGCACATAGACTTCCGCTGATTCCCGTTAACCACATGGCTGGCCACCTCATGGCAGCCCAAAGTGTAGAGCCTTTGGAGTTTCCCTTGCTAGCCCTCTTGGTTAGCGGTGGGCACACAGAGTTGGTTTATGTTTCGGAGGCTGGAGATTACAAGATTGTTGGGGAAACGCGAGATGACGCGGTTGGCGAGGCCTATGATAAGGTCGGCCGTGTCATGGGCTTGACCTATCCTGCCGGTCGTGAGATTGACGAGCTAGCTCATCAGGGACAGGATATTTATGATTTTCCTCGTGCCATGATTAAGGAAGATAATCTGGAGTTTTCATTCTCAGGTTTGAAATCGGCCTTTATCAATCTTCACCACAATGCCGAGCAAAAGGGAGAAAGCTTGTCCACAGAGGATTTGTGTGCTTCCTTCCAAGCAGCTGTCTTGGATATTCTTATGGCAAAAACTAAGAAGGCTTTGGAGAAATACCCTGTTAAAACTCTAGTTGTGGCAGGTGGGGTGGCAGCCAATAAAGGCCTCAGAGAACGCCTAGCAGCCGAGGTTACAGATGTTAAGGTCATCATTCCACCTCTGCGTCTTTGCGGAGACAATGCAGGTATGATTGCTTACGCCAGTGTTAGCGAGTGGAACAAAGAAAACTTTGCAAGCTTGGACCTCAATGCCAAACCAAGCCTCGCTTTTGATACTATAGAATAAAGAGTCAGCTTAAGGCTGGCTTTTTCAATCACCAAAGTGTCAGAATATTTTGACAAAACTATAAAAATAATGATATAATATGCAAAAGCTAGGAGGTGGTAAGATGATTGAGAGAATGGAATTGGGAGAATTTTACAAGGAATTGCGCTTGGCTAGAAAGCTCAAGCAGTCAGATGTGGCTTGTGCTGGACTAACAGCTTCTCAGCTGTCCAAGTTTGAACTAGGGCAGTCTATGCTATCTGCGGACAAGCTAATCCTAGCTATTCAAGGAATCAATATGAATTTTGATGAGTTTGGTCATAAGCTCAACAACTATCAAGAATCTCCACATATGAAGATTGGTAGGAGGGTTGTGGACCGCTTTGCTCATCAAGATATAGCAGGCTTAGAAAAACTATTAGAGGAAGTCAAGCAAGAACAGATGGCGGAGACCTATCGTCGTTTGAATGCTATTGTAATTAAAAACGCACTCCATTCCTTAGATAAAAGCTATTCGCTAGCAGAGGAGGATAGCGAGTTTTTGACTACCTACCTCTACGCTATTGAGTCTTGGACCTGGTTTGAACTCTACCTTTTTTGCAATACTATGCCCTTCTTAAGCAATCAAGATTTGATCTTTTTATCAACCTCCTTACTCGAAAAATCCAAGGAATTTAAAGAGTTAGTACACAATCGATTGTATATGAAGCAAGGATTCTTAAATATCTTATCAGAACTTATGGAGCGAAAACTTTTCTCCTACATCCCAATCTTCGAAGCCGAGTTGGAGAGCATGTTGCGTCCGTACGATGTTTTTGAGAAAGTATCGTGGCAATTTTTAAAGAAAATGAGTATTTTTCTTCAAACCAAAGGAAGCAATCAAAAAGAGATTGAACACTTTATCCAATCTCTGCAAGTATTAGAAAATTCACAATTAACAGCCCTCTTCGAATTGCGTTTTCAGCAATACAAAGAACTTATCGATTGATTAGAAACGGGAAGACGATAACCCACTCCGAAATAAGCAGGAGTATCAGTTGGATTTTTCTTTTCTTCATCATTATATCCCTCCTTGTTAGTAATAACTTTATTATACCAGTGAAATAATCAAATCCACTAAAATCGCAAATCAGAAATTTCTATAAGAAAAAATATCAAATATGCGATTTTCTCAAATACGCCAATTTTCGTGTTATAGTGTTCTTGTAAAGTACTTGAAGCAAATCCTAGGTCGCATAAGTGGTTTACAAAGAAAAATAATTGGAGGAGAAACAATGTCTGCTGTACCATATTCATTTCAAGGGCATCGTTTAGGTGGCCGTTAGTTAAATAATAGCAATCTATAGGATAGAAAAGATAAACTTTGGATTAGATATAGTGGATTGAAATCAAGATAAACATATACGACAAAAATTCTAATTAATATATATTTTGCTGCAAATGCAACGGATATTATACAAAAAATCTTAAATCTTAATAATTGTGAAGAATGATGATATTCATAATGTTTAAAAGTTAATATCTGCATGCTATTAAGATTTTAACTGAATTTTAGAAGTCGATAAGTTTTTTGTATTTTAATTTATTATATGGATAGAAATTATAAATGAGTTGTATTCGTATTTATAATTTTGGAGTTTAGGAAAATATTTTCCAAACTCCTATTTGTTGTTTATCTTTTAATAGTTTTTGATTAGGAGGATCTAAATGAGAATAAAGAGAACTCTTCAACCGTATATATTTAAAGATAAAATAAAATTTGGTTTTGGTAATGCTTCTCTTGTAAGGGAGATTGATTTTAATGAAGAGAACATCAATTTAATAAAAAAATTAGATAATGACATTGATATAAAATTGTTGTCTAATGGAGAAAAACAAGTTGTTGAGTCGATGATATCTATGGGATTAGTGACTAGTAATCAATATGATAATTCCAAATATTCCCGAAATATTAATTTCTTTGAGTGGGTTGATTTGTCAGAAAATTTAGACCCTAGTAAGTATCAGGATAGATTATTAAATTCAACAGTTTTAATTGTTGGTGTAGGGGGTATTGGATCAACAACAGTCGAAATTTTAGCTCGTCTAGGTATAGGTAATTTCATATTAGTAGATTTTGACATTGTGGAAGAGTCAAATCTTACTAGACAAACATCCTTTAAGAAATCTGATATTGGTAAGCTAAAAATAGACATAATAAAACAGCATATTCAAGAGATTTCTGATTCAAATGTGACAACTATTTATAGGAAGTTAGAGTGTCAGAATGACTTAGAAACTATTTTTAAAGATTATAATTTTGACATTGCTTTATGCTGTGCAGATACTCCTAGAATAGAGATAGACTACTGGTTTGATGATTTAGCTCATAAATATACGAGACCTATTATTGTTGGCTCATATGCATCTACGGTAATAAACTACCTACATATTATTCCGGGCAAAACTATTTCATTGAGGGAGTTTTATAGGGACTTTATGATAACAGATGATCATGTTTTGGATAGTAGAATACCGTATAGTGTTATTTCTCCAATATCATATATGGCTGCATCAATCATATCTTATAAAGTATTAGATACTTTAACAGGATTATTGAATTTAACGGATTATATTCAAATCGATTGCATGAATTTTGAGGTTTATAAGCATGATATTAAGAAAATTTAGCCAAAATTTTATAAATTTAATATTAGGTAGATCGTCTAGGAATATTGCAGATAGTTTTTACTTTATTGCTTTATCGATAGGGTTAGTAAGTGTATATCATATTGAGGCAGGACAGTTATCTCTATTTACTCTAATTGGTTTTATCCCAAATTTGCTTGCTGTTTTTTATGGAAGTTTTATAAATAAAATTCAGAGAGATAAAATTTGGCTAGTGATTTTCCAGATTCTCCAGTTTATTATAATTGTGATTACAATTCTGTGTTTAAGGTATCATTTTCGTGTTGTGTATATCTATGTATTGAATTTTTTGTTCGCATTATCAACTAATTTATTAAATACACTGCAGATGAAAATTGTTCCAGAAACTTTAAATAATGATGACATGCTAATAAAGAAATCGATAGATGTTCAATACTTGGCATCAAATGTGTTAGATATTATTAGTAATTTAACTGCATCTCTACTATTAGGGCTTCTATCTTATTTTGTTGTTTTTAATTTAAGTATTCCGTTTTTTGTGGCTGCTATTTATTTTATGATTAAAATCAGATTGCCCGGTTCCAAAAACAATACTAAAAGTGTTCGACCTGAAAAGGTAGATTTGGAAAGTAATTCTTCTTTCCAATTTTTGGAAACTGTTTCTGCTTTTCGAGAATCAAAATTTGCCTCTTTTATAGTAGTTACAGAGTCAATTTTAAGTGGGGGTACAGATCTACTTTTAACTTTAATGCCACTGTATCTTTTATCAGAAGGCATACCTATTCAATATTTGGGATTGGTACTAGGAGCTCAAAGATTTGCCGATTTGATAGGAGCAATTTTGGCTCCTAGAGTGGGAATTCCGTATAAAATGTTTTTCTTTATTGATTATACTGTATCTGGATTAGCACTCATGCTAGTATTTATTACTCCATTTCCGTTAATAAAGTTGTTGTTATTTTTTTTAGCATTTATTTTAATAGGTATATCAGGAAATATGTTTGAAAAAATGATTTACTCAGAGTATAGATACGACACTATGGGATTGATATATTCGACTAATTCAAGTTTATATGCTTTATTTGCCATTCTATTTTTGATTATTCCTCAATTTTATACAGATATAAAAATTTTGGGTATTTTAATAAATGGATTTACACTATCTATAGGAATTTATTTATTAGTTATTTGTAATTTTTTCAAAAAGAATGATACTAATTGTTAAAATTTATTTTATATGAATGTTGCATGATTATTTGAAAAGAACTTCTAAAAATTTTTAGAGGTGTCCATGAAAGAAACGAAATTTCACCTAGCAACTGGAAGTCTGTACAATATATTTCTAATTTGGAACACACTGTAAATGTTATGGTGGATGGTTGGGCTAAATATGGTCCTTGGCGTCCTAGATAAAATGAGGTAAACGATGGAAAAACAGAGTCAGTTACAAATTTTAATTCATTCCCTGTACAATAATAAAGAAATTAGCTTGACGGAAGAATTTAGGAAGCAATTGCTGGAAACAGCAAAACAGTTCTCTAGTACTAGTGAAGATTTGCTAGCTGTACGTCTCTCATTTGCCGTCTCTAAAGAATTATTGGGCTTTAAAGGTGAACCACCGACAGAGTTATTGGATTTGGCAAAATTTGTCCAAAAGAAAGAAGCTAAATATAAGCAGGGAGTAGTGTGGTCTGGTATTTTTAAAATATGATTCATTATAAAATACGGCATGAGCATCGCATAATGGATGAATCTGAATATGAGCAAGACTTGGATTTCAATGCCAAACCAAGTCTTGTTTTTGATACTATAGAATAAAATGGAGTCTGTCTGATTACAATCAGCAGACTTTTTTCTCTTTCCTGAATATGTTATAATAGTCCATGCTGTGGCTGGAGCCTTTTCAGCCCATTTATTAAGACAATATGAGGAGAAAGATGAAAGAAAAAGGATTTTGGGAGGGGGCGCAGGCAGCTATGCCAACGGCACTTGGTTATGTCAGTATCGGCCTGGCCTGTGGGATTATTGGTGCGCCCTATGTGACACCTGTGGAGATGGGCTTGATGAGCCTCTTTGTTTATGCTGGGAGTGCCCAGTTTGCCATGCTGGCACTGATTGCGGTTCAAGCACCTGTAGCAGCTATTGCGATGACGGTCTTTTTGATCAATTTGCGTCTCTTTTTGTTGAGTTTGCATGCGTCGACCTATTTTCGTCATACTAGTCTCTGGCACAATATCGGTATGTCTAGCATCTTGACAGATGAGACTTATGGCGTTTTGATGGGCGAGTTAGCCCATACAGACAAGGTCAATCCTATGTGGATGCACGGAAACAACCTCAATAGCTATGTGGCTTGGTTTGTGGGAACAGTGGTTGGAACGGCTCTGGGTGGTCTGCTGCCAAATCCAGAAATCTTTGGCTTGGATTTTGCCCTGGTTGGGATGTTCATTGGGATTTTTGCTTCGCAATTCCAGATTATGCAAAGACGGATTCCTGTCCGCAATCTGCTTATTATTCTAGCAGTTGTTGCGGTGTCCTTCTTTTTGCTCTTGACAGTGGTGTCTCAGTCACTAGCTGTTCTGTTTGCGACGCTACTTGG
The DNA here is from genome assembly GCF_965111725.1 of Streptococcus mitis. Classification (GTDB taxonomy): domain Bacteria; phylum Bacillota; class Bacilli; order Lactobacillales; family Streptococcaceae; genus Streptococcus; species Streptococcus mitis_DV. The sequence continues at coordinate 1,969,580 of NZ_OZ217341.1, read as the reverse complement.
TTGTACAATGGGGGTGGTTTTAGATGGTCAGTAAGTATCTTTTATTAGCAGTTCTCTTCTCTGGCTTGGTGACCTGGATTCCCCGTATGATTCCCTTCATCTTGGTCAAGTATAAGGGTTTGCCTGCAATCGTTGAGCGTTTTTTGAAGTTCTTGCCCGTTTCTATTATCTTTGCCTTGATTCTTTCAAGCGTAGTGACAGGCAAGGTTGGCAGCCTTCCTCAAATCAAATGGCTGGACTTCTTAGCAGTATTTCCGACGGCTTGGATAGCCTTTCGCTACCGTAATCTAGTCGGAACGGTTCTCTTCGGAGTAGTCTTGATTGCCATCTTGCGTTTGGTCTTTTAATACTCTTCGAAAATCTCTTCAAACCACGTCAGCGTCGCCTTACCGTAGGTATATGTAACTGACTTCGTCAGTCTTATCTCCAACCTCAAAACAGTGTTTTGAGCAACCTGCGGCTAGCTTCCTAGTTTGCTCTTTGATTTTCATTGAGTATAAATCAGCCATAAAGAAAACCTATCACAGAGATAGATATCATATAATGGCGTAAATGGTCTTTTTCTGTTAAGATTATAAGGTATTCTATTTTGGAGGAAATGACATGAAAAAAATCGTTAAATACTCATCTCTTGCGGCCCTTGCGCTTGTTGCTGCAGGCATTCTAGCAGCTTGCTCAGGTGGTGCTAAGAAAGAAGGAGAAGCAGCTAGCAAGAAAGAAATCATCGTTGCAACCAATGGTTCGCCAAAACCATTTATCTATGAAGAAAATGGCGAATTGACTGGTTACGAGATTGAAGTCGTTCGCGCTATCTTTAAAGATTCTGACAAATATGATGTCAAGTTTGAAAAGACAGAATGGTCAGGTGTCTTTGCTGGTCTTGACGCTGACCGTTACAATATGGCTGTCAACAATCTTAGCTACACTAAAGAACGTGCGGAGAAATACCTTTATGCCGCACCAATTGCCCAAAACCCTAATGTCCTTGTAGTGAAGAAAGACGACTCTAGCATCAAGTCTCTCGCTGATATCGGTGGAAAATCGACGGAAGTCGTTCAAGCCACTACATCAGCTAAGCAGTTAGAAGCATACAACGCTGAACACCCGGACAACCCAACTATCCTTAACTATACTAAGGCAGACTTCCAACAAATCATGGTACGTTTGAGCGATGGCCAATTTGACTACAAGATTTTTGATAAAATCGGTGTTGAAACAGTGATCAAGAACCAAGGTTTGGATAACTTGAAAGTCATTGAACTTCCAAGCGACCAACAACCGTACGTTTACCCACTTCTTGCTCAAGGTCAAGATGAGTTGAAATCATTTGTAGACAAACGCATTAAAGAACTCTACAAAGATGGCACTCTTGAAAAATTGTCTAAACAATTCTTCGGAGATACTTATCTACCAGCAGAGGCTGATATTAAATAATTTCTTGAAATCATCCATTCTGATGAAGATGGGTGATTTCTCAGTTTTTAGGGATATAGTTTTAAACTATATATCTGATTATCTAATAACAATTTGTGCAATTGAAGAAAGTATGAGATACTAATACGGTATTATTTTTAAGGAGAAAGAATCATGAAAATCAAAAAATGGCTTGGCCTAGCAGCCCTTGCTACAGTCGCAGGTTTGGCTCTTGCAGCTTGCGGAAGCTCAGAAAAGAAAGCAGATAATGCAACAACTATTAAAATCGCAACGGTTAACCGTAGCGGTTCTGAAGAAGCTCGTTGGGATAAAGTTCAAGAATTGGTTAAAAAAGACGGTATCACTTTGGAATTTACAGAGTTCACAGACTACTCACAACCAAACAAGGCAACTGCTGATGGTGAAGTAGACTTGAACGCTTTCCAACACTATAACTTCTTGAACAACTGGAACAAAGAAAACGGAAAAGACCTTGTAGCGATTGCTGATACTTACATCTCTCCAATCCGCCTTTACTCAGGTTTGAAGGGAAGTGACAACAAGTACACTAAAGTAGAAGATATCCCAGCAAACGGAGAAATCGCTGTACCGAACGATGCTACAAACGAAAGCCGTGCGCTTTACTTGCTTCAATCAGCTGGCTTGATTAAATTGGACGTTTCAGGAACTGCTCTTGCAACAGTTGCTAACATCAAAGAAAATCCAAAGAACTTGAAAATCACTGAATTGGACGCTAGCCAAACAGCTCGTTCATTGTCATCAGTTGACGCTGCCGTTGTAAACAATACCTTCGTTACAGAAGCAAAATTGGACTACAAGAAAGCACTTTTCAAAGAACAAGCTGATGAAAATTCAAAACAATGGTACAACATCATCGTTGCGAAAAAAGATTGGGAAACATCACCAAAAGCTGATGCTATCAAGAAAGTGATCGCAGCTTACCATACAGATGAAGTGAAAAAAGTTATCGAAGAAACATCAGACGGTTTGGATCAACCAGTTTGGTAATAAGAAACAGGGAGGTGGGAGAGAGAATTCCACCTCTTGCTTTTGTATAGAGCATGGATTGTAAAGAAGACTATAGTTTCATAGAAAGGTAGAGAGAATATGGTTTTTCCTAGTGAACAAGAACAGATTGAAAAATTTGAAAAGGATCATGTAGCCCAGCATTATTTTGAGGTTTTGCGTACCTTGATTTCTAAGAAGTCGGTCTTTGCCCAGCAGGTTGGACTTAAGGAAGTCGCAAACTATCTGGGTGAGATTTTCAAGCGTGTGGGGGCTGAAGTGGAGATTGATGAGACTTACACGGCGCCTTTTGTCATGGCGCATTTCAAGAGTTCACGTCCAGATGCCAAGACCCTGATTTTCTATAACCACTATGACACTGTGCCAGCGGACGGGGATCAGGTCTGGACAGAGGATCCCTTTACGCTTTCGGTGCGCAATGGTTTCATGTATGGACGTGGGGTTGATGACGACAAGGGTCATATCACAGCTCGTTTGAGTGCTTTGAGAAAATACATGCAGCACCACGATGACCTGCCTGTCAATATCAGTTTTATCATGGAGGGAGCGGAGGAATCGGCTTCGACAGACCTGGATAAGTATTTGGAAAAGCATGCGGATAAACTCCGTGGGGCGGATTTGTTGGTCTGGGAACAAGGAACCAAAAATGCCTTGGAACAGCTAGAAATTTCTGGTGGAAATAAGGGGATTGTGACCTTTGATGCCAAGGTAAAAAGTGCTGATGTCGATATCCACTCGAGTTATGGTGGGATTGTGGAATCAGCTCCCTGGTATCTCCTCCAAGCCCTACAGTCTCTTCGTGCCGCAGATGGACGTATCTTGGTTGAAGGCTTGTACGAAGAGGTGCAAGAGCCAAATGAACGAGAAATGGCCTTGCTAGAAACTTATGGTCAACGAAACCCAGAGGAAGTTAGTCGGATCTATGGCTTGGAGTTGCCTCTCTTACAGGAGGAGCGGATGGCCTTTCTAAAACGTTTCTTTTTCGAGCCAGCGCTTAATATCGAAGGAATCCAGTCTGGTTATCAAGGGCAAGGGGTTAAGACTATTTTGCCTGCAGAAGCCAGTGCCAAGCTAGAGGTTCGTCTGGTTCCGGGCTTAGAACCGCATGATGTTCTGGAAAAAATTCGGAAACAGCTAGACAAAAATGGCTTTGATAAGGTAGAATTATACTATACCTTGGGAGAGATGAGCTATCGAAGCGATATGAGCGCACCAGCCATTCTCAATGTAATCGAGTTGGCCAAGAAATTCTATCCACAGGGCGTTTCAGTCTTGCCGACGACAGCGGGGACAGGGCCTATGCATACGGTCTTTGATGCCCTAGAGGTGCCAATGGTGGCCTTCGGTCTAGGAAATGCCAATAGCCGAGACCACGGTGGAGATGAGAACGTGCGAATCGCCGATTACTACACCCATATTGAATTAGTAGAGGAGCTGATTAGAAGCTATGAGTAGAGATATTATCAAGTTAGATCAGATCGATGTGACTTTTCATCAAAAGAAGAGAACTATCACAGCGGTCAAGGATGTGACCATTCACATCCAAGAAGGGGATATCTACGGAATCGTTGGATATTCTGGAGCAGGGAAATCAACCCTTGTACGGGTGATTAACCTCTTGCAAAAACCATCTGCAGGGAAAATTACCATTGATGACGATGTGATTTTTGATGGCAAGGTGACCTTGACGGCCGAGCAGTTGCGTCGTAAACGTCAGGATATTGGAATGATTTTCCAGCATTTTAACCTGATGAGTCAAAAGACGGCAGAGGAGAATGTAGCCTTTGCCCTTAAGCACTCTGGACTCAGCAAGGAAGAAAAGAAGGCTAAAGTAGCCAAGTTGTTGGACTTGGTTGGCTTGGCAGACCGTGCTGAAAACTATCCTTCACAACTATCTGGAGGGCAAAAACAGCGTGTGGCCATTGCGCGTGCCTTGGCAAATGACCCAAAAATCTTGATTTCAGACGAGTCAACTTCTGCCCTTGATCCGAAGACAACCAAGCAGATTTTGGCCTTGTTGCAAGATTTGAACCAGAAATTAGGCTTGACGGTTGTCTTGATTACGCATGAAATGCAGATTGTCAAAGACATTGCCAACCGTGTAGCAGTTATGCAGGACGGGCATTTGATTGAAGAGGGTAGTGTGCTTGAAATCTTCTCAGACCCTAAACAACCTTTGACTCAAGACTTTATCTCAACAGCCACAGGTATTGACGAAGCCATGGTCAAAATCGAGAAGCAAGAAATCGTGGAACACTTGTCTGAAAATAGCATTTTGGTACAGCTCAAGTATGCAGGTGCTTCAACAGACGAGCCACTTTTGAATGAATTGTACAAGCATTACCAAGTAACGGCCAATATCCTTTACGGAAATATTGAAATTCTTGACGGCACTCCTGTTGGTGAGCTTGTGGTTGTCTTGTCAGGGGAAAAAGAAGCCTTGGCAGGTGCCCAAGAAGCCATTCGTCAAGCAGGCGTACAGCTAAAAGTATTGAAGGGAGGACAGTAAGATGGAATCATTGATTCAAACCTATTTGCCAAATGTCTATAAGATGGGCTGGGCTGGTCAAGCAGGCTGGGGAACAGCCATCTACCTAACCCTTTATATGACAGTTCTTTCCTTCATCATCGGAGGTTTCTTGGGGCTAGTGGCAGGTCTCTTTCTCGTCTTGACAGCGCCAGGTGGTGTCTTGGAAAATAAAGTCGTTTTCTGGATTTTGGATAAGATTACTTCCATTTTCCGTGCGGTACCATTTATCATTCTCTTGGCAGTCTTGTCACCCTTCTCTCATCTAATCGTAGGAACAAGCATTGGTCCAAATGCAGCTATCGTACCCCTATCTTTTGCGGTCTTTGCCTTCTTTGCCCGTCAGGTGCAGGTTGTCTTGGCTGAGCTAGATGGCGGTGTCATTGAGGCGGCTCAAGCGAGCGGAGCGACTTTCTGGGACATTGTGGGTGTTTACCTATCAGAAGGTCTTCCAGATTTGATTCGTGTGACGACTGTGACCTTGATCTCCCTTGTTGGGGAAACAGCTATGGCTGGTGCGGTTGGTGCTGGTGGTATCGGTAACGTAGCCATCGCTTATGGATTTAATCGCTACAATCACGATGTGACCATCTTGGCAACCATCATTATCATTTTGATTATCTTTGCAATCCAATTTTTGGGAGATTTCTTGACCAAAAAATTGAGCCATAAATAAAAAAGAGCCGCCTGGCTCTTTTTTAGTAATCAGATTTTCTGTGCAAATTTTTTACTCAAGGCTTGTCCAATCAAGGCACCCACTAGGGCTCCGATGACAATACTTGCGATAAATAGAAGGATGGTTCCAGGGTTTGGCGCGACCATGATACGGTCGATATATTCTTGGGATTTTCCTCTTGCTAGAAGGGTTGCCATATAGGCTTTGGGGGCAATCCACATAAGTAAGATTGGTCCTGATGTGCTAAAGGCAAAGAGAATGAAAGAAAGGAAGTTCTTAGTTTGGTCCTTGTAGTTTCCTAAATGAGCTACTCCATCTGCTAGGAGGCCACAGATAATTCCAGGAAGGAAGGCACCAGCACCGTGTTTAGTTCCTAAGAAAAAGAGGGCGATGACAAGGCCGATAGTGGTAATGGCTCCAAATCGCGGAACTTTTGCGACTAGGATCATATAGACGCTGCCGCCTACAAGGCCAGTAAAGGCAGGCGCATAAAACATGTTTCCAGTTTGGTCAAAGAGATTGCCCAAAAGGACACCAATCCCCATGCAGAGGAAGTAAAGAACTGCAAAAAGCAGTGTAGTTAAGATAGATTTTTTCATGAATTGTCTCCTGATAATTTTTTCACAATTCTCATTTTACCATGGTTTGGTGGGATTGTAAATGGACACTAGAAGTTTTTGAAAACGCTTGAAATATGATATAATGGTTTCATAGTTATTTTTAGGAGGGTATCATGGGGAGATTTTTAGACTTTGTCTTTAATCGTTTCTTTTTAGGGATGATTGCGACAGCCTTCTTTTGGCTATTAACTTTAGCAGGAGGGATTATCCTTGGTCTAGCGCCGGCTAGTGCCACCTTGATGAGCTTGTATGCAGAACATGGTTATAGCTTTCGGGAATACAGTTTGAAGGAGGCGTGGTCTCTTTATAAGCAAAATTTTGTCTCAAGCAACCTGATTTTCTATAGCTTTTTAGGGTTGGATTTAGTTTTGGTCTATGGTTTGTATCTCTTGGTACAATTGCCTCATCAGACCATCGTTCATTTGATTGCGACCTTTTTGAATGTCCTAGTAGTTGCCCTGCTCTTTTTAGCCTATACAGTATCTTTGAAATTACAAGTTTATTTTGACTTGTCTTATCGAAATAGTCTCAAACTATCCTTGATTGGCATCTTTATGAGTCTAGCAGCTGTGGCCAAGGTTTTCCTTGGGACAGTGTTACTTGTGGCAATTGGTTACTATATGCCTGCTCTTCTTTTCTTTGTAGGAATTGGGATGTGGCATTTCTTTATCAGTGATATGTTGGAACCGGTCTATGAAAGTATCCATGAAAAATTGGCGACAAAGTAGGATGAAGCAGTTTTGGCTACATACGCTTCTGCGAACATACAGTTCAGTTATGATCATTATTATTGCGAGTTTTGCAATCTTACTCTCCTATGCTGACTGGGATTCACGGGAAAAGGAAGCCCAGAGAGTAGCCCAGCGTGTAACTGCTAGAACAGTGAGTGAAATTGAATATTACCATAGAGAGTCAACCCAGATAGCTCAGGCTTTAGTTGAAAATCAAGCTCGTATTGAGGGAATCTATAAATACTTTAGCCTTAGCATGCCAGACTATTTTTACTGGCAATTAGAGCGGAAAGCTTCGCCTTATATATCAGTCTCTCTGCATGAAAATGTTGATGACCTCTATGTTCGAAATGATTTTGTAACTGGAGTGGCCATTGCTTTTCAAGATTACAAGGAAGTCTATGTTTCTACTAAAGACAAACGTAGCGGAGAAAAAATCAGGGCTGAGGATTTCAAACCAGCAGGAAATAGTTTTGCCATTCCGGTGTCAGATCCAGTGTCAGATCAAGACTTAGGAGTGATTTACATCTCCTTGGATCCTGCTGTTTTATACCATGCTATTGATAATACTAGAGGTCATACTCCGATGGCAGTAACAGTGACCTCACCTTTTGATACGGAGATTTTTCATATTGGTGAAACAGTTGATAAGGAGAGTGAAAATTGGCTAGTTGGCTTAACTTCTCATGGTTATCAGGTTCAGGTGGCAGTTCCAAAAAACTTTGTTTTACAAGGAACAGTGACTAGCTCTGCTTTGATTGTGAGCTTGAGCCTTCTCTTTATTGTCATTCTTTATCTGACTTTGAGGCAGACTTTTGCTAATTACCAAAAGCAGGTAGTGGATTTAGTAGAATCCATTCAAGTCATTGCTCAAGGCGAAGAGGGGCGTCGGATTGACATTTCCGAAAAAGATCAGGAATTACTCCTAATCGCGGAGACGACCAATGATATGTTGGATCGATTGGAAAAGAATATCCATGATATTTACCAGTTAGAGCTTAGTCAAAAAGATGCCAATATGCGAGCCCTGCAGGCGCAAATCAACCCTCATTTTATGTATAATACGCTGGAGTTCTTGCGTATGTACGCAGTCATGCAGAGTCAAGATGAGTTAGCAGATATCATTTATGAATTCAGTAGTCTCTTGCGTAACAATATTTCTGACGAAAGAGAAACTCTTCTCAAACAGGAATTAGAATTTTGCCGTAAATACAGCTATCTCTGCATGGTTCGCTATCCCAAGTCCATTGCCTATGGTTTCAAGATAGACCCAGAGTTAGAGAATATGAAGATTCCTAAGTTCACCTTGCAACCGCTGGTAGAAAACTATTTCGCGCATGGTGTTGACCATAGACGGACAGATAATGTGATTAGTATCAAGGCTCTTAAACAGGATGGTTTTGTGGAAATTTTAGTGGTAGATAATGGTCGTGGGATGTCTGCTGAAAAGCTGGAAAGTATTCGAGAAAAATTAAGTCAGAGACATTTTGAACACCAAGCCAGCTACAGTGATCAAAAGCAGTCTATCGGGATTGTCAATGTCCATGAGCGTTTTGTGCTCTATTTTGGGGATCGCTATGCCATTACTATAGAGTCTGCGGAGCAAGCAGGTGTTCAGTATCGTATTACAATTCAAGATGAGTAGAAAGGGAGAAAATGTATAAAGTATTATTAGTAGATGATGAGTACATGGTGACAGAAGGTCTGAAACGTTTGATTCCCTTTGATAAGTGGGATATGGAGGTCGTCGCAACAGCCAGTCATGCCGATGAAGCCCTAGAATATGTTCAGAACAATCCCGTTGATGTCATCATTTCAGATGTCAATATGCCCGACAAAACAGGGCTTGATATGATTCGGGAGATGAAAGAAATCTTACCAGATGCAGCCTATATCCTGCTTTCAGGTTATCAGGAGTTTGATTATGTAAAAAGAGCAATGAACCTTAGTGTGGTGGACTATTTGGTCAAGCCTGTTGATAAGGTAGAGTTAGGAAATCTGCTGGAGAAGATTGCAGGTCAGCTTGGAGAGAGAAGAAAGAAAAGTCAGACCCTCAGTCAAGATTTAGATGAGGCTGGATTTGTCAGTTATTTAGGAGGTAAGGAGAATTGGTGGATAGGCCTATCCAAGGAAAAACAAGGCTCCTTCACCATTCCCTACTATGTCTTGGGTCAAGACTGGCAGATTTTCATTTCTGATCAACCCCTAGATGGTTTAGTCGTTACTCTCTTTGAAGCTCCTTATCAAGAACACTTTGAACGCTGGAAGCTGAATGCTGAGAAAGCCCTCTTTTACGGCTCTGTAAATCTACAACAGTCTCAGAGTCTCTTTGCCTACTACGAACCGATTTATAGAGTTATCATTCAGGGGAATCTCAATCAAATCGTGGAAGAGTTGAATCTTTTGGAGAAGGTGGTTCTTGAAAATACACCCCGTGTTCCGATTACCAAACAGCTTTTTATCCAGTTTGTCATGGATGTCTTTCACTTGTTTGAACATCTCAAAGCTGATGATATGACGGATATTGTCAAAACCATTCATGCTATTCAATCCTTCGATGAATTGGTTTCTTATATCAAGGAAACTCTGACCAGCTTTTTCGGTCAATACCGTATGAATGAAAATGTGGTCAGTGTGTTGGAAGTCATTGGTCGTGATTACCAAAAAGAGCTTTCCCTCAAGGATATCAGTAAGGCCCTCTTTATCAATCCTGTCTATCTAGGGCAGTTGATTAAGCGAGAAACCGATTCGACCTTCGCAGAATTACTAAACAAACAACGCATTAAGGCTGCCCAGCAGCTCTTGCTTTCAACCAGTGATAGTATCGAAGATATTTGTTATGCTGTTGGTTACAGTAACCTTGGATATTTCTATAAAGTTTTCCGAAAATTGTGCGGAAAATCGCCAAAAGCCTACCGAAAACAGGTAGAAACGATACTGTAAGATTTGTATTCCTTTACAAAATGTGCTATAATATGAATAATATTATTAGGAGGTTCTATCATGAAAAAGAAACCGATTTATCTATGGGTCTTGCTAATCTTGTCTGCTCTTATTTCAGCAATGTCTCTGTTTGGAATGTTGAGTCCCTTACCTAGCAAAGAAGCTCTTCGTGCCGCTCAGAAACAAGTTGCAGGGGTCAGTGCTCAGCAATTAGAAGACCAGCTTAATTACAACTATGGAGTAGCAGAAGCGTATCATTCTATTTTTAATATGGCCTTGATTGTGCTATCTGCTATTTTAGTGGTCGTAGCGATTGTCTTCCTTATTCGTAAGAATTTGCAATATGCAAACTATACTTACGTTGGCTATGTTTTGTTAGCTATTATCGGTTCGATTTATGGCTATGTTGGTTTACAGGACGCTGTGCAGTTGGTTCAAGATGAAAGCATGCGTTTGACGATGAGTATTGGTTCAAAAGCTGTCAGCATTTTCTATATCGTCATCAATGTTCTCTTCCTAGCCCTTGTCTTCTATAAGATGTGGCGACAACAGAAAGCCTTGGCAGAAGAAGAGGAAGCAGAAAATCTTGCCTAAGTATTGACAAAAAAGAACTATCAAGATACAATCTTGGTAGTTCTTTTTCGATTAAAAATAAAATCATGGAGGTACATATGAAGACAATTTCTTTAGTTTATATTAGTTTGAGTGGCAACACTGAAAGTTTTGTGACGCGCTTGAAAGACTATCTCTTGTCCCAGTACAAAGGGATTGAGGTTCAAAAGATTCATATCAAGGATTTGGTCAAGGAAGGTCACGATTTCTATGAAATGGACCATCCCTATGTCGCTTTTTTGCCGACCTATCTCGAAGGTGGGAATGGCGTTGATAACGGAGATGTCGAGATCTTGACGACACCCGTTGGGGATTTTATCGCCTATGGTGACAATGCTAGTAAGTGTTTTGGCGTAGTTGGTTCAGGAAATCGTAACTTTAATAACCAATACTGCCTGACAGCCAAGCAATACAGTCAACGTTTTGGTTTCCCTGTCTTGGCTGACTTTGAAATGCGAGGCATGCTGGAAGATATCAAACATGTCGCAGCTATTATCGCAGATTTGTATGAGTTGGAAAAGGAGAATTAAAGTCAATATAAGAGGCGCTTGGGATTTTTCAACTGTTTTTTTAGTATAAACAGTCTTTGAGAATGTAAAAAAAGCATAAGTTCAGGTATTTAAAACCTTGTTCTTATGCTTTTTATGATAGAAATATTTGCTGCATTTTCTCTTGAAATGAAACCTTATACTCAATGAAAATCAAAGAGCAAACTAGGAAACTAGCCGCAGGCTGTACTTGAGTACGGCAAGGCGACGTTGACGTGGTTTGAAGAGATTTGCGAAGAGTATTATCTTCATCTCGCGCTTGTCAGTTAACCTGCTTTTCCGATTGCGAGTGCGTAGATAAAGAAGATGGCGAAGCCAAAGAGGAAAATCAATCCTGCAATGGCAAGGTGTTTGAGCCAAGAAGGAAGATTTTTGTTTTCACGCGTTACCAAGGCGTAGTTTAAAAGAGCGAAGAATGGTGTTGTCAGGAAAGAACCAATCATAGCAAAGCGGAGCATGGTTGAAACCTGACCAGCGAAGAACTTGATAATGACGATACCGATGATAGCAGTGATGGTCATCCAGATGTTCAAAGATTTACTACTGTCTTCTTTTTGACTGATTAGCAGTCGGAGAGATTCCTGATTGACGCGAGAATAGCCATCAATAACAGTGATAACTGTTCCAAAGATACACAGGAAGGCAATAAAGGTAATCAAGTAACGAGACCATTCGCCAAGAACAGAGGCATACATGCCCACGAATTGAGAGATGTATTTGGCCGAAGCAGCTTCAACCGCCTGCCCTGTAGGATACTGGATCAGTGCTCCCAGTGCCACAAAGAAGACGGCTAGGATAGCTGTTCCAATATAACCAGTGTTAAAGTCAAACAGAGCGTCTTCTGTGTTAAAGTTGACGGTCTTTCTCTTTTCAGCTGACCAAAGTGAATTGATAGCTGAAATTTCAATAGGAGCCGGCATCCATCCTAGGAGGGAGACGATGAAGGGCAGAGCTGCCATTTGCCAAGGTGTCTTCTCGACAAAATCAGAACTGTATTCTGGATGCTTGACCGCTGCGATGATAACTGCAAGAACAGTCGCAATGGTTAAGGCAGACATAATCCATTTGACCATACCATCTAAGAGTTTGTAGCCTCCAAAGAGTAGCATAGCCCAAATGACTGCAACGAGAATGAGGGACCACTGAGTGATGCTAAGACCGATCATTGGGAAGGCGCTGGCGATGATAGCTGAGCACAGAATGGCGACACCAGCTGTGTTGACCATAGCCGAAAAAACATTGAGGATAAAGAAAATCCAGAGATAGAGTTTTCCTTTTTCGGCATAACCTTCAACCAAAGTCTTTCCAGTATCAGCTGTGTATTCAGCACCAAAACGGAAAAATGGATATTTAAAGACATTGGCTAAGATGACCAAGAGAAGTAGAGACCAACCGTAAGAACCGCCAGCTTGAGTGGAGGATACAATGTGGGAACCTCCAACAGCGGCAGTTGCCATTAGGATTCCAGGGCCCATTGCTTTTAGTTTACTTGTCCAGGTTGATTGATTTAAGGAAATAGCTTGCGACATGATAGATGCTCCTTTTTGAATTTTCAGAATAATCTGGATATGTAATCTATATTCTACAAAAAACTTTGGGAAAATGCAAGAATATTTTGAAAAAAGATAGAAAATTACAGAAAATTTACAAAGAAGATCTGAAAACAACTGCTATGATAGCAAGGTACAGCAGGGTAAAGCAAAACCGAGAAGTTTCTTTCTCGGATTTGCTTATTATGAGTTTCTTACTTTCTATGCTCTAAGAGTTGATTGATGTGATCTACTTTTTTAGCCTCTCTTTTATAGAGAATAGCCCAGATAATGAGATAGACAATCGCAAACTCGATAATGAGTTGGAGATAGAAGATCCAGTGGAAGGGGAACCAACCTGCTAGGGTTGCTAGTGGGACAAAGCCAGCCAGCATAAGGAAGAAATGGGAAAGCGTCGCACGAAGCATGCTCCAGTCACGGCTGAATAATCGTTTACCAAAGTTGAAGAGAATACCGATGGCTGCCCAGATAAGAGTGCAGTAGAGCAAGACCAGGGCACCGTGAACCTGATACTGAGCCATCACTTGGCCGATGAGAGAGTAGGGATTCAGTGGGGCATAAGTACTCGGTGCATAAATGAGTGAAAAGATGATAGAGAGGATGAGGCCGATAAGAACACCAGCGGCTGCGTCGTGGAAGATTTGTTTTTTCATAGTTCTAATTTCTCCTTGATGGTTTTTAGGTAACGGCGTGAAGAGTAGGTGAAGCTTTCGTTTTTCAAGAAAATTTCTACTAGGCCGTTGGGGGTAAGCTTGAGATGAGAGATGAAATCGATATTGATGATTTCTGATTGGGAAATTTGGATAAAATTGGTTGGCAGAATTTCAAGAACCTGATAGAGTCGTAAATCAATGCTGTAGGTCTGACTCGCGGTTTCTGCTAGAACCTTCCGATTCTCGATATAGAAGCGTTGTATCTTACCAATCTCAACGAGATAGACCTGATTATCAATCTTTCCTTTGATTGTTTCTTTTTGGTCAAGATTTTCTGCGAACTCGATGACTTTCTGGACTTTTTCGGTCTCTTGAGGTGCTTGGACAATCAATTTTTCCTCCTCGTAAGTCTCACTAATCTGTAGTTCTACTTTCATAAATTTCTCTCCTTGTTTTTCATACAAAATTGTGATCACTTCTTGTACACCTTTATTAAACACTATTTTATAGCCTATGGCAAGGGACTTTGTCTATGTGGAGGAATTTGGCTCCTATGTGGCGCTTGCTTTTCTGTCCTTTCTGAAATATGGTATAATAGCACTATCAATTTCTAGGAAAACAGATACAGAAAGGGGCTGAAAGATGTCTCATATTATTGAATTGCCAGAGGTGCTGGCAAACCAGATCGCGGCAGGAGAGGTCATTGAACGTCCTGCCAGTGTGGTCAAAGAGTTAGTAGAAAATGCCATTGACGCTGGCTCTAGCCAGATTATCATTGAGATTGAGGAAGCTGGTCTCAAGAAAATTCAAATCACAGATAATGGTCACGGAATTGCCCACGATGAGGTGGAATTGGCCCTACGTCGCCATGCGACCAGTAAGATAAAAAATCAGGCAGATCTCTTTCGAATTCGGACGCTTGGTTTTCGTGGTGAAGCCCTGCCCTCTATCGCGTCTGTCAGTGTACTGACTCTGTTGACGGCGGTGGATGGTGCAAGTCATGGAACCAAGCTCGTCGCGCGTGGGGGAGAAGTAGAAGAAATCATCCCAGCGACTAGTCCTGTGGGAACCAAGGTTTGTGTGGAGGACCTCTTTTTCAACACGCCTGCCCGCCTCAAGTATATGAAGAGCCAGCAAGCGGAGTTGTCTCATATCATTGATATTGTCAATCGTCTGGGCTTGGCCCATCCTGAAATTTCGTTTAGTTTGATTAGTGATGGCAAGGAGATGACGCGGACAGCTGGGACTGGTCAACTGCGCCAAGCTATCGCAGGGATTTACGGTTTGGCCAGTGCCAAGAAGATGATTGAAATTGAGAATTCTGACCTTGATTTCGAAATTTCTGGCTTTGTATCCTTGCCTGAGTTAACTAGAGCCAACCGCAATTATATCAGTCTCTTCATCAATGGCCGTTATATCAAGAACTTTTTACTCAATCGTGCTATTCTTGACGGTTATGGCAGTAAGCTCATGGTGGGGCGTTTTCCACTGGCTGTCATTCATATCCATATTGACCCTTATCTAGCGGATGTCAATGTGCATCCAACCAAGCAAGAGGTGCGGATTTCCAAGGAAAAAGAACTGATGGCGCTGGTTTCAGAAGCTATTGCAAATAGTCTCAAGGAGCAAACCTTGATACCAGATGCCTTGGAGAATCTTGCCAAATCGACTGTGCGCAATCGTGAGAAGGTGGAGCAAACTATTCTACCACTCAAAGAAAATACGCTCTACTATGAGAAAACAGAGCCGACAAGACCCAGTCAAGCTGAGGTGGCTGATTATCAGGTAGAATTGACTGAGGAAGGACAGGATTTGACTTTATTTGCCAAGGAAACCTTGGATCAGCTGACCAAGCCAGCTAAACTGCATTTTGCAGAGAGAAAGCCTGCTAATTATGACCAACTAGACCATCCAGAGCTAGATTTAGCCAGTCTGGATAAGGCCTATGACAAGCTGGAGCGAGAAGAATCATCAAGCTTCCCAGAGTTGGAATTTTTCGGGCAAATGCATGGAACCTATCTCTTTGCCCAAGGGCGAGATGGACTCTACATCATAGACCAGCATGCGGCTCAGGAACGGGTCAAGTACGAGGAGTACCGTGAAAGTATTGGGAATGTTGACCAGAGCCAGCAGCAACTCCTAGTACCTTACATCTTTGAATTTCCTGCAGATGATGCCCTTCGTCTCAGGGAGAGAATGCCTCTCTTAGAGGAAGTGGGCGTCTTTCTAGCAGAGTACGGAGAAAATCAATTTATCCTGCGTGAACATCCTATTTGGATGGCAGAAGAAGAGATTGAATCAGGCATCTATGAGATGTGCGACATGCTCCTTTTGACCAAGGAAGTTTCTATCAAGAAATACCGAGCAGAACTGGCTATCATGATGTCTTGCAAGCGATCTATCAAGGCCAATCATCGTATTGATGATCATTCAGCTAGACAACTCCTCTATCAGCTTTCTCAATGTGACAATCCCTATAACTGTCCTCACGGAAGGCCTGTTTTGGTGCATTTTACCAAGTCGGATATGGAAAAGATGTTCCGACGTATTCAGGAAAATCACACCAGTCTCCGTGAGTTGGGGAAATATTAAACTAAAAGGAAAACTATGTACGAATATTTAAAAGGAATCATTACCAAAATCACTGCTAAATACATTGTTCTTGAAACCAATGGTATTGGTTATATCCTGCATGTGGCCAATCCTTATGCCTATTCAGGTCAGGTTAATCAGGAGGCTCAAATTTATGTGCATCAGGTCGTGCGTGAGGACGCCCATCTACTTTATGGATTTCGCTCAGAAGATGAGAAAAAGCTCTTTCTCAGTCTGATTTCGGTATCTGGAATTGGCCCTGTATCAGCTCTCGCTATTATCGCTGCTGATGACAATGCTGGCTTGGTTCAAGCCATCGAAACCAAGAATATCACCTACTTGACCAAGTTCCCAAAAATTGGCAAGAAAACAGCCCAGCAGATGGTGCTGGACTTGGAAGGCAAGGTAGTAGTTGCAGGAGATGATCTTCCTGCCAAGGTGACAGTGCAAGCAAGCGCTGAAAACCAAGAACTGGAAGAAGCTATGGAAGCCATGTTGGCTCTGGGCTACAAGGAGACCGAACTCAAGAAAATCAAGAAATTCTTTGAAGGAACGGCAGATACAGCTGAGAACTATATCAAGTCGGCCCTTAAAATGTTGGTCAAATAGGAGCAGAGCATGACAAAACGTTGTTCGTGGGTCAAGATGACCAATCCGCTCTATATCGCCTATCATGATGAGGAGTGGGGCCAGCCCCTCCATGATGACCAAGCATTGTTTGAGTTATTGTGTATGGAAACCTATCAGGCAGGCCTGTCTTGGGAAACGGTACTAAACAAACGCCAGGCTTTCCGAGAAGCCTTTCATGGCTATCAAATTCAAGCAGTCGCAGAGATGACCGACATCGAATTGGAAGCCTTGCTGGAGAATCCAGCCATCATCCGAAATAGAGCCAAGATTTTTGCTACACGCGCTAACGCCCAAGCATTTTTACGACTACAGGAAGAATATGGCTCTTTTGATGCCTATCTTTGGTCTTTTGTTGAGGGGAAAACTATCGTCAATGATGTTCCTGATTATCGCCAAGCCCCAGCTAAAACCGCTTTGTCTGAGAAATTAGCCAAAGATCTCAAAAAAAGAGGTTTCAAGTTCACAGGCCCAGTCGCCGTCTTGTCTTTTCTACAGGCTGCAGGACTAGTTGATGACCACGAGAATGATTGTGAATGGAAAAGCAGGAATTAGTGTGTACAGGTAACTAGCATATCTGAGAATATAGAAAAAAGCTGAGAAATTTTTCCCAGCTTTTTATATATACTATTAGATTTGTTAGAGTGAAGTCAAAAAAGTGATTCCACCTAAAATAACACCAGCTGAATTTGGAATGATTAGTATCCAATCCTTCTTAGGTTCCTTTGTCCATCCATAAATAACCCAGATTAAGCAAGATATAGCAGCTGATAAAGGTTGAAATGGTTGAGCTTTATTTCCCTGTAAATTAGCGATAATTTGAGGTATGTAGGCAATAAATACTATAATTCCAATAAAGGCACCAATAGAACCTACGATTCGATTAATTTTTTGTTTTGTCATATACACCTCCTTCAAAAGGATATCATAGAAATTAGCGAAATGCAATAAATTCAGATACAAATTGTAACGAAAACGAATACAAAAGCACAAAAATAGAGAAACTATTTATTTTTTGTTATAGTCAAAGCGAATGACTTGTTCCTGTGCATCTACATGAGCATGGACCCCAAAGGGGATAATGGCTCTTGGAGTTGCGTGGCCGACATTCAGATTATAGAGAATCGGGATATTGCTGTCAATAATATCCAATAGTGCCTCTTTATAGTCGTCATAGAAAGTTTCATCCATAGGTTTTCCGACCAGGAGTCCACTGATGGCCTCGAATATACCAGTGTTCTTTAAAGTCCGCAACATCTTTTTGAAGTCTTCCGGCTCAGGCTTTTCTTCGCTTGTCTCTAGCAAGAGGATCTTTCCTTCCCAGTCTGACAAGTCAGGGAAAAGTTTGTATTCTTGGCAGAGCTCCGTGCTGTCTGCGTATCGAGAGTTGTCAAAGATATCGTAGAGGGATTCGAGGCAACCACCGAGGATTTTTCCCTCGAATTGGGCATTTCCTTGCAACAGCTCAAAACCAGTATTTGCATGACTGATACGAGGTGTTCCCAGAGCCTTGGGACTAAAATCAGTTCGTTCCTCATACCAAACATTGCTAGGGCGGATTTCTGAGATTCTTCCTGTCTCAATCAATTCTTTGAAGTAGTGAAGGCTATAGGTCAGCATTTCTTTATCTAATTCACAAATGTCTGCTAAGAAGGATTGACCATAAAAAGTCTTGATTCCTAGTTTATGCAACATGAGATGGTTCATGGTTGTATCCGAGAAGCCAAGAAAAATCTTTTGTTTGATAACTTTCTGGAGTTGGTTATTTTCAAAAAGGTAGGGCAACAAACGATAGGTATCGTCTCCACCGATGGCGCATAGGATTATGTCGATGCTATCATCAGAAAAGGCATGAATCAAATCCTCCGCACGCGCTTCAGGATGGTCCTTGATAAAGTCTAATCCTTTTTGCGAATGAGGCAAAAAGATAGGATTGAGTCCCAGGTCCTTGAGACGTTGGACACCCAAGTCCACTTCGTGTTTGACAAAGTCCTCTCCGATAATGCCACTAGATAAACTAACAATACCAATAGTAGAAATCATATTTTATCCTCCTAGAAATAGATTGAGCCTATTTTATCACAAAAGATAAGAGAAAGCTATGTGGGATGTCAGAAGAATACTTTAAAATCAAAAAAGAGTCGTGAAAAAGCAACCGCACCTGCAGTTGCTTTTATCATTCTTCTTAATAGCGTGTTGGTCCTGCACTTGCGCTGCGGATGTTCAAGCGTTTCTTTAGATAGAAGCGAAGGGCTAGGAGGGCTGCTCCAATAATAGCTAGTGGCAATGGAGCCAGTACTGGGTTAAGGCTAGCTGGTAGGAAACTTGTTGCAAAGAAGACAAGCAACCAAAGGAACATAGAAGCTAGGATAACTAGTACAGATTTCCAGAAAGGTGGGCGTTGACTGCGGTCCATATCTGGTCCATAGTATTGGTAAACAAAGTAGTACATCAAGTAGAAGGCAAATCCACCAACCAGTCCAACTAATAGAAGAGTAACCAATCCATAGCCGAAAGCTTGATCTGCCGCAAAGAAGGTTGTGAGTGCGCTGACGAGGGCAAAGAGGCTAGTGATGAAAAGGGCTGAGTCCATAATCATGAGTTTTGGATCATCATTTTCCTTTGGATGCTCTTTGTCATATTGTTCCTTGACAGTGAAACTATGAGCCCAGTGGGTCGGTGCGCCATAGAGGGAACGAGCAGTCGTACCCTTGACTTGCTCCTCAAGGATTTGGGGAATAACTTCCTCAAAAATAGCCTTGATTTCAGCGTCTGTTTTTCCATCTTTGATGAATTGTTGGGTAGCGATGTGGACAAATTCTTGGTTTTTCTTTGTTAATTTTTGTAAATCAATCTGAGACATAGGAACTCCTCTTAGAACCATTTTTTATGGATGAGATAGAGAGTGAGCGAGACACTCATAGCAAAGGCGATAAAGACGATTAACCAAAAAGCATTTGGCTCACCGTTTAGGGGGATTTCATTATCCTTAAAGTTCATCCCGTAGGCAGAAAAGACCATGGTAGGGATGGACATGACGATGGTCACAAGTGCCAAGGTTTTCATGATGTTGTTCTGGTTGTTAGAAATGATAGAGGCAAAGGTCTCTGTCATAGAGTGCAAGACGTTTCCATAAATGTCTGCCATCTCGATGGCCTGTTGGGTTTCAATCAGGGTGTCTTCAAGCAGGTCTTCGTCCTCAAGGTATTTCTTGATATTGCTGGTTGAGCTGGTCAATTTCTTGATCACGCGCTCATTTGTTTTGAGGGAGGCCTTGAAATAGACGATGGTTTTTTCCAATTCCATGAGCTCAATCAATTCTTCATTACGAGTTGATTGATGCAGTTGACTTTCGATTTGCTCACTCTTACGGTCGATTGAACGAAGGGCTGTTAGGTAAAGTTCTGCATTGCGATAGAGAATCTGGAAGATAAAACGCGAACGCATGAAAGTGTAGAAATTACGCAATCGACGGTTGATAAAGACATCGAGGACAGGTAGTGGTTCCAAACACGTAGTGATAATGGTTTCCTCAGTGATGATAATACCAAGCGGGATGGTCACGTAGTAGGTGCGGTTATTTCTTTCCTCTGTGACCGGCACGTCAACGATAATCAGGGTATACTCGTCTTCAATGGTAATACGAGACATTTCTTCCGCATCGAGCGGTGCTCGAAGGTCGGCGATATCAATATCGAAGGCGTTAGCGATTTCCAGTGATTCATTTTGAGTCGGATTAACGAGATTGATCCAAGTACCCGGTTCAAGCGTATCGATCTCTTTAAATTCAGTTGTTGTAGAGAGAAAAACTTGTTTCATATCCCTTATCCTTTCTCATTTTTCAGATTTTTTCACACCGTACTATTATACTACAAATTCAGTCTTTTGGGTAATAGAATCTCACTTTTTTTGGTATAATGGTAAGCAATAATGGACTAGAAAGAACAAAGATGCAAGATAAAATTGTCATTCATGGGGCGCGTGCCCATAATTTAAAAAATATTGATGTGGAGATTCCACGAGACAAGCTAGTTGTTGTGACAGGCTTGTCAGGTTCAGGGAAATCCAGTTTGGCCTTTGATACCCTCTATGCGGAGGGACAACGTCGCTATGTGGAGAGTTTGTCAGCCTATGCTCGCCAGTTCTTGGGAAACATGGAGAAGCCTGATGTAGATGCCATTGATGGTCTCAGTCCAGCTATTTCTATCGACCAGAAAACGACTAGTAAAAATCCTCGCTCGACGGTGGGAACCACGACGGAAATCAATGACTATCTGCGTCTCCTCTACGCGCGTGTGGGGACGCCTTACTGTATCAACGGTCATGGAGCTATTAAAGCTTCTTCTGTGGAGCAAATTGTGGATAAGGTTTTGGAGTTACCTGAACGCCAGCGCTTGCAGATCTTGGCCCCTGTCATCCGCAAGAAAAAAGGTCAACATAAGAGTGTTATCGAGAAGGTTCAGAAAGATGGGTATGTTCGTGTCCGTGTGGATGGGGAAGTCTATGATGTGACCGAAGTGCCAGAATTGTCAAAGAGCAAGCAACACAATATCGATGTCGTGGTTGACCGTATCGTTATCAAGGAGGGCATTCGTAGTCGTCTCTTTGATTCCATTGAGGCTGCCCTTCGTATCGCTGAAGGCTATGTCATTATCGACACCATGGACGATTCTGAGTTGCTCTTCTCTGAGCATTATGCCTGTCCAGTTTGTGGTTTTACCGTACCAGAGTTAGAGCCTCGTCTCTTCTCCTTCAATGCTCCTTTTGGTTCTTGTAGTGAGTGTGACGGTTTGGGCATCAAGCTGGAGGTGGATACTGATTTGGTAGCACCAGATGCCAGCAAAACCTTACGTGAGGGAGCCTTAGCACCTTGGAATCCTATCTCATCCAACTACTATCCAAATATGCTAGAGCAGGCCATGACGGCCTTTGGAGTGGCTATGGATAAGCCTTTTGAGGACCTGTCAGAAGAAGACAAGAACTTGATTCTCTACGGATCGGATGGCAAGGAATTCCATTTCCACTATGAGAATGAATTTGGTGGCGTGCGCGATATCGATATTCCTTTTGAGGGAGTTGTCAATAATATCAAGCGTCGCTATCACGAGACAAACAGCGACTACACCCGCACCCAGATGCGTCTTTACATGAATGAGCTGACCTGCGGAACTTGTCACGGCTATCGTCTCAATGACCAGGCCTTGTCTGTCCGTGTGGGTGGCCAGCAAGGACCACATATCGGAGAAATCTCAGATCTGTCTATCGCAGACCACTTGGACTTGGTGAGCCAGCTAACCTTGTCTGAAAATGAATCTATTATTGCTCGGCCTATTCTCAAGGAAATCAAGGACCGTTTGACCTTCCTTAATAACGTGGGTCTTAACTATCTGACCCTGTCTCGTTCGGCAGGAACCCTTTCAGGTGGTGAGAGCCAGCGTATTCGTTTGGCAACCCAGATTGGTTCCAACCTATCTGGCGTCCTTTATATCCTAGATGAGCCGTCAATCGGTCTTCATCAGAGGGACAATGATCGTCTGATTGCCAGTCTCAAAAAGATGCGTGATTTGGGTAATACTCTCATAGTAGTGGAACATGACGAAGATACCATGCGTGAGGCTGATTATCTGATTGACGTTGGTCCCGGTGCCGGTGTTTTTGGTGGGGAGATTGTTGCCGCAGGTACGCCCAAACAGGTGGCTCGCAACAGCAAGTCTATCACAGGCCAGTACTTGTCAGGAAAACGTGCCATTCCAGTACCAACAGAGCGCCGTGCCGGAAATGGTCGTTTTATCGAGGTGACAGGAGCGTGTGAAAACAACTTGCAAAATGTCACCGCTCGCTTCCCACTAGGAAAATTCATCGCAGTGACAGGTGTGTCGGGCTCAGGGAAATCGACCCTCATCAACAGCATCCTCAAAAAGGCCATTGCCCAAAAACTCAGCCGCAATTCAGACAAACCTGGTAAGTTTAAGACCATCACAGGGATTGAGCATGTAGACCGCTTGATTGATATTGACCAGAGCCCTATCGGACGAACGCCAAGGTCTAACCCGGCTACCTATACGGGAGTTTTTGACGATATACGTGACCTCTTTGCTCAGACAAATGAAGCCAAGATTCGTGGTTACAAAAAGGGGCGTTTCAGTTTCAACGTCAAGGGTGGTCGTTGTGAAGCCTGCTCAGGTGATGGGATTATCAAGATTGAGATGCACTTCTTGCCAGATGTTTACGTGGCTTGTGAAGTTTGCCATGGAACCCGCTACAACAGTGAGACCCTAGAAGTTCATTACAAGGAAAAAAATATCTCGCAGGTCTTGGATATGACCGTCAATGATGCGGTGGAGTTCTTCCAACACATTCCAAAGATTCAACGTAAACTTCAGACTATCAAGGATGTGGGACTGGGTTATGTGACATTGGGGCAACCTGCTACCACCCTTTCTGGGGGAGAAGCTCAGCGTATGAAGCTGGCTAGCGAACTCCACAAACGCTCGACAGGAAAATCTTTCTACATTTTGGATGAGCCGACGACAGGGCTTCATACGGAGGATATCGCTCGCTTGCTCAAGGTTTTAGCTCGCTTTGTCGACGATGGCAATACGGTTCTTGTCATTGAGCACAATCTGGATGTCATTAAGACAGCAGACCATATTATTGACTTGGGTCCTGAGGGCGGTGTCGGCGGTGGAACCATCATCGCAACAGGAACTCCAGAAGAAGTAGCGGCCAACGAAGCCAGCTACACAGGACAGTATTTGAAAGGAAAGTTACATCATGAATAAACGTGTACAAGCATTTCTAATGAAAATGCAAGAAAAAGAACTAGATGGCATCATCATCAATAACCTTAAAAACGTCTATTATCTGACTGGTTTTTGGGGTTCAAACGGAACAGTCTTTATCAGCCGTGACCGTCAGGTCTTGGTGACGGATTCTCGCTATATCATTGCAGCCAAGCAAGAAACCAGTGGCTTTGAGATTGTGGCTGACCGTGATGAATTGGCTGTCATTGCAGGAATTGTCAAGGACATGGGCTTGTCTCGAATCGGTTTTGAGGATGAGATTTCGGTCTCTTATTATCACCGTATGCAGGCCGCCTTTGAAGGAATTGACTTGCTTCCACAAACTCAGTTTGTCGAAGGTCTTCGAATGATTAAGGATGAAGCGGAGATTGCAGCTATTCGCAAGGCTTGTTCTATCTCAGACCAAGCTTTCCGCGATGCGCTTGACTTTATCAAACCAGGAAAGACTGAAATTGAGATTGCCAACTTCCTTGACTTCCGCATGCGTGAGTTGGGAGCATCTGGCTTGTCTTTTGACACTATCCTAGCTAGCGGTATCAACTCTTCTAAACCCCATGCCCATCCAATGCACAAACCAGTGGAGCTAGGAGAAGCTATTACCATGGACTTCGGTTGCCTTTATGACCACTATGTCAGTGATATGACACGGACTATCTATCTGGGGCATATCAGCGACGAGCAAGCAGAGATTTACAATACAGTTCTAAAAGCCAACCAAGCCTTGATTGACCAGGCTAAGGCAGGATTAGGTTTCCGTGACTTTGACAAAATTCCTCGTGATATTATCATCGAGGCAGGCTATGGCGACTACTTTACTCACGGTATTGGACACGGTATTGGACTGGATATCCATGAAGAGCCTTACTTTAGCCAAACTTCTACAGAAACTATTAAGGCAGGTATGGCCTTAACCGATGAACCAGGTATCTATATCGAAGGCAAATATGGCGTTCGTATCGAGGATGATATTCTGATTACAGAGACAGGTTGTGAATTATTGACCCTAGCTCCAAAAGAGTTGATAGTTATTTAAGAGTTAAACAACTCAAATGATTGACTTTTAAATTTTAAAGGTTTATACTGAAAGACGAAAACGGTAGGTGAGGCTACCATAGGGATACGGATGACTACCGCAAAGCAGTGGAGACACTACTCGTTGGTCAACAGTCCTGGTCGCGAAGGCCAAGACTAAGCTCATTACATTGCCCTATGGAGTTAAAGCTTGAACGAAAAACAGATAATTAGTTTTTTAATCCTGCCATTTTATGGTGGGATTTTCTACTGTTTAAATCAAAGAAAGGAGATAGACGATGCAAATTGACGATCATCCGGAACCGCACATACACAGCCAATCGCTGATTTGTGTCGTTCTGCCCTTATAAAGTGATTGGTCTCTGTGTATGAAACACATCATTCATACAGATAGGAGAAACCAATGAAAACTACAAAAGAAAGATTAGCAACAGCTATTCATACATCTTTAAACGAAACTCTATCTTTTTATAAGACAAGTCTAACAGGCTTGACTGAGGAGCAGGTGGAGAAAAATCGTGACCTATATGGCGAAAATACCATCACAAAGGGTCAAGAAGACAGTATCCTCAAAAAGATTTACGAATCCATTATCAATCCTTTTACGATCATCTTACTGGTCATCGCCGTGATTTCCTTGGTGACCAATGTCTGGTTGGCAAAACCAGGTCAAGAGGATCCGACGACTTCTATTATCATCGTTGTCCTAGTCCTCATTTCTGGTGGCATACGCTTTGTCCAAGAACTCCGTAGTGATAAGGCTGCGACCAATCTATCAAAAATGATTGTCAACACAGCGACTGTCATTCGTCAAGGAGAAATTCAAGAAGTACCTATCGATGATTTGGTAGTGGGTGACGTGGTTAAATTAAGCGCTGGAGACATGATTCCAGCAGATCTTCTTTTATTTGAGTCGCGCGATTTCTTTGTACAACAGTCGGGCTTGACAGGTGAAAGTGAATCGGTTGAAAAATTGGCCTTGACCAAGGCAACAGTTCAACAATCTGATAGTCTGCTAGAAGCAGAAGCGCTCTCCTTTATGGGAACCAATGTCTTGTCTGGTAGTGCCAAGGCCGTGGTTTTAGCAGTTGGTGATGATACCATGATGGGGGCCATTGAGCAGACTTTGAACACCTATGATGAGCCTACTTCGTTTGAACGGGAGATGAATAGTATTTCGTGGCTCTTGATTCGTTTGATGCTGGTCATGGTGCCCATTGTTTTCTTATCCAATGGTTTAACAGATGGTGACTGGCTGGAAGCTGGCGTATTTGCTTTGAGTGTTGGTGTTGGATTGACACCTGAGATGCTTCCTATGATTATCACGGCCAGTCTAGCAAAAGGCTCCATCATTATGGCCAAGGAAAAAGTGGTTATCAAGAAACTCAATGCCATACAGGACTTAGGGGCGATTGATATTTTGTGTACAGATAAGACAGGAACTCTAACCCAAGACGAAATTGTCCTTGAATATCCCTTGGACATCCACGGACGCTTGGATTTGACCGTCTTGAGACGAGCTTATCTCAATTCTTATTTTCAAACGGGCTTGAAAAATTTGATGGACAGAGCCATCATCAAACGGACTGAAAAGGAAGCCAAAGAACACCCCCTCTTGCAAAATCTGGCTCAAACTTTTCAAAAAATAGATGAGCTTCCCTTTGATTTTGAACGTAGACGGATGAGTGTTATCGTTAAGGATGAACACGAAGTTGTTAGTTTGGTAACCAAGGGTGCCTTAGAGGAAATGTTGACGATTTCCAGTTATGCGGAATACCAAGGAGTGATTACTCCCTTGACAGATGTTATTAGAGACGAAATTTTAGCAGAAGTCAGACAACTAAATCAACAAGGTTTGCGTGTCTTGGGGGTTGCCTATAAGTCAGGTTTGAGGGAAGGTCATGCCTATACAGTTGATGATGAAGGGGATATGATTCTAACTGGTTATTTAGCCTTTCTAGATCCTCCTAAACCATCTGCAGCACCAGCAATTAAGGCTCTGTTAGAACATGGAGTTCAAACAAAGATTTTGACGGGAGACAACGAAAAAGTTACCCAAGCAGTTTGTGAAAAGGTTGGTTTGGATATCAATCAGATGCTGTTGGGGTCCGAAATTGATCAGATGAGTGATCAAGAATTGGCTCAAGCCGTGGAGGAGGTAACAGTCTTTGCCAAACTTTCTCCTGACCAAAAAGCAAGGATTATTTTGCAATTTAAGGCTAATGGTCATGCTGTAGGCTATATGGGGGATGGAATCAATGACGCTCCTTCTATGAAAGTTGCAGATGTGGGGATTTCTGTTGATACAGCAGTAGATATTGCTAAAGAAACAGCTGATGTTATCCTACTTGATAAGGATCTCATGGTGCTGGAAAAAGGACTTGTTGAAGGTCGTAAGGTCTATGCCAATATGACTAAATATATCAAAATGACAGTGAGTTCTAATTTTGGAAATATCTTATCCCTATTGGTCTCTGGAATCTTTTTGCCATTTTTACCAATGGCACCAGTCCATTTGATTATCCTAAATCTAGTCTATGATTTGTCTTGTATTGCCTTGCCTTTTGACAAGGTGGATAAAGATTTTTTGAGAAATCCGCATACTTGGGAAGCCAAGTCTATCACACGTTTCATGATTTGGATGGGACCTATCTCTTCTGCCTTTGATATTTTGACCTTCATTTTGCTTTATTTTATCATTGTACCCATGACAACAGGTCAAACCTATGTCCATGGATCAGAGTCTGCCGTAGGATTTATTGTCTTGTTTCAGACAGGTTGGTTTATCGAGTCCATGTGGTCACAGACCATGGTTATCCATATGTTGCGTTCAGCCAAAATTCCCTTTTTGCAAAGTCGTCCAGCTTGGCTAGTCCTTGTGACAACCTTATTGGCTGCAGCCTTTGTGACCTTCCTTCCCTACAGTCCACTCGCAATCCTACTTCATCTAACTCCTTTAAAACCGATTTATTTCATCTTTTTACTTTTCATCATTATTTTGTATATGATTAGCGTGACAATTGTGAAAAAAATCTATATCAAGAAATATCAAGAATGGCTGTAAATTTCATTTTGTCAAGAAAAAAGTACGAAAATGACGAAAAAAGTCAAAAAAATTTAAAAATAGGTCGCAAGTCGGATGTTTTTTATGGTATAATAGACTAAACTGATAGTAACATGTAGCGAAAGGGGTAGGTACATGATTAAAATTTATACAGTCTCAAGTTGTACTAGCTGTAAAAAAGCAAAAACCTGGCTCAATGCCCACCAGTTAAGTTATAAAGAACAAAACCTTGGTAAAGAAGGAATTACGAGAGAAGAATTACTGGATATTCTAACCAAAACAGATAACGGAATAGCCAGCATTGTTTCATCTAAAAATCGCTATGCCAAAGCCCTTGGAGTGGATATTGAAGATTTGAGCGTCAATGAAGTCCTCAATCTGATTATGGAAACACCGAGAATTTTAAAGAGCCCAATCCTTGTAGATGAAAAACGCCTGCAAGTTGGCTATAAGGAAGATGATATTCGTGCCTTCCTACCACGCTCTGTCCGTAATGTAGAAAATGCAGAAGCACGTTTGCGTGCAGCTCTATAAACATCAAGGCTGGGAGCAATTCCCAGTCTTATTCTATTTTAATTTCAAAAAGAAAGAAGAAAGAAATGAAAAAAATTGTTCTTGTTAGTCTAGCTTTCCTTTTTGTCCTGGTTGGTTGTGGACAGAAAAAAGAAACTGGACCAGCTACAAAAACAGAAAAGGATACGCTTCAGTCGGCATTGCCAGTTATTGAAAATGCTGAGAAGAATACAGTTGTAACCAAGACTTTGGTTTTGCCGAAATCAGATGATGGTAGCCAGCAAACCCAAACCATTACTTACAAGGACAAGACTTTTTTGAACCTAACCATCCAACAAAAACGTCCAGTCTCAGATGAGTTGAAGACCTATATTGACCAACATGGAGTGGAAGAAACTCAGAAAGCTCTTCTTGAGGCGGAGGAGAAGGATGAGGCTATCATAGCAGCTCGTAAATTAGCAGGCTTTAAGCTTGAAACAAAACTATTGAGTGCAACGGAACTTCAAACAACGACTAGTTTTGATTTTCAAGTTCTGGATGTCAAGAAGGCTTCCCAGTTGGAATATTTGAAGAATATTGGCTTGGAAAATCTTTTGAAAAATGAACCAAGCAAATATATTTCAGACAGATTGGCAAATGGTGCGACAGAACAATAGAAAATCCAAATAAATAGACTGCCTGAATTGTAGAACGTAAGGAATTATGCTATAATGGTACTATTCTAAGGAAAGAGGGTGTTAGAATGGGATTTACTGAAGAAACAGTACGTTTTAAATTGGACGATTCCAATAAAAAAGAAATTAGCGAAACTTTGACTGATGTCTATGCTTCGTTGAACGATAAGGGCTACAACCCAATTAACCAAAT
The DNA here is from genome assembly GCF_965111725.1 of Streptococcus mitis. Lineage (GTDB taxonomy): Bacteria > Bacillota > Bacilli > Lactobacillales > Streptococcaceae > Streptococcus > Streptococcus mitis_DV. Next base: position 1,940,762 of record NZ_OZ217341.1, on the reverse strand, counting down.
TGTAGGTTACGTATTGAGTGGAGACCCTGCCTACGTTCCTCGTTATAATAATGCACGAAATCAAATCCGTAAGTATGAGCGTGATGAAATCGTTGAGGAATTGGTCCGCTACTACCTTAAAGGACAAGGAGTCGATCTATAACCTATGAGAATTATGGGATTGGACGTCGGTTCAAAAACGGTAGGAGTGGCTATTAGCGACCCGCTCGGTTTTACAGCTCAAGGGCTTGAAATCATCCAAATCAATGAGGAGCAAGGCCAATTTGGTTTTGACCGCGTTAAGGAGTTGGTTGATACTTATAAGGTTGAACGATTTGTAGTGGGTTTGCCTAAAAACATGAACAATACAAGCGGACCGCGCGTGGAAGCTAGTCAAGCATACGGAGCAAAGCTAGAAGAGCTTTTTGGTTTACCAGTAGACTATCAAGATGAACGCTTGACAACAGTGGCTGCTGAGCGCATGTTGATTGAACAAGCAGATATCAGTCGCAATAAGCGTAAGAAAGTCATTGATAAGTTAGCAGCTCAGCTGATTTTACAAAATTATTTAGATAGAAAATTTTAATATAAAGGAGAGGCTATGTCACACGATCATAACCACGACCACGAAGAACGTGAACTAATCACACTAGTAGATGAGCAAGGAAATGAAACCTTGTTTGAAATCCTTTTGACGATTGATGGAAAAGAAGAATTTGGTAAAAACTATGTTCTTCTAGTACCAGTTAACGCAGAAGAAGACGAAGACGGACAAGTTGAAATCCAAGCTTACTCATTCATCGAAAACGAAGATGGAACAGAAGGCGAATTGCAACCAATCCCAGAAGACTCAGAAGACGAATGGAACATGATTGAAGAAGTCTTCAATAGTTTTATGGAGGAGTAAAAATGTTCAGTGAACATTTTTACCCCAGTTCCTTTAAATAAGAGAGAACTGGTAAGTCTGGGAGACTGTATCACCCTAACTCCTAGAAATTGGGAAGAGTTGGAACATCCAGTGGATGTTTTTAGCCCAGTTCCTTTAAATAAGAGAGAGCTGGAAAATCTGGGAGACTGTATCACTCCAACTCCTAGAAATTGGAAGAGTTGGAACGTCCGGGGGATGTTTTTAGCCCAGCTCTTTGAAATAAAGAAGAGTTGGAACATCCAGTGGATGTTTTTAGCCCAAGTTAATATTCATAGTTGCTAGTTATTAGCTAACCAGGTAAGAGGTCGGGACGAAAATCCTGGCCTCGTTTTTTGTTATCTACGGAATTTTGCTAGATAATTGATTGGACTTTTGTCAAGGAGATGTGTATGTTTGAAGTAGAAGAATGGCTTCATAGTCGGATTGGTTTGAATTTTCGATCAGGCTTGAGCCGAATGCAAGAAGCGGTGGATTTGTTAGGAAATCCTGAGCAGTCTTACCCTATTATCCACGTAACAGGGACTAATGGGAAAGGATCTACCATTGCTTTCATGAGGGAGTTATTTATGGGACATGGCAAAAAAGTTGCGACCTTTACCTCCCCTCATATCGTCTCTATCAATGATCGAATCTGCATTAACGGGCAACCTATAGCTGATGCAGACTTCATCCGTTTGGCTAATCAGGTCAAGGAGATGGAGAAAACGCTTCTGCAAACTCATGACCAGTTGTCCTTTTTTGAATTGCTGACCTTGATTGCTTTTCTTTATTTTAGAGAGCAAGAGGTGGATTTGGTTTTGTTAGAAGTGGGAATTGGCGGCTTACTTGACACGACTAATGTGGTAACTGGAGAGATTGCTGTCATCACCTCCATCGGACTTGACCATCAGGAGACTCTGGGTGACAGTATAGCAGCAATTGCAGAGCAGAAAGCTGGTATTTTTAAGGCTGGTAAAAAGGCAGTGATTGCTAAGTTGCCTTCAGAAGCTAGGCTTGTCTGTCAGAAAAAAGCAGACTCTTTAGCTGTTACCCTTTATCAGGCAGGCCAGGAATTTTCAATGCTGAATAGTGATTTTTCAAGTTCTTTGGGAACTTTTTCGCAGTTGAAAATAGGATTGGAAGGAGCTTATCAGCAGGAAAATGCGGCTTTAGCATTGCAAACTTTTCTTCTCTTTATGAGGGAAGAAAAGGAAATTGTTGATGAGCAGGTTGTAAGACAGGCTTTGGAGAAGACCTATTGGGCTGGTCGCTTGGAGCGTATTCGTCCGCAGATATACTTGGACGGTGCCCATAACCTCCCTGCCTTGACTCGCTTGGTTGAGTTTATCAAAGAAAAAGAGCAGGAAGGCTATCGACCTCAAATCCTCTTTGGAGCCTTGAAACGTAAGGATTATCAAGGAATGTTGGGTTACCTGACTGAGAATTTACCTCAAGTGGAACTCAAGGTGACTGGTTTTGACTATCAAGGTTCTCTGGATGAGACAGATGTAACAGGTTACCATGTAATTCCCTCTTACAGAGAATTTATCAGCAGTTTCGAAGAAAGAGCAGATGCTCAGGATTTGTTGTTCGTTACAGGATCTCTCTATTTTATCTCAGAAGTACGGGGCTATCTACTGGGGCATGAGCAGATAAATTGACCTCTTCTTTTGTCTTTGTTATACTAGATGAATTGCTGGCTAAGGAAAATCTATTTTTCTAGCATGGCAAGAGAAAGGACATTTATTATGACATTCAAAACAGCAGCACTTTCTATTGTTTCTTTAGCGAGTGTATCTTTGCTAGTTGCTTGTTCCCAAAGAACACAACCAGTTCAACAGCCTGTGGCTCAGCAGCAGGTCCAACAGCCTGCTCAACAGAATACCAATACTGCAAATGCAGGAAGTAATCAAAATCAAGCGGCTCCAGTACAGAACCAACCTGTTGCTCAACCGACTGATATTGATGGGACTTATACAGGCCAAGATGACGGAGACCGTATCACTTTAGTGGTAACTGGAACGACTGGTACATGGACTGAGCTCGAATCTGACGGGGATCAGAAAGTCAAACAGGTCACATTTGATGCAGCAAATCAACGCATGATTATTGGCGATGATGTCAAAATTTACACTGTAAACGGTAATCAAATCGTCGTAGACGATATGGATAGAGACCCATCGGACCAAATCGTTTTAACTAAATAAGACTATGCAAGTAGAAAGGGCTGGATTTTTCAGCCTTTTTACTTTTACCTAGAAAATAATCATAAATACTTGCCTTCTACCGAATACCTGAGTTATACTAGTATCAATTACTTGTTTTTAGCATTCATACTCTTCGAAAATCAAATTCAAACCGCGTCAACGTCGCCTTGCCGTATATATGTTACTGACTTCGTCAGTTCTATCTACAACCTCAAAGCAGTGCTTTGAGCAGCCTGCGGCTAGTTTCCTAGTTTGCTCTTTGATTTTCATTGAGTATCAAAATATCAAGGAGGGGATATGAAATATAGAAAATTTCAATTATTGATGTCCAAGTATGGCTTTAGTCTTTCGATTATGCTACTTGAACTTTGTCTGGTTTTTGGTCTCTTTCTTTATTTAGGACGCATGGCTCCCATTTTATGGATTACTGTCCTCATTCTACTGAGTATCATCACAATCATTTCGATAGTCAACCGTAATACGACTCCTGAGAATAAGGTAACCTGGTTGTTAGTAGCCTTTGTACCAGTATTTGGGCCCCTGCTCTATCTGATGTTTGGTGAAAGGCGATTGTCCAAAAAAGAAATCAAACAACTGAAGAAGCTAGGCTCCATGCATTTCCAAGAAGCAAATAGCCAGCTACTAAAAGAGGAATTAAAAGAAAGTGACAAGGCAGCTTATGGCGTCATCAAGTCCTTGTTGAGTATGGATACCAATGCTGACATCTATGATCAAACTGCTTCTACATTTTTTCCTAACGGAGAGGCTATGTGGAAAAAGATGGTAGAAGATCTCAAGAAAGCTGAGAAATTTATCTTCTTGGAATATTATATTATAGAAGAAGGTTTGATGTGGAATCGTATTTTAGAAATCTTGGAGCAAAAAGTCGCTCAAGGCATTGAAGTTAAACTGCTCTATGACGATATTGGCTGTATGGCTACTTTAACAGGAGATTATGCACATCGACTTCGTCAGCTGGGCATCGAGGCCCATAAATTCAATAAAGTTATTCCTCGTTTGACAGTAGCCTATAATAACAGAGATCATAGAAAAATATTGATTGTTGATGGTCAGATAGCTTATACAGGAGGCATTAACTTAGCCGATGAGTACATTAACCATGTCGAGAGATTTGGTTATTGGAAGGATAGTGGAATTCGCTTGGACGGACTAGCAGTAAAAGCCCTGACACGCTTGTTTTTAACCACTTGGTACATCAATCGAGGAGAGATTAGTGATTTTGATCAATATCATTTAGAAAATCATTCTATCCCAAGTGACGGTTTAACCATTCCATACGGGAGTGGACCCAAGCCAATTTTTCGAACGCAGGTAGGAAAAAAAGTTTATCAGAGTTTGATCAATCAAGCAACGGAATCGGTCTATATTACGACACCTTATTTGATCATAGACTATGATTTAACAGAGACAATCAAAAATGCTGCTATGAGAGGGGTCGATGTTCGAATTATCACCCCTTACATACCAGATAAGAAGTTCATTCAGTTAGTCACAAGAGGGGCTTATCCAGACCTTCTTTCTGCTGGTGTTCGAATTTATGAGTATAGTCCAGGTTTTATTCATAGTAAGCAGATGTTGGTAGACGAAGATTTTGCGGTGGTGGGGACAATCAATCTCGACTACCGAAGCTTGGTACACCATTATGAAAATGCAGTCTTACTCTATAAAACTCCTTCTATAATGGAAATTGCCCGAGATTTTCAAAATATATTTGCAGATTCTCAGGAAGTCTATCCTCATTCTATCAAAACGAGCTGGTATCAAAAACTTGTAAAAGAAATTGCCCAGCTATTCGCCCCAATCTTATAAGAAATCTAGGACTTAGGAAATGACCGAGTCCTCTTTTTCTTGCTTTTTACGAATAGAAAGATATAGGGAGGGACGATGCTGACTCAGAAAGAATTGGATTATATCATGTCATTTAAACAGACACAGTTACACCGCTTTCGGGAAATTGAAACCTTTGTGAAACTATGCAAAAAATCACTCAAACAGCCATCGCAAGCTGACAATCCTAGGACTTTTTGATATACTAAGACAGATAAATTGAATAGGAGAAACGATATGAGTGTGTATGGTAGAGTAGAAGAAGTTCATCAGGAGAATCATGAACCTCTAGAATACCAAATCGAACAAGAATCGCATCATCGTGAATCAAGTCGTCTTCCTTTAGTAAAAATTTTACTATGGAGTACGCTTGTAACGGGGATAACTCTAGGAGTACCGCTATTACTCGATTTAATGAATGCACAGGAAGTGCAGGATTTTTATACAGGTTGGGCCCTTCATCAGACAGGGAAGATTTACAGCGACTATTATGGAAGTCAAGGTTTGCTTTATTATTTGCTGACTTACGTGACTCAGGGCGGATTTTTCTTTGCCATCTTTGAGTGGTTAGCCTTGGTAGCAGGAGGATTTTTCCTTTTTAGATCAGCGGACACCTTGACAGAGCAAGGAGACCAAGCTGGACAAGTAGTGACTATTTTTTACATGCTAGTTACAGGTCTTGCTTTTGGTGGAGGTTATGCGACTCTTTTAGCGCTTCCTTTCTTATTCGCGGCCTTTAGTTTAGTTGCGGCTTATCTAAGCAATCCAAGCCATGATAAGGGATTTGTACGGATTGGGCTAGCTTTGGCGGGAGGATTTTTCTTTGCCCCCTTGGCATCGCTTCTGTTTATTGCTGTAGTGAGTTTAGGCTTGTTGGTCTTTAACCTTGGGCATAGACGCTTTGCGCATGGGTTTTATCAGTTTCTTGCGGTGGCTTTAGGTTTTTCACTTGTCTTTTATCCAACTGCCTACTATAGTGTTGCAACAGGAAGTTTTGGGGATGCCATTAGTGGTATTCGTTATCCTATTGACAGTATTCGCTTTGATTTCACTTCTAAAATTTTAGAGAATATGGCTTTTTATGGCTTGTTGTCCCTTGGTTTGGGATTTGTGGTCTGTATCTTTTTAGGTCTCTTTCAATCCAAACCCTCTAAACTATACGTCATTTCGGTTCCTGCAAGTCTTGTGACAATTTTAGGTTTGATTTTGCTTTTCTTTTCACAAGAGCCTCTGCACGCTTCTTATTTGATGGTCGTCTTCCCTGTTTTCCTACTTTTATTGGTAACCAATATTAAGAGTCAACAGAGGGGGCGTAGTGTTAGACGAAGACGAAGAGAAACGCCAGTTAGCCTATGGAGTCGTTTCTTCAAAGGAAATCTATATCTGCCAGTTTTAGGGCTTGTCTATCTTTTGTCTGTTCCTTTTTTGATGAGGTTTGTCCTTTATCCGGTACCTTATCAAGAACGTAATCGTCTTGCTGATTTGGTAAAAGAGGAGACAAATACGGAAGATGCTATCTATGCATGGGATGATGCTGCGACTCTTTATCGTAAGAGTGAGCGCTTGTCGCCATCGGCGATTTTGTCTCCGATGCACTATACAGCAACTGAGGAAAATCGGAATAAGTTACTTAATGACTTGAAAGAAAAACAACCCAAGGTGATTGTGGTAAATGACAAGGTGCCAGTCTGGTCTGAAGTAGAAACAATCTTGAAAGAAAATTACCAACAAGTAAAGACGGATTACTCAGAGTTTAAAGTCTATAAAATCAAATAACCAAATCAATATCTTGTGTATTTTTAAAAATTTTATGATTTTTACCACAAGATATTGATTTTTCTTTTTAAAGTGGTATAATACTTTTTAGAAAGAACATTTTAGAAAAGAGCATGCATATGATTGCACTAGAAGAAAAAATTACAATTTTGCCAACTCTCTTCGTCGAGAAACGAGATGGGAGACGTGTTGTATTTGATGTGGACAAGATTGACAAGGCTCTCCACAAGGCGGCAGACAAGGTTATGGATGTGACACCCTTGGTCGAAAAACGCCTCAATGCTCTGACTGAGCGAATTGTCACAGAAATTCATAGTCGCTTTCCAAAGGGAGTTAAGATTTATGAAATTCAAAATATCGTAGAACATGAACTCCTTGAAGCCAAAGAATATGCGCTAGCTGAGGAGTATATTACTTATCGGACACAGAGGGATTTTGAGCGCTCAAAAGCGACGGATATCAACTTTAGTATCCATAAACTTCTCAACAAAGACCAGGCAGTTGTCAATGAAAATGCTAATAAAGACAGTGATGTCTTTAATACCCAGCGTGATTTGACAGCAGGGATTGTTGGGAAATCAATCGGACTGCAAATGCTTCCTAAGCACGTAGCCAATGCCCACCAAAAGGGGGATATCCACTATCACGATTTGGATTATAGCCCCTATACACCTATGACCAACTGCTGTTTGATTGATTTCAAGGGGATGTTGGAAAATGGTTTTAAGATTGGAAATGCAGAGGTAGAAAGTCCCAAGTCTATCCAGACTGCGACAGCTCAGATTTCGCAAATCATCGCCAACGTTGCTTCTAGCCAGTATGGAGGCTGTTCAGCTGACCGTATCGATGAAGTTTTGGCGCCTTATGCAGAGAAGAATTACCAAAAACACCTCAAAGATGCGGAAGAATGGGTCTTACCTGAAAAACGGGAAGATTACGCTTGGAAGAAAACCCAAAAAGACATCTACGATGCTATGCAATCCCTTGAGTATGAAATCAATACTCTCTTCACTTCAAATGGACAAACACCTTTTACTTCGCTAGGTTTTGGTATGGGAACCAGTCGTTTTGAACGAGAAATTCAAAAAGCTATTTTAAACATTCGTATCAATGGGCTCGGTTCAGAACACCGCACAGCTATCTTCCCTAAACTTATTTTCACTCTGAAAAGAGGCCTTAATTTAGAGGAAGGGACAACCAACTACGACATCAAGCAGTTGGCTCTTGAGTGTGCAACAAAACGGATGTATCCGGATGTTTTGTCCTATGATAAGATTGTTGACTTGACAGGTTCCTTCAAGGTACCTATGGGCTGTCGTTCTTTCCTCCAAGGATGGAAAGACGAGAATGGTGTAGAAGTCAATTCGGGTCGGATGAATTTAGGTGTTGTGACGGTCAACCTTCCTCGTATTGCCCTCGAGTCTGAGGGAGACATGAATAAGTTCTGGGAAATCTTCAACGAGCGGATGAATATCGCTGAAGATGCTCTGGTTTACCGTGTTGAACGTACTAAAGAGGCGACACCAGCCAATGCTCCTATCCTTTATCAATACGGTGCTTTTGGCCATCGTCTAGGTAAAGAAGAAAGTATTGACCAGCTCTTTAAGAATCGTCGAGCGACCGTTTCGCTGGGCTATATCGGTTTGTACGAGGTAGCGACAGTTTTCTTTGGAAATAGCTGGGAACACAATCCAGAAGCCAAGGAATTCACGCTAGACATCATTCGCGATATGAAACGCCGGGTAGAAGAGTGGTCTGACCAATATGGCTACCATTTCTCTATCTACTCAACACCATCTGAAAGTCTGACAGACCGTTTCTGCCGACTAGATACAGAGAAGTTTGGTTCTATTCTTGATATTACAGACAAGGAATACTACACCAATTCTTTCCACTACGATGTTCGTAAAAATCCAACACCGTTTGAAAAATTGGACTTTGAGAAAGTCTATCCAGAAGCAGGTGCGTCAGGTGGTTTCATCCATTATTGTGAGTATCCAGTCCTCCAGCAAAATCCTAAAGCCTTGGAAGCTGTCTGGGATTATGCTTATGATCGTGTGGGATATTTGGGGACCAATACTCCAATTGACCGTTGCTACAAGTGTGACTTTGAAGGGGATTTTGAACCAACTGAGAGAGGATTTGCTTGCCCTAACTGTGGCAATAGCGACCCTAAAACAGTAGACGTTGTTAAACGAACTTGTGGCTATCTAGGGAATCCTCAAGCGCGTCCGATGGTTAATGGACGTCACAAGGAAATCGCTGCGCGTGTCAAACATATGAATGGTTCAACGATTAAAATAGCTGGCCATCAAGTAACAAATTAGAAAGAAATGAAATGGGAAAATATCAATTAGATGATAAGGGGCGTGCACAAGTGACCCGTTATCACGAGAAACACTCTAAAGGTGGAGTTGGTAAGAAAGAACGTTTGCTCAGCCTCAAAGAACAATTTTTAAACAAGAACAAGAAAAAATAAAAGTGAGAGTCAGCTCTCGCTTTTCTCATAGTGGGAGGTAAGGATGGAACTACGCAGACCAAGATTAGCAGATAAAGAAACAGTTTTAGAGATGATGGCAGAGTTTGAAAAGAGCCAATCAGCCCATGATGGAGGATTTTGGGATACAGAGAACTTTGTGTATGAAGAGTGGTTGGAAACAAATATGCAAAAAGAGATGGGAATAAATTTGCCTGAAAATCGTGTTCCTTCTATTCAATTTGTATCATTTGATGATGTAGGTCGTGCTCTAGGATTTTTGAATCTGCGATTGAGACTGGATGAGGGTTTACTGAATTATGCTGGCCACATTGGCTACTCCATTCGTCCATCTGAAAGAGGCAAGGGTTATGCAAAAGAGACTCTCCGTCAGGGCTTGCAAGTTGCTAAGGAAAAGAACATCAAGAAAGCTCTAGTGACCTGTAGCGTGAATAATCCTGCTAGCAGAGTAGTTATTCTAGCAAATGGAGGTCTCATTGAGGATGTTCGCAATGGTGTGGAGCGTTATTGGATAGAGGTAGCGAATGAATAATCCAAAACCACAAGAATGGAAAAGCGAGGAACTCAGTCAAGGGCGTATCATCGACTACAAGGCCTTTAACTTTGTAGATGGAGAAGGTGTGCGTAACTCTCTCTATGTATCAGGTTGCATGTTTCACTGCGAGGGATGTTATAATGTTGCGACTTGGTCTTTCAATGCAGGAATTCCCTACACAGCAGAATTAGAAGAGCAAATCATGGCAGATCTTGCCCAGCCTTATGTTCAGGGGTTAACCTTACTGGGAGGGGAGCCCTTTCTCAATACGGGTATTCTCTTGCCACTCGTTAAGCGCATTCGGAAGGAATTGCCAGAAAAAGACATCTGGTCCTGGACGGGCTACACTTGGGAAGAAATGATGCTAGAGACCTCAGATAAATTGGAACTCTTATCACTGATTGACATTCTTGTCGATGGACGGTATGATCGAACTAAGAGAAATCTTATGCTCCAATTTCGAGGTTCGTCCAATCAACGAATTATCGATGTGCAAAAATCGCTCCAAAGTGGGCAAGTAGTGATTTGGGACAAGCTCAATGACGGAAAAGAAAGCTATGAACAGGTGAAGAGAGAATGAAGAAAAAAGACTTAGTAGACCAACTAGTCTCAGAGATCGAAACGGGGAAAATCAGGACACTGGGTATGTATGGTCATGGAGCTTCAGGCAAATCAACCTTTGCACAGGAATTGCACCAAACCCTAGATTCTGCAAAGGTAAACTTATTGGAAACCGATCCTTACATTGCTTCAAATCGTCATTTAGTGGTGCCAAAGGAGACTCCAGACCAAAAAGTGACCGCTTGTTTACCTGTGGCTCATGAACTGGTAAGTTTAGAAAGAGACATTCTCGCTTTAAAGGCTGGCATGGATATCTTAACAATTGAAGAACCTTGGAAAGCTAGTGAGGTCTTGTCTGGAGAAAAGCCAATTCTGATTGTCGAAGGGATGTCTGTTGGCTTTTTACCCAAAGAACTCTTTGACAAAACCATCTGTTTCTACACGGATGAGGAGACCGAATTAAAGCGACGCCTTGCTAGAGATACGACTGTGAGAAATCGCGATGCATCCTTTATATTGGCTAGCCATCAGATGAGACGGGAGCAGTATCTGCGATACTATAAAGAAACTGAGTCTAAGGCGGATGTCTTAGTGGACCAATCAGAAGGTAAATTTGAGGTCAAGAGGAGTCAGTTTATATAGAAGAAAATCCCTAATTTTAAAAAGAAAAAATAGGAAAACAGTTTCATTGTAAAAAAATGAAAAAACAGCAACAAATCCCTTGCAATCGCAGGGGCTTTGTGTTATTCTATTATGGTGCTGTAAATTACAGCTTTAGCTTTGATGCAAGAGGTTGCGACACGCTCGGTTGCATTGCCACGCAACGCCGCGTCGGTTTTCTTGTGGAGCTAGCCTATTATCTTAAATAGACGAAAAGGAGAAAAAGATGGCAAACAAAAAAATCCGTATCCGTTTGAAAGCTTACGAACACCGTACGCTTGACACAGCGGCTGCAAAGATCGTAGAATCAGCTACTCGTACAGGTGCACAAGTTGCGGGTCCAATCCCACTTCCAACTGAACGTAGCCTCTACACAATCATTCGTGCGACTCACAAATACAAAGACTCTCGCGAACAATTTGAAATGCGTACACACAAACGTTTGATCGATATCGTTAACCCAACTCAAAAAACAGTTGATGCCTTGATGAAATTGGATCTTCCAAGTGGTGTAAACGTAGAAATCAAACTTTAATCTAAAATATAAAAGAGCAGAGGCTGGTGTTTCAATATAATTGAACACGGGCTAAACTCGGTGTGAAAAAGATAAACTTCCTAGTGTCTGCTAGACACTGCGTCAGTTTCCTATTTTCACTTTGAGTTTGACGCCCTTTGTATCTTAGACCTGAGCATAAAAAACGCTCGTTAAAAACTTTTTGAATAAAAAATATAGAAAAGGAACTATTTTCTCATGACAAAAGGAATCTTAGGGAAAAAAGTGGGAATGACTCAAATCTTCACTGAAGCTGGCGAATTGATCCCTGTAACAGTTATTGAAGCAACTCCAAACGTTGTTCTTCAAGTTAAAACTGTTGAAACAGACGGATACAACGCTATCCAAGTTGGTTTCGATGACAAACGCGAAGTATTGAGCAACAAACCTGCTAAAGGACATGTAGCGAAAGCTAACACGGCTCCTAAGCGCTTCATTCGTGAATTCAAAAACGTTGAAGGCTTGGAAGTTGGTGCTGAAATCACAGTTGAAACATTCGCAGCTGGAGACGTTGTTGACGTAACTGGTACTTCTAAAGGTAAAGGTTTCCAAGGTGTTATCAAACGCCACGGACAATCACGTGGACCAATGGCTCACGGTTCTCGTTACCACCGTCGTCCAGGTTCTATGGGACCTGTTGCACCTAACCGCGTATTCAAAGGTAAAAACCTTGCAGGACGTATGGGTGGCGACCGCGTAACAATTCAAAACCTTGAAGTTGTACAAGTTGTTCCAGAAAAGAACGTTATCCTTATCAAAGGTAACGTACCAGGTGCTAAGAAATCTCTTATCACTATCAAGTCAGCAGTTAAAGCTGGTAAATAATAAGGAAAGGGGAATACAGTCAAAATGGCAAATGTAACATTATTCGACCAAACTGGTAAACAAGCGGGCGAAGTTGTTCTTAACGATGCAATCTTTGGTATCGAACCAAATGAATCTGTTGTGTTTGATGTGATCATCAGCCAACGTGCTAGCCTTCGTCAAGGAACTCACGCAGTTAAAAACCGCTCAGCTGTTTCAGGTGGCGGACGCAAACCATGGCGTCAAAAAGGAACTGGACGTGCTCGTCAAGGTTCTATCCGCTCTCCACAATGGCGTGGTGGTGGAATCGTCTTCGGACCAACTCCACGTAGCTATGCGTACAAACTTCCTCAAAAAGTTCGTCGCCTTGCGCTTAAATCTGTTTACTCAGAAAAAGTTGCTGAAAATAAATTTGTAGCCGTTGATTCTCTTGAATTTACAGCTCCAAAAACTGCTGAATTTGCAAAAGTTCTTGCAGCTTTGAGCATCGATTCTAAAGTCCTTGTTATTCTTGAAGAAGGAAACGAATTCGCAGCTCTTTCAGCTCGTAACCTTCCAAACGTGAAAGTTGCGACTGCTACAACTGCAAGTGTTCTTGACATCGCAAATAGTGACAAACTTCTTGTTACTCAAGCAGCTATCTCTAAAATCGAGGAGGTTCTTGCATAATGAATTTGTATGATGTTATCAAAAAACCTGTCATCACTGAAAGCTCAATGGCTCAACTTGAAGCAGGAAAATATGTATTTGAAGTTGACACTCGTGCACACAAACTTTTGATCAAGCAAGCTGTTGAAGCTGCTTTCGAAGGTGTTAAAGTTGCCAATGTTAACACAATCAACGTAAAACCAAAAGCTAAACGTGTTGGACGTTACACTGGTTTTACTAACAAAACTAAAAAAGCTATCATCACACTTACAGCTGATTCAAAAGCAATCGAGTTGTTTGCTGCTGAAGCTGAATAATCTAAGGAGGAAATATCGTGGGAATTCGTGTTTATAAACCAACAACAAACGGTCGCCGTAATATGACTTCTTTGGATTTCGCTGAAATCACAACAAGCACTCCTGAAAAATCATTGCTTGTTGCTTTGAAGAGCAAGGCTGGTCGTAACAACAACGGTCGTATCACAGTTCGTCACCAAGGTGGTGGACACAAACGTTTCTACCGTTTGGTTGACTTCAAACGTAACAAAGACAACGTTGAAGCAGTTGTTAAAACAATCGAGTACGATCCAAACCGTTCTGCAAACATCGCTCTTGTACACTACACTGACGGTGTGAAAGCATACATCATCGCTCCAAAAGGTCTTGAAGTAGGTCAACGTATCGTTTCAGGTCCAGAAGCAGATATCAAAGTCGGAAACGCTCTTCCACTTGCTAACATTCCAGTTGGTACTTTGATCCACAACATCGAGTTGAAACCAGGTCGTGGTGGTGAATTGGTACGTGCTGCTGGTGCATCTGCTCAAGTATTGGGTTCTGAAGGTAAATACGTTCTTGTTCGTCTTCAATCAGGTGAAGTTCGTATGATCCTTGGAACTTGTCGTGCTACAGTTGGTGTTGTCGGAAACGAACAACATGGACTTGTAAACCTTGGTAAAGCAGGACGTAGCCGTTGGAAAGGTATCCGCCCAACAGTTCGTGGTTCTGTAATGAACCCTAACGACCACCCACACGGTGGTGGTGAAGGTAAAGCACCAGTTGGTCGTAAAGCACCATCTACTCCATGGGGCAAACCTGCTCTTGGTCTTAAAACTCGTAATAAGAAAGCGAAATCTGACAAACTTATCGTTCGTCGTCGCAACGAGAAATAATATTAAACTAGTCGCTTAAGCCACTAGTAAATCCGCCAGCTCGGTAGCGCTCCATGTGAGCGCAAGCCGCTGTGGTACAACATTTAAAGGAGAAAATATAAAAATGGGACGCAGTCTTAAAAAAGGACCTTTCGTCGATGAGCATTTGATGAAAAAAGTTGAAGCTCAAGCTAACGACGAAAAGAAAAAAGTTATTAAAACTTGGTCACGTCGTTCAACGATCTTCCCAAGTTTCATTGGTTACACTATTGCAGTTTATGACGGACGTAAACACGTACCTGTTTACATTCAAGAAGACATGGTAGGTCACAAACTTGGTGAATTTGCACCAACTCGTACTTACAAAGGTCACGCTGCAGACGACAAGAAAACACGTAGAAAATAAGGAGAACATAAATGGCAGAAATTACTTCAGCTAAAGCAATGGCTCGTACAGTACGTGTTTCACCTCGTAAATCACGTCTTGTTCTTGATAACATCCGTGGTAAAAGCGTAGCCGATGCAATCGCAATCTTGACATTCACTCCAAACAAAGCTGCTGAAGTCATCTTGAAAGTTTTGAACTCAGCTGTAGCTAACGCTGAAAACAACTTTGGTTTGGATAAAGCTAACTTGGTAGTATCTGAAGCATTCGCAAACGAAGGACCAACTATGAAACGTTTCCGTCCACGTGCGAAAGGTTCAGCTTCACCAATCAACAAACGTACAGCTCACATCACTGTAGCTGTTGCAGAAAAATAAGGAGGTAAAATCGTGGGTCAAAAAGTACATCCAATTGGTATGCGTGTCGGCATCATCCGTGATTGGGATGCCAAATGGTATGCTGAAAAAGAATACGCGGATTACCTTCATGAAGATCTTGCAATCCGTAAATTCGTTCAAAAAGAACTTGCTGACGCAGCAGTTTCAACTATCGAAATCGAACGCGCAGTAAACAAAGTTAACGTTTCACTTCACACTGCTAAACCAGGTATGGTTATCGGTAAAGGTGGTGCTAACGTTGATGCACTCCGTGCAAAACTTAACAAGTTGACTGGAAAACAAGTACACATCAACATCATCGAAATCAAACAACCTGATTTGGATGCTCACCTTGTAGGTGAAGGTATTGCTCGTCAATTGGAGCAACGTGTTGCTTTCCGTCGTGCACAAAAACAAGCAATCCAACGTGCAATGCGTGCTGGAGCTAAAGGAATCAAAACTCAAGTATCAGGTCGTTTGAACGGTGCAGATATCGCCCGTGCTGAAGGATACTCTGAAGGAACTGTTCCACTTCACACACTTCGTGCAGATATCGATTATGCTTGGGAAGAAGCAGATACTACATACGGTAAACTTGGTGTTAAAGTATGGATCTACCGTGGTGAAGTTCTTCCAGCTCGCAAAAACACTAAAGGAGGTAAATAACCAATGTTAGTACCTAAACGTGTTAAACACCGTCGTGAATTCCGTGGAAAAATGCGCGGTGAAGCAAAAGGTGGAAAAGAAGTAGCATTCGGTGAATACGGTCTTCAAGCTACAACTAGCCACTGGATCACTAACCGCCAAATCGAAGCTGCTCGTATCGCCATGACTCGTTACATGAAACGTGGTGGTAAAGTTTGGATTAAAATCTTCCCACACAAATCATACACTGCTAAAGCTATCGGTGTGCGTATGGGATCTGGTAAAGGGGCACCTGAAGGTTGGGTAGCACCAGTTAAACGTGGTAAAGTGATGTTCGAAATCGCTGGTGTATCTGAAGAGATCGCTCGCGAAGCGCTTCGTCTTGCTAGCCACAAATTGCCAGTTAAATGTAAATTCGTAAAACGTGAAGCAGAATAAGGAGAAGGCATGAAACTTAATGAAGTAAAAGAATTTGTTAAAGAACTTCGTGGTCTTTCTCAAGAAGAACTCGCGAAGCGCGAAAACGAATTGAAAAAAGAATTGTTTGAACTTCGTTTCCAAGCTGCTACTGGTCAATTGGAACAAACAGCTCGCTTGAAAGAAGTTAAAAAACAAATCGCTCGTATCAAAACAGTTCAATCTGAAGCGAAATAATAGACTAGGGAAGGAGAAATTTCAATGGAACGCAATAATCGTAAAGTTCTTGTTGGACGTGTTGTATCTGACAAAATGGACAAGACAATCACAGTTGTAGTTGAAACAAAACGTAACCACCCAGTCTATGGTAAACGTATTAACTACTCTAAAAAATACAAAGCTCATGATGAAAACAATGTTGCCAAAGAAGGTGATATCGTTCGTATCATGGAAACTCGCCCGCTTTCAGCTACAAAACGTTTCCGTCTTGTAGAAGTTGTTGAAGAAGCGGTCATCATCTAATCAAACCTGAAAGGAGAAAACTGAAATGATTCAAACAGAAACTCGTTTGAAAGTCGCAGACAACAGCGGTGCTCGCGAAATCTTGACTATCAAAGTTCTTGGTGGTTCAGGACGTAAATTTGCAAACATCGGTGATGTTATCGTGGCATCTGTAAAACAAGCTACTCCTGGTGGTGCGGTTAAAAAAGGTGACGTTGTTAAAGCAGTTATCGTTCGTACTAAATCAGGTGCTCGTCGTGCTGATGGTTCATACATCAAATTTGACGAAAACGCAGCAGTTATCATCCGTGAAGATAAAACTCCTCGCGGAACACGTATCTTTGGCCCAGTTGCACGTGAATTGCGTGAAGGTGGCTTCATGAAGATCGTGTCACTTGCTCCAGAAGTACTTTAATTTTTAGAAACAAACTAGTCCCCTGGATTTACCTCCAGGGTGCCCTTATGGGCGTAAGAAAAATCAAGGAGAAACCTAATGTTTGTAAAAAAAGGCGACAAAGTTCGCGTAATCGCTGGTAAAGATAAGGGAACAGAAGCTGTTGTCCTTACTGCCCTTCCAAAAGTAAACAAAGTTATCGTTGAAGGTGTTAACATCGTTAAGAAACACCAACGTCCAACTAACGAGCTTCCTCAAGGTGGTATCATCGAGAAAGAAGCAGCTATCCACGTATCAAACGTTCAAGTATTGGACAAAAATGGTGTAGCTGGTCGTGTTGGTTACAAATTTGTAGACGGTAAAAAAGTTCGCTACAACAAAAAATCAGGCGAAGTGCTTGATTAATCACGAAGGAAAGGAGAAGTATAATGGCAAATCGTTTAAAAGAAAAATATCTTAATGAAGTAGTTCCTGCTTTGACAGAACAATTCAACTACTCATCAGTGATGGCTGTGCCTAAAGTAGATAAGATCGTTTTGAACATGGGTGTTGGTGAAGCTGTATCAAACGCTAAAAGCCTTGAAAAAGCTGCTGAAGAATTGGCACTTATCTCAGGTCAAAAACCACTTATCACTAAAGCTAAAAAATCAATCGCCGGCTTCCGTCTTCGTGAAGGTGTTGCGATCGGTGCAAAAGTTACCCTTCGTGGTGAACGTATGTACGAATTCTTGGATAAATTGGTTTCAGTTTCACTTCCACGTGTACGTGACTTCCACGGTGTTCCAACAAAATCATTTGATGGACGCGGAAACTACACACTTGGTGTGAAAGAACAATTGATCTTCCCAGAAATCAACTTCGATGACGTTGACAAAACTCGTGGTCTTGACATCGTTATCGTAACAACTGCTAACACTGACGAAGAGTCACGTGCATTGCTTACAGGCCTTGGAATGCCTTTTGCAAAATAATATAGGAGGTAAATCTAATGGCTAAAAAATCAATGATTGCTAAGAACAAACGTCCAGCGAAGTTCTCTACTCAAGCTTATACTCGTTGTGAAAAATGTGGTCGTCCACATTCAGTTTACCGCAAATTTAAACTTTGCCGTGTTTGCTTCCGTGAATTAGCTTACAAAGGACAAATTCCTGGTGTAACAAAAGCATCTTGGTAATTCTAACTTTCAATCCTGTCGTGATTCGTCGTTATCTGCTTTTGCCTAACTCAAGTTATGCCTGCAAGCAGATGCCTAGACTCACTTAGGAATTGAAACCTAGAAACATATTCTGAGCCCAGCTCAATCATTAACTAGCAAGTGCAACTTGCAAACTACTAGTAAGAGGAGAAAAACAAAATGGTTATGACTGACCCAATCGCAGACTTCCTAACTCGTATTCGTAACGCTAACCAAGCGAAACACGAAGTACTTGAAGTACCTGCATCAAACATCAAAAAAGGGATTGCTGAAATCCTTAAACGCGAAGGTTTTGTAAAAAACGTTGAAATCATCGAAGATGACAAACAAGGCATCATCCGTGTATTCCTTAAATACGGACCAAACGGTGAAAAAGTTATCACTAACTTGAAACGTGTTTCTAAACCAGGACTTCGTGTCTACAAAAAACGTGAAGACCTTCCAAAAGTTCTTAACGGACTTGGAATTGCTATCCTTTCAACTTCTGAAGGTTTGCTTACTGATAAAGAAGCACGCCAAAAGAATGTTGGTGGAGAAGTTATCGCTTACGTTTGGTAATATTTAGCTCCCAATTTCTTTGTGACTCTTCGTTATCGTCTCTTGCCTAACCCAAAGTTATGCCTGCGAGACGATGCCTAGATTCACTTTGAAATTGAAACCTAAATGTTCCTTTAAATCGAGAAATCGATTTAACCCCGTGAAAACTGGCCGTTCTGGCCTGACAATTTAACAGGAGAAAATAAACATGTCACGTATTGGTAATAAAGTTATCGTGTTGCCTGCTGGTGTTGAACTCACTAACAATGACAACCTTGTAACTGTAAAAGGACCTAAAGGAGAACTTACTCGTGAGTTCTCAAAAGATATTGAAATCCGTGTGGAAGGTACTGAAGTAACTCTTCACCGTCCAAACGATTCAAAAGAAATGAAAACTATCCACGGAACTACTCGTGCCCTTTTGAACAACATGGTTGTTGGTGTATCAGAAGGATTCAAGAAAGAACTTGAAATGCGCGGGGTTGGTTACCGTGCACAACTTCAAGGATCTAAACTTGTTTTGGCTGTTGGTAAATCTCATCCAGACGAAGTTGAAGCTCCAGAAGGAATTACTTTTGAACTTCCAAACCCAACAACAATCGTTGTTAGCGGAATTTCAAAAGAAGTAGTTGGTCAAACAGCTGCTTACGTACGTAGCCTTCGTTCACCAGAACCATATAAAGGTAAAGGTATCCGTTACGTTGGTGAATTCGTTCGCCGTAAAGAAGGTAAAACAGGTAAATAATGTTGAGTGGTTGATTTTCAACCACCAACCTATTTTCCAACTTTGTGCATAGCACACGATTTAAAACTAAAGAGGTGAAAACTGTGATTTCAAAACCAGATAAAAACAAACTCCGCCAAAAACGCCACCGTCGCGTTCGCGGAAAACTCTCTGGAACTGCTGATCGCCCACGTTTGAACGTATTCCGTTCTAATACAGGCATCTACGCTCAAGTGATTGATGATGTAGCGGGTGTAACGCTCGCAAGTGCTTCAACTCTTGACAAAGAAGTTTCAAAAGGAACTAAAACTGAACAAGCCGTTGCTGTCGGTAAACTCGTTGCAGAACGTGCAAACGCTAAAGGTATTTCAGAAGTGGTGTTCGACCGCGGTGGATATCTATATCACGGACGTGTGAAAGCTTTGGCTGATGCAGCTCGTGAAAACGGATTGAAATTCTAATAGGAGGACACTAGAAAATGGCATTTAAAGACAATGCAGTTGAATTAGAAGAACGCGTAGTTGCTGTCAACCGTGTTACAAAAGTTGTTAAAGGTGGACGTCGTCTTCGTTTCGCAGCTCTTGTTGTTGTTGGTGACCACAACGGCCGCGTAGGATTTGGTACTGGTAAAGCTCAAGAAGTTCCAGAAGCAATCCGTAAAGCAGTAGATGATGCTAAGAAAAACTTGATCGAAGTTCCTATGGTTGGAACAACAATCCCACACGAAGTTCTTTCAGAATTCGGTGGAGCTAAAGTATTGTTGAAACCTGCTGTAGAAGGTTCTGGAGTTGCCGCTGGTGGTGCAGTTCGTGCCGTTGTGGAATTGGCAGGTGTGGCAGATATTACATCTAAATCACTTGGTTCTAACACTCCAATCAACATTGTTCGTGCAACTGTTGAAGGTTTGAAACAATTGAAACGCGCTGAAGAAGTTGCTGCCCTTCGTGGTATTTCAGTTTCTGATTTGGCATAAGAAAGGGGATAAAATGGCTCAAATTAAAATTACTTTGACTAAGTCTCCAATCGGACGCATTCCATCACAACGTAAAACTGTTGTAGCACTTGGACTTGGCAAATTGAACAGCTCTGTTATTAAAGAAGATAACGCTGCTATCCGTGGTATGATCACAGCAGTATCTCACTTGGTAACAGTTGAAGAAGTAAACTAATGAATTTTTAGGGGATGTGCACTATACCATCCCCTAAAACTAGATATAGTCATCTATGATGACGTCGTATAGGCGAGTTGATGGGGGAGACAACCTTTTCTCCCTTATCGGCGCTAGCATTTTACAAAAGAGGAGAAAATAAAAATGAAACTTCATGAATTGAAACCTGCAGAAGGTTCTCGTAAAGTACGTAACCGCGTTGGTCGTGGTA
Source organism: Streptococcus mitis (assembly GCF_965111725.1). Classification (GTDB taxonomy): domain Bacteria; phylum Bacillota; class Bacilli; order Lactobacillales; family Streptococcaceae; genus Streptococcus; species Streptococcus mitis_DV. The sequence goes on along the minus strand of NZ_OZ217341.1, from coordinate 1,920,085 downwards.
CTTCATCAGGTAACGGTAAAACATCTGGTCGTGGTCAAAAAGGTCAAAAAGCTCGTAGCGGTGGCGGAGTTCGCCTTGGTTTTGAAGGTGGACAAACTCCATTGTTCCGTCGTCTTCCAAAACGTGGATTCACTAACATCAACGCTAAAGAATACGCAATTGTGAACCTTGACCAATTGAACGTCTTTGAAGATGGTGCTGAAGTAACTCCAGTTGTTCTTATCGAAGCAGGAATTGTTAAAGCTGAAAAATCAGGTATTAAAATTCTTGGTAACGGTGAGTTGACTAAGAAATTGACTGTGAAAGCAGCTAAATTCTCTAAATCAGCTGAAGAAGCTATCACTGCTAAAGGTGGTTCAGTAGAAGTCATCTAAGAGAGGTGACCTATGTTTTTTAAATTATTAAGAGAAGCTCTTAAAGTCAAGCAGGTTCGATCAAAAATTTTATTTACAATTTTTATCGTTTTGGTCTTTCGTATCGGAACTAGCATTACAGTTCCTGGTGTGAATGCCAATAGCTTGAATGCTTTAAGTGGATTATCCTTCTTAAACATGTTGAGCTTGGTCTCAGGGAATGCCCTAAAAAACTTTTCGATTTTTGCACTAGGAGTTAGTCCCTATATCACCGCTTCTATCGTTGTCCAACTCTTGCAAATGGATATTTTACCCAAGTTTGTAGAGTGGGGGAAACAAGGGGAAGTAGGCCGAAGAAAATTGAATCAAGCTACTCGTTATATTGCTCTAGTTCTCGCTTTTGTGCAATCTATCGGGATTACAGCTGGTTTTAATACCTTGGCTGGAGCTCAATTGATTAAAACTGCTTTAACTCCACAAGTTTTTCTGACGATTGGTATCATCTTAACAGCTGGTAGTATGATTGTCACGTGGTTGGGAGAGCAAATTACAGATAAGGGATACGGAAATGGTGTTTCCATGATTATCTTTGCCGGGATTGTTGCCTCAATTCCAGAGATGATTCAGGGCATCTATGTAGACTACTTTGTGAACGTGCCAAGTAGCCGTATCACTTCATCTATCATTTTCGTAATCATTTTGATTATTACTGTATTGTTGATTATTTACTTTACAACCTATGTTCAACAAGCAGAATACAAAATTCCAATCCAATATACTAAGGTTGCACAAGGTGCTCCATCTAGCTCTTACCTTCCTTTGAAGGTAAACCCTGCTGGAGTTATCCCTGTTATCTTTGCCAGTTCGATTACTGCAGCACCTGCGGCGATTCTTCAATTTTTGAGCGCTACAGGTCATGATTGGGCTTGGGTAAGGGTAGCACAAGAGATGTTGGCAACCACTTCTCCAACTGGTATTGCCATGTATGCTTTGTTGATTATTCTCTTTACATTCTTCTATACGTTTGTACAGATTAATCCTGAAAAAGCGGCAGAGAACCTACAAAAGAGCGGTGCCTATATCCATGGAGTTCGTCCTGGTAAAGGTACAGAAGAATATATGTCTAAACTTCTTCGTCGTCTTGCAACTGTTGGTTCCCTCTTCCTTGGTGTGATTTCCATTTTGCCGATTGCAGCTAAAGATGTATTTGGTCTTTCTGATGTTGTTGCCTTTGGTGGAACAAGTCTCTTGATCATTATCTCTACAGGTATCGAAGGAATCAAGCAATTGGAAGGTTACCTATTGAAACGTAAGTATGTTGGTTTCATGGACAGAACAGAATAAAAGTATTTACTGATACTCTTCGAAAATCTCTTCAAACCACGTCAGCTTTATCTGCAACCTCAAAGCAGTGCTTTGAGCAACCTGCGGCTAGCTTCCTAGTTTGCTCTTTGATTTTCATTGAGTATGAAGCAGTAAATGCTGAGGGAGTGGAGGTTTAAACTCTAACATTTGTGAGAGTTTGGTCTCCCCTCTTCTATTTTGTTTTTAAATAGGGGTGAAAAGACTTTTTGCTTCTATTTAAAAATAAAATAAGGAGATCAGATCATGAATCTTTTGATTATGGGCTTACCTGGTGCAGGTAAGGGAACTCAAGCAGCAAAAATCGTAGAACAATTCCATGTTGCACATATCTCAACAGGTGATATGTTCCGCGCTGCTATGGCAAATCAAACTGAAATGGGTGTTCTTGCTAAGTCATACATTGACAAGGGTGAATTGGTTCCTGATGAAGTTACAAATGGAATCGTAAAAGAACGTCTTTCACAAAATGATATTAAAGAAACAGGATTCTTGTTGGATGGTTACCCACGTACAATCGAACAAGCTCATGCCTTGGACAAAACATTGGCTGAACTTGGCATTGAACTAGAAGGTGTCATCAACATTGAAGTGAATCCAGATAGCCTCTTGGAACGTTTGAGTGGTCGTATTATCCACCGCGTAACTGGAGAAACTTTCCACAAGGTCTTTAACCCACCAGTTGACTATAAAGAAGAAGATTACTACCAACGTGAAGATGATAAGCCTGAGACAGTCAAACGTCGTTTGGATGTGAATATTGCTCAAGGGGAACCAATTATTGCTCACTATCGTGCCAAAGGTTTGGTTCATGACATCGAAGGTAATCAAGATATCAATGATGTCTTCTCAGATATCGAAAAAGTATTGACAAATTTGAAATAAAGCGTTTTTCACACTTGCAAAAATCCGCTACAAATGTTATACTGAGATAGTCTGACTTATAATTGTTGTCTCTGTGTTTAGAGGCATCGAATCGAAATTTATGGAGGTGCTTTTGCGTGGCAAAAGACGATGTGATTGAAGTTGAAGGCAAAGTAGTTGATACAATGCCGAATGCAATGTTTACGGTTGAACTTGAAAATGGACATCAGATTTTAGCAACAGTTTCTGGTAAAATTCGTAAAAACTATATTCGTATTTTAGCGGGAGATCGTGTTACTGTCGAAATGAGTCCATATGACTTGACACGTGGACGTATCACTTACCGCTTTAAATAATCGAAAAACTTGGAGGGATAAGAAATGAAAGTAAGACCATCGGTCAAACCAATTTGCGAATACTGTAAAGTTATTCGTCGTAATGGTCGTGTTATGGTAATTTGCCCAGCAAATCCAAAACACAAACAACGTCAAGGATAAGATAGAAAGGAGAAAACATGGCTCGTATTGCTGGAGTTGACATTCCAAATGACAAACGCGTAGTAATCTCATTGACTTATGTTTATGGTATCGGACTTGCAACATCTAAGAAAATTTTGGCTGCTGCTGGAATCTCAGAAGATGTTCGTGTACGTGATCTTACATCAGATCAAGAAGATGCTATCCGTCGTGAAGTGGATGCAATCAAAGTTGAAGGTGACCTTCGTCGTGAAGTAAACTTGAACATCAAACGTTTGATGGAAATCGGTTCATACCGTGGTATCCGTCACCGTCGTGGACTTCCTGTCCGTGGACAAAACACTAAAAACAACGCTCGCACTCGTAAAGGTAAAGCTGTTGCGATTGCTGGTAAGAAAAAATAATATAGGAGGTAAAAGTCTTGGCTAAACCAACACGTAAACGTCGTGTGAAAAAGAATATCGAATCTGGTATTGCTCATATTCACGCTACATTTAATAACACTATTGTTATGATTACTGATGTGCATGGTAATGCAATTGCTTGGTCATCAGCTGGTGCTCTTGGTTTCAAAGGTTCTCGTAAATCTACACCATTCGCTGCTCAAATGGCTTCTGAAGCTGCTGCTAAATCTGCACAAGAACACGGTCTTAAATCAGTTGAAGTTACTGTAAAAGGTCCAGGTTCTGGTCGTGAGTCAGCTATTCGTGCGCTTGCTGCCGCTGGTCTTGAAGTAACAGCAATTCGTGATGTGACTCCAGTGCCACACAATGGTGCTCGTCCTCCAAAACGTCGCCGTGTATAATCATCGCATTACACTGCTTTTCGTTTAAGAGGGAGTAACTAAATGATCGAGTTTGAAAAACCAAATATAACAAAAATTGATGAAAATAAAGATTATGGCAAGTTTGTAATCGAACCACTTGAACGTGGCTACGGTACAACTCTTGGTAACTCTCTTCGTCGTGTACTTCTAGCTTCTCTACCAGGAGCAGCTGTGACATCTATCAATATTGATGGTGTGTTACATGAGTTTGACACAGTTCCAGGTGTTCGTGAAGACGTGATGCAAATCATTCTGAACATTAAAGGAATTGCAGTGAAATCGTACGTTGAAGACGAAAAAATCATCGAACTAGATGTTGAAGGTCCTGCTGAAGTAACAGCTGGTGACATTTTGACAGATAGCGATATTGAAATTGTAAATCCAGATCATTATCTCTTTACAATCGGTGAAGGTTCTTCTCTAAAAGCGACTATGACTGTTAACAGTGGTCGTGGATATGTACCTGCTGATGAAAATAAAAAGGATAATGCACCAGTTGGAACACTTGCTGTAGATTCTATTTATACACCAGTTACAAAAGTCAACTATCAAGTGGAACCTGCTCGTGTAGGTAGCAATGATGGATTTGACAAACTAACCCTTGAAATCTTGACAAATGGAACAATTATTCCAGAAGATGCTTTAGGGCTTTCAGCACGTATTTTGACAGAACATCTTGATTTGTTTACAAATCTTACTGAGATTGCTAAGTCAACTGAAGTGATGAAAGAAGCTGATACTGAATCTGACGACCGTATCTTGGATCGTACGATTGAGGAACTGGACTTGTCTGTGCGTTCATACAACTGTTTGAAACGTGCCGGTATCAATACTGTGCATGATTTGACAGAAAAATCTGAAGCAGAGATGATGAAAGTACGAAATCTTGGACGCAAGAGTTTGGAAGAAGTGAAACTCAAACTCATTGATTTGGGTCTTGGATTAAAAGATAAATAAAGGAGGAATACATGGCTTACCGTAAACTAGGACGCACTAGCTCACAACGTAAAGCAATGCTTCGCGATTTGACAACTGACCTTTTGATCAACGAATCAATCGTGACAACTGAAGCTCGTGCTAAAGAAATCCGTAAAACTGTTGAAAAAATGATTACTCTAGGTAAACGTGGTGATTTGCATGCACGTCGTCAAGCAGCTGCTTTCGTACGTAATGAAATCGCATCTGAAAACTATGATGAAGCAACTGACAAGTACACTTCTACTACAGCACTTCAAAAATTGTTCTCAGAAATCGCACCTCGTTATGCTGAACGTAACGGTGGATACACTCGTATCCTTAAAACTGAACCACGTCGTGGTGATGCAGCGCCAATGGCGATCATCGAATTAGTATAAAATCATCAATTTTGTTGAGTGTTATGATGATGGAGTCTTGTGCTCTTAGTCTAGCTCTGGTCTACCGCTAGGATCTTGGTCCTAGCGGGAACACTCATCATAAGTTGGGATAGTAGACGCTTGTTTACGAAATTGTTTTTTTCTTAAGAACAACTTCGTAAGCAGGCGTTTTTGAGTATTTTAGTTGGAATTATGCTATACTATTTGAAAAGAATCCTGTTTAATGTTCAGGTTTCCTATTAAAATAAGAATTGGAGTTTGCTTATGAAAGCGATTATAACTGTTGTTGGTAAAGATAAATCTGGAATTGTTGCAGGTGTTTCTGGTAAAATTGCAGAATTGGGTTTGAATATTGATGATATCTCTCAAACTGTCTTGGATGAATATTTCACGATGATGGCTGTCGTCTCTAGCGATGAAAAGCAAGATTTTACCTATCTTCGTAATGAATTTGAAGCTTTTGGGCAAACTTTGAATGTGAAAATCAATATTCAGAGTGCAGCGATTTTCGAAGCTATGTATAATATCTAGGAGGTGCACATGGATATTAGACAAGTTACTGAAACTATCGCCATGATTGAGGAGCAAAATTTCGATATCAGAACCATTACCATGGGGATTTCCCTTTTGGACTGTATTGATCCAGATATCAATCGTGCTGCGGAGAAAATTTATCAAAAGATTAGGACCAAAGCGGCGAAATTAGTGGCTGTTGGGGATGAAATTGCAGCTGAGTTGGGAATTCCTATCGTTAATAAGCGTGTATCGGTGACTCCCATTTCTCTGATTGGGGCAGCGACAGATGCGACGGACTATGTGGTTCTGGCAAAAGCACTTGATCAGGCTGCGAAAGAGATTGGTGTGGACTTTATTGGTGGTTTTTCTGCCTTGGTACAAAAAGGTTATCAAAAGGGAGATGAGATTCTCATCAATTCTATTCCTCGCGCTTTGGCTGAAACGGACAAGGTCTGCTCTTCAGTCAATATCGGTTCAACCAAGTCTGGTATCAATATGACGGCTGTCGCAGATATGGGACGAGTTATCAAGGAAACGGCTAATTTATCTGATATGGGGGCAGCTAAGTTGGTTGTATTCGCTAATGCTGTTGAGGACAATCCATTTATGGCAGGTGCCTTCCATGGTGTTGGGGAGGCAGATGTTATCATCAATGTCGGAGTTTCCGGTCCTGGTGTGGTGAAACGTGCCTTGGAAAAAGTTCGTGGACAGAGCTTTGATGTAGTAGCAGAAACAGTTAAGAAAACAGCCTTTAAAATCACTCGTATCGGTCAATTGGTTGGTCAAATGGCCAGTGAGAGATTGGGTGTGGAGTTTGGTATTGTGGACTTGAGTTTGGCGCCAACTCCTGCGGTTGGAGATTCTGTTGCACGTGTCCTTGAAGAAATGGGTCTAGAGACAGTTGGAACACACGGGACGACGGCTGCCTTGGCTCTCTTGAATGACCAAGTTAAGAAGGGCGGAGTTATGGCCTGCAACCAAGTCGGTGGTTTGTCTGGTGCCTTTATCCCTGTTTCAGAGGATGAAGGAATGATTGCTGCAGTGCAAAATGGCTCTCTTAATTTGGAAAAACTAGAAGCTATGACGGCTATCTGTTCCGTTGGTTTGGATATGATTGCCATTCCGGAGAATACACCTGCTGAAACCATTGCGGCTATGATTGCAGATGAAGCAGCAATTGGTGTCATTAACATGAAAACAACGGCTGTACGTATCATTCCAAAAGGAAAAGAAGGCGACATGATTGAGTTTGGTGGCCTATTAGGAACTGCACCTGTTATGAAGGTCAATGGAGCTTCGTCTGTTGATTTCATCTCTCGTGGAGGACAAATCCCAGCACCAATTCATAGTTTTAAAAATTAAGAAAATAGGAGAAAATGATGAAAAAAGAAATGAAACATGCTTTAGTAGCTTTGGGGCTGTCGACTTTACTAGTACCAACGTTTGCCAATCAAGTAGTTTATGCACAAGAAGAAAGCCATGAAACTACCACTAGTGTGAGTCCAGAAGAGGTTAATAAAAAAATTGAGGAAACGAAGCAATTTTTAATTGATTTGATTAAACAAAATATCTTTGAACAGGTTGATCAAGGAGACTGGGATACAGTTTCTTTTTCCAAGAGTGATGTAAGCTCTATTAGAGATAAATTAAGAGAAGAACTTAATTATAGGTTACAAGATTTCATGGGAGAGTTAGAAGGTATAAGGAAGTATAGTTTAGAAAGAAAAATTCCTTTGGAAGAGTTATCAAATATTTTATCAGAGTTTAAGAACAAATCTAAAAAAAACTACATTGATCGTTATAGAGAAAAAGATAATTTTTTTGGTCATAGAATGAAGTATATTGTTGCTGAACTTGCTATACTAAAGAAAATGAATCTGGTAATTTCTCAAATAAATAATGATTCTCACTATACAGAATTAGAGAAAAAAGAAATATTAGCTAGAGTTTCAAGCTACTACGCACCTGGTTTTCATCAATCTGGTTTATATGTTGATAGTGATAAGTATTTAACTTTATTTAATAATCAAGATAATTTAAATACTTATCTTAAGAAAGTTTCTCTATTTTTATCTAACAATCATTATCCGATTTCTACAGTACCTAAAGAAAAGAATATCCGAGAAATTAATGCTGTTGCCTTTATGGAGAAGACGGCTATTAGTAATGATGATACACTTTCGAAAGCAGAAAAGATTTCTATGTTTAGTAAGATTGATGATATAGTTGAAGAAGGGATACACAAAGTTAAGAGGGAAGCTGGTCTTTTACATGAGGAGGAACCTGAATTAGTACACATGCTATCCCCTGAAGAGTTATCTGTCTTTACTAAGCGTATCGAAGATGTTTACCAAGGAAAAGCTAAGCCTAAGGTGACAAAAGAAGAGGCTATTCAAGCAGTTTCTACTGGAACTTCATCCTCAGTTTCAACTTCATCTCAAGCTATTGTTACCTCTAATGGAGAGACTAAGAAAAATCATCAAGCAAGTAAGTGGTTTAAAGAGTCTGGCAAATGGTACTATAATGACCTTTCTGGTAACCTTGTAAGAAACCGTTGGGTAGGGCGTTATTATCTAAAAGCAGATGCTTCAATGGCTGCGAGTGAATGGATTTATGATGAAGATTATAAGAGCTGGTTTTATGTAGATTCAACTGGTAGTTATGTAGAGAAAGCTTGGCAGGGAGAATATTACCTAAAACGTGGCGGTTACATGGCTAAGAGTGAGTGGGTATTTGATTCTCAGTATGATAGTTGGTATTATCTAAACCAAGACGGCAAGTACGCTCGTAACCAATGGATTAAGGATGGAGATAAGTGGTATTACTTGCTAGCTGATGGGAAATTAGCAAAAAATATGACTATTAACGGTTATAAAGTAAATGAAAAAGGTGAATGGGTATAATTTTTTAAGTTCTATTTAAGGTTAGCTGTGTATACTATAATCATTAAATAAAGACCTCCTAATATTATTTGAAACAGATAACACTGATTTAGTTTGAATTTGATTTTCATCTAATATCTTTATTTAATAGAACTCCTAAACTTTTTCATAATAATCTCCTGCAAAAGTCGCCTGTCTGGGTGGCTTTTGTTTTATCATCCATGATATAATAGAAGCAAACGGAGGACGGAAAATGGTAAAAGTACGATTGTATTTGGTACGTCATGGCAAGACCATGTTTAACACGATTGGTCGCGCGCAAGGTTGGAGCGATACTCCCTTAACAGCTGAAGGTGAGCGAGGGATTCAAGAATTAGGAATCGGTTTGCGAGAATCTGGTCTACAGTTTGAGCGCGCTTATTCCAGTGATTCTGGTCGCACTATTCAGACAATGGGAATTATCCTTGATGAACTTGGCTTGCAGGGAAAAATCCCTTATCGCATGGACAAGCGTATCAGAGAATGGTGTTTCGGTAGTTTTGACGGGGCTTACGATGGCGATCTTTTCATGGGCATTATTCCTCGTATCTTTAATGTGGATCACGTTCACCAATTGTCTTATGCTGAACTGGCTGAGGGTTTGGTAGAGGTCGATACAGCTGGTTGGGCTGAAGGATGGGAAAAACTTAGTGGCCGAATCAAGGAAGGTTTTGAAGCGATTGCCAAAGAAATGGAAGAACAAGGTGGGGGCAATGCCCTTGTCGTGAGCCACGGAATGACCATTGGAACCATTGTTTATCTGATCAATGGTATGCATCCACATGGTCTTGATAATGGTAGCGTGACGATCCTTGAATATGAGGACGGCCAGTTTAGCGTAGAAGTTGTCGGCGACCGTAGTTACCGAGAACTAGGACGGGAGAAGATGGAGGAAGCCTCTATTTAATACTCTTCGAAAATCTCTTTAAACCGCGTCAACGTCGTCTTGCCGTAGATATGGTTACTGACTTCGTCAGTTCTATCCACAACCTCAAAACAGTGTTTTGAGCTGACTTCGTCAGTCTTATCTACAACCTCAAAGCAGTGCTTTGAGCAACCTGCGGCTAGTTTCCTAGTTTGTTCTTTGAAGTATAATCAGTCTAGACTTGCTTGCTTTGAACTAGGGATTTGATAAGAATATCAAGATAAGAAAAACAGCCGAGGGTAATCCTTTCGGCTGTTTTTGATGGGGAAAACTAAAGTGTAATGCTATTGCTTTTAGAGATTTTCATAAACAAGAGCAAGGAACCTACTGTTAGAACAGTCAGGATAGTTGACAAGGCTGCGGCTACACCGTAATTCCCTCTGAGAACCTCTGTATAAATAGCTACAGTCATTGTTCTTGTTTTGACATTGTAGAGGAGGATAGAAGTAGAGAGCTCTGAAATCATTGTAACCCAAGATAGGATGGCTCCAGAAATAATACCAGATATCATCATCGGAGTTGTAATCTTGGCAAAGGTGTTGAGACGACTACTTCCTAAGCTCTCAGCGGCTTCTTCAATACTTGGTGCTATTTGTTGCAAGCTAGCAACAGATGAGCGAATAGTATACGGTAATCTTCTGACAGATAGAGACATGATCAAGATGAAAGCTGTCCCTGTAATCATAAGAAATCCACTTCCAAATAGGCCAGTATTGAAGGAAGAAATGAAGGCAATCCCTAGAACGGTTCCTGGTACAATATAAGGGACCATACTGAGGCTGTCAATTAAGTTTGTAAACAAATTCCGTTTTCTAACGGCTAGGTAGGAGATAAATGTTGCGAATAGGACAACTAGAACTAAGGCAATCAAAGGGATACGAATGGTATTGAAAATAGCAGATCCCATACGATTGAAAGCTACCTTGTAACTGTTTAGAGAATAACCTTTGACAAATACCATACCTGATGTTTTTAGGAAAGAGGTATAAATCAAGTAGATTTGAGGTAAAACAGAGATAAAGATAATTCCGTAGACTGTTGCATAAATGGCAGCCATTTTTCCTTTTGTAGTTTTTTTAGGCTCAATTGGATGGAGCGAATTCATGCTGAAACTGTAGCGGTTTGCAATGTGTTTTTGGATAAGGAAAATTGCCAAGGCAATGATAATCGCCATAATTGCTAAAGCAGATGCAAAAGCAGAATTTCCTCCAACCTCGCTAATAAATTGAGTATAAATCAAGACGGGGAAAGTCCGATATCCTTCACCAATCAACATAGGCGTTCCAAAGTCTGAGAATGCTCTCATAAATACAAGCAGGGCAGCAGCTAGTAAGGTTGGAACTAGGAGAGGCAAAACAACCGTTACGATACGCTTAAATCCGAAGGACCCCATGCTTTCAGCGGCTTCAAGTAGAGAATTGTCAATACTTTTCATTGTCCCAGCAACGTATAGAAATACCAGTGGGAATAGCTGCAGTGTAAAGACAAGTACAATTCCTTTGAATCCATAAATATCGATAGCTGGAAGATGAAGGGCATTTGTCAGAAATTTAGTGATGACCCCATTCCGTCCCAGCAAGAGAATCCAGGAGTAGGCTCCCACGAAAGGAGCTGACATGGAAGCAATGATAATCAATATTTGTAGAAATTTCTTCCCCTTGAAATCATACATGGAAAAGAGATAAGCTAATAGGGTTCCTACGACTAAGGAAGTGACAGTAGCGGTAATGGAAACCTTGAAACTGTTGACGAGTGTCTCAGAGTAGTAGGCTTTACTAAAGAAAGTGACGAAATTAGCTAGTGAGAATTGTCCTTCATGTATGAGTGCTTGCTTGAGCACGGTAACGATAGGATAAACTAGAAAGACGAGATAGGTAAGAAAGATGAAGAAAGAGGAGACTGTCCAAATATTTAGTTTTTTACGTTCCATGGTTGACTCCTTTTATCAGGTTTTGTGAACCATCTGCAGAAAAGACGTTTAATTTTTGAGTATTGATTCGTAGACGAATACGATCGCCTTTTTGTAGATCTTCTTCAAAAGTTGATTCTTCGCTAACTTGAATTTTTGAGGCAAACCCTGTTTCGATGAAGTATTCAGTATTCAGTCCAAGATAGACGCTATCGCTAATAATTCCTTCAATATCTCCAGATTCATCTTTGATAAACTCTTCAGGACGAATGCTTACATGAATAGCTTGTTCCTCAGCCTGATCAAGAGCTGGCATTCGAAGAGCATAGCCATCTGAAAAGACGATATAAGCGCCGTCGCTCCGTTTTTCAAGAGTGGCAGGGATAATATTTGTGCGTCCGATAAAGGTTGCTACAAACTCATTAGCTGGTTTATGATAGAGTTCTTTTGGTCGGCCGATTTGTTGGATGACTCCGTCTTTCATAACAGCAATTTGGTCTGAAATAGCCATAGCTTCTTCTTGGTCGTGGGTCACATAAACAGTTGTAATTCCCACTTCGTGTTGGATTTCTCGAATGGCTTGACGCATATCCAAGCGAAGTTTGGCATCTAGGTTACTAAGTGGCTCGTCCATGAGGAGAACACTTGGATTAACAGCTAAGGCACGTGCCAAGGCGACACGTTGTTGTTGTCCACCACTAAGTTTATCGGGCTTGCGATCCGCATATTGAGCAATTTGCATGAGTTCAAGATACTTGTTTGTCTGTTGGATCAATTCTTCTTTTGGAACCTTCTTTTGCTTGAGACCAAAAGCGACATTATCTCGGACAGTCAAATGTGGGAAAATAGCGTAGTTTTGGAAAACCATGCCAATATTGCGTTTGCTGGGTTCCATATTATTGATTTTTGTATCATCGAAGTAAAATTCTCCGCCTTCAATACTGTTGAAACCTGCAATCATACGAAGAAGAGTCGTTTTCCCACACCCTGAAGGTCCAAGAAGGGTAAAGAGACTTCCTTTTGGAATTGTAATGTTCAAATTCTCAATAACAGGGACATCGTGGTAGATTTTTTTGGCGTTAATAATTTTGATCTCACTCATAGTGAACCTCTTTTACTGTTTAGATTGGATATCTGTAAAGACTTCGTTGTATTTCTTAACAATATCTGATTTATTCTTGATGACATAATCATAATCTTCAGTGAGTGTTTTGATTTTGTCAATTGGTTTCATATTTTCGCTTGTTTTAGCATTTTTACGAACAGGACGGTTAGTAGTGGTTGTACCAAGTGTATCTTGTACTTCTTGAGAGATAATAAAATCGATAAATTTCTTGGCATTTTCCATATTTTTCGCTTTTTTAACGATAGCAGCACTAGCAGGTAGGAAGACGGTTCCTTCTTTTGGATAGACTACCTTGATATTAGCTCCGTCATTTAAGAGTTTAACTGCTGGATCTTCATAAGAGAGACCAACAGCCATTTCTCCGTCAGCGACTGCTTTATAGACACCAGATGAGCTTGATCCGATTTTACCATCAATAAGTGTGAAGAGATCTTTTACATAAGACCAGGCTTTATCGTCTTTGTAACCACCTTGAGCTTGTAGCATATTTGTTAATTGAGCAAAGGCGCTAGAAGAGTTTGCTGGGTCAGCAGTTGCAATTTTTCCTTTTAGTTCAGGTTTGAGAAGGTCGCTATATCCTTCGATGTTCATGCCTTTCGTTAAATCAGGATTGACGATTAAGACACTACCATCTAGTGTATAAGGTGTAGAGTAGCCAGTTGTGTTTTGATATTCTTTGATAACATTATCATTTTCTTTTGAAGTATAGTTTTCAAAGAGTTCTCCGTGGGTAGCATATTGTGTGTAAGAACCACCAAAGATAACATCGGCCACAGGAGCTTCTTTTTCTGATTCTAGTTTTTTGAAAAGTTCTCCAGTACCAGCTTGAATCAGTTCTACTTTGATACCATATTTTTCTTCAAAGGCAGGAATAGTTGCTCCAATTAAGCCCTCTGAGTTTGGTGAATAAACGACTAGCGAACCGCCGTCTCCTTTATCAGATGAACCGCCATCGGCAGATTCATTAGAAGAACAAGCAGCAAGACCAAAAAGAGCTAGTCCGCAAGCAGCATAATACATCCATTTCTTTTTCATGATGGATACCTCCGTTGTGTTATTTAAGTTTATTTTAAAACAATGTAAGCGTTTTTAAAACCGACAATTCTATTCTATTAGAGTAAAATTCTCTACAAAAAGAAGAATAGCTTATTTTACTATTCTTCCGAGTGATTTCAATTCCTTTGGGGAAATATGGAGATACTTTTTAAATACTTTGGCAAAATATTTATAGTCTGAAAATCCAACTTGGTCAGAAATGTCGCTTAGAGGGGAGTTGGGAGATTCAGCCATCTTATCTATAGCTTGTTTCAGACGATATTGTAAGATATATTCATTTAGAGTCATGGGGAAGTCTTCTTTGATAACCTTATATAGATAGCTTTCGCTATAGCTTAAAGCTTCAGCAATAGTCGCAATCGTAAAATGCTCTGCATAATGCTTGTGGACAAAGGAAATAATTTGCTGAATGATTTGGTTTTGTGTATCAACCTGTTGGATAGAGGTGAGTAAAGTTTGATATTCTTCTAAAAAAGGAGTTTCTTGATAGGTGCTACCTTGTAATCGCAAAACAATGTTTTGAAGACATTCTGTCAATTCCTTGGTATCAATTGGCTTGGATAAGAAATCAACTGCTCCGTATTGCATGGCTTTTTTGGCATTTTGAAAATCGTTATAACCTGATAAGATAACTTTTTCATAGGAGAGAGTACGAGTGGCTTCGAACATCATAAAAGCATCCATAATTGGCATTGTGATGTCTGTTAAGACAATATGAGGTTCTTTTTCTTGGATGAGTTTCATTCCCTCTTGACCGTGACTGGCAGTTCCTACGACTTGGATACCTAAGGCAGAGTAGTCTACGGCAATCTCTAGCCATTTTCGAATGAGGTGTTCATCTTCTACGATAATGAGCTTAAACATGAGTTAGTCCTTTCGTTATAAATTTGACCCAAGTTTCTCCATGGCGATTGACTCCTAAATCTAGCTGGACATCAGAAAAGAAATTGCTCAATCGTTTATAGCTGTTAACGATGCCATGCTGGGTATGAGGGCTTTCTAAAGAGTCTAAAATAGCGAGTCGCTCTTGTTTTGTGAGCCCTCCGGCATTATCCTTGACTAAAAAAGTCAGAGAATCTGCTTCCAAGGTAATTTGGATATCAATATGAAGATCAATACGGTATTGCATCCCATATTTTATAGCATTTTCTACGAGAGGAAGCAAGAAAAGTTTAGGAATAGGCTGATTATCAACAGTTTCTGGGCAGACAATATCATAGGAAAAGTGCTCGAAACGAATCTTATGAATCATAAGGTAATCCTCTATAATCTTTAAATCCTGACAAATGGTTGTTTCTTTTTCTAAATCGGTGATACTGTAGCGAAGAATGCGCGTGAGGTTTTGAATCAGGTCTTGTGTGAGAGCAGCATCCATTAAAGAAGTGATTTTAATCGTCTCAAGTGTATTGTAGAGAAAATGAGGATTGAACTGAGCTTCCAGCATTTTTCTTTCAAAAATCCACTTTTCTTTTTCTATGGTCAACATTTTTTGATGAAGTTGATCTAATTCGTACAACATATTGTTGATTTTTTCTGCCATAAACTCAAACTCATCACCTGTTTGTAGAGAAAGCCTTTTTTCTACTTGTTTAGGAATTTCTTGAAGTTGGTAAACTAAGCTTTCAATAGGAACAGCGTTGTGTGTAGCAATCTTATGAGCAATTCGCCTTGCTTGCCAGAAGTAGAGGAAGAATATACATAAGGTGAGAATGGAGGCTAGGCCGAGTAAGCTAGGAATGGGAAAAAAGGATTGAAAAGTATAGATTGAAAAAATAGCACCGACTTTTTCTTTTTGAACAATAAGCGGTTCATTCGCATACCAGTGGGTGCGAGAGTGTAGGAGTTTTTCATCAAATTTTTCAAGAGTGGAACGAGTAAACTGATTTGTATTGTTGGAAAACATATTTCCAAAGTTATCGGTAATGATGTATTTAGAATTTATCATTGGGAAACTTGAGATGAAATCATTCTCATTTACGAAAGCAATAGTATAGGCCTTAACTCGTTGGTTTTGAAGTAGTGGTTTGATAAAGAGTGTGTAATGTTGCTTATCTGAAGAGAGTGCAATTTTTTCTGTAACTTTATCTTGAGAAGGATTTTGAATGAGCAGTTTTAGATAGTAGGGAGATAAAATACTTTCTTGATGATTGCGATTGGTACTGAATAGTAATTCACCTGTATCGCTTAGGATAATGAGGTCAGAACTAAGTTTTAATTTAGCTTTTGTCTCGTAAAATAAGCTAAAGACTTCTCTCTCTGTGTGTTTGCCGTCCAAAAATCCAGGAATCATTTTATAGTTCATAGTAGTCAGGAGCTCATTATTTGCTTCTTTCATCTCTTGAACTTGTTTGACAATCTGTTTAGTATCTTTAGAGAGTTGTTGTTTTTGTAAAAAATAGGAAAAACCAAAAAGTAAAATAAGTAGTAAAAGAGAGGTCACAAAGGCTGCGATAGAGCTTCGATGGAGAATTTCTTTTTGGAGAGATTTTTTAAAGGAATGAGACATCCGCTACCTCCTTGGAAGGGTTTTCTGTTATAAGTATAGCAGTTTAAAAATTCTAGAGCAAGGTAAAATAGAAAAGGTTTGGCTAAAATTTTTTAGCTAAACCTTTTGAAAAGTTAAGTATGTATTATAGATGCTTGTTATCTGCAAATAGCTAGAGCATTTCAGGGAGATAAACTAGAAATAGCAATTAATATGATGGTTCAGAAATACCTTTTGATAATCAATGAGATCTTCAGGATGAAGTGCGCCAACTCCATCCATTTCATATTTCCGATTTAATAAACGATATTTGTTTTCACCAAATTGATGAAAAGGTAGTAGTTGAACTTGGTCGATATTTAATGAGTTAAATAGAGTAGCGAATTCTTCTGCATCCTCTAAACTATTATTAAAATCAGGAATAACTGGGATTCTTAAAACGATAGTTTTCTTTTGAGAAAAAGCATAATGAATGTTTTTAATAATCATTTGATTAAAAACCCCGGTCACTTTTTTATGTTTTATAGAATTATAATGTTTTAGGTCTGTGTAGATAAAATCCACATATTGGATTAAATCAATAAATTTTTCATGATCAACAAAGGCAGTAGTTTCAATGGCAGTGTGTATGTGATGTTCTTTAGCTGACTTTAAGATGGCTTTAGCAAATTCAAACTGAGCAAATATTTCACCTCCTGATAAGGTTAAACCTCCACCGGATTCTTCGTAAAATTCTTTGTCTTTTAATACCTCTGTAATAATTTCTTCTACAGTCTTTTCTTCACCGACTAAGGTAAATTTCTCTCGTTGAGCATCTTTCATTTTCTCAGGTTTCATTCTTTGAGATTCAGGATTAGAACACCATGGACAGCGCAGAGGACATCCTTTTAAAAAAACAGTTGTACGAATACCCGGGCCGTCATGAATTGAAAAGTGTTGAATATTAAAAATAATTCCTTTAGATATTTCCATAAGAGTTCCTCCTCTTCATAAGTCTATCCTATCACAAAAACGAAAGAAAAACAATTACGAACGAAAGTTTAATTTGTTGTTTTTTGCTTTTTATTTTGGTAGAATAAAACGGAGGTGTAAAATGAAAAGATTGGAACAAATTATTAAATTAGTATCAGAATATGAAAAGATTGATGTTAATACATTATCGGAAAAATTAAATGTATCGAAAGTAACGATTAGAAAAGATTTAGATAAATTAGAGTCAAAAGGCTTATTACACAGAGAGCATGGATATGCTGTGTTAAATAGTGGAGATGACTTAAATGTACGCTTGTCAATTAATTATGAAATTAAGAGAAAAATTGTTCAAGAAGCAGTAAAATTGGTATCAGATAATGAAACAATAATGATAGAATCTGGTTCAACCTGTGCTTTACTTGCTGAGGAAATTTGCAAGCAAAAAAGAAATGTCACTATTGTAACAAATTCATTTTTTATAGCAAATTTTGTAAGAGGTTATGATTCATGTCGTGTTATTGTTCTTGGTGGAGAGTTTCAGAAAGATTCACAGGTTACCGTAGGACCTTTATTAAAAGAAATGATACAGACTTTTCATGTGCGTCAAGCTTTTGTTGGGACAGATGGCTACGATAAAGAGATGGGTTTTACAGGAAAAGATTTAATGCGCAGTGAGGTAGTTCAATATATTTCAGCAGCGTCGGATAAAGTCATTGTGCTAACTGACTCAAGTAAATTTGATAAAAGGGGTACAGTAAGAAGATTTGCTTTAAGTCAAGTCTATGAAGTAATAACAGACGAAAAACTTTCTAAACAAAATATAGCTACATTAGAAAATGCTGGGATAATGGTTAAGGTAGTTTCGTAAGAGGTTAAGTGTATGAATCAAGATAGGAATAAACTGCTCTCTAAAATTGCTTATCTGTATTATATTGAAAACTTAAATCAGTCACAAATAGCAGCAAAATTAGGAATTTATAGAACCTCTATTAGTAGAATGTTAACAGAAGCAAGGAATGCAGGAATTGTTAAAATTGAAATAGAGAATTTTGATACCAATATGTTTAAGTTGGAAAATTATGTAAAAGAAAAATATGGTCTGGAAAGTTTGGAAATTATTCCAAATGAATTTGATGATAATCCAATAATTTTATCTGAAAGAATTTCTCAAGTTGCAGCAGGTGTCCTTAGGAATTTAATTGATGATAATATGAAAATTGGCTTTTCTTGGGGGAAAAGTTTAAGTAATTTAGTAGATTTAATCCACAGCAAAAGTGTCCGAAATGTTCACTTCTATCCTCTAGCAGGTGGTCCTAGTCACATACACGCTAAATACCATGTGAATACACTGATCTATGAAATGTCTAGAAAATTTCATGGAGAGTGTACATTTATGAATGCAACGATTGTGCAAGAGAATAAATTGTTAGCAGATGGTATTTTGCAATCAAGATATTTTGAAGATTTGAAAAATAGTTGGAAAGATTTAGATATAGCTGTGGTTGGGATTGGTGATTTTAGTAATAAAGGAAAACATCAATGGTTAGACATGCTTACAGAGGATGACTTTAAAGAATTAACCAAAGTTAAAACTGTAGGGGAAATTTGTTGTCGATTCTTTGATTCAAAAGGTAAAGAAGTTTATGAGAACTTACAGGAAAGAACGATAGCAATCTCTTTGGAAGATTTAAAAAATATTCCTCAAAGTTTAGCTGTTGCTTATGGTGATACGAAAGTATCTGCGATTCTTTCTGTCTTGCGTGCTAATCTAGTAAATCATCTGATTACAGATAAAAATACAATTTTAAAAGTTTTGGAAGAAGATGGGGATCTGACTTTTAGAGAGATTCTATGTGAGTGAAAATGATAGACTGATTCAGTTTATCGTTTTTTTTTTAATCGATTGCACATTTGTGCTTATATAAATAAAAATAGTTTATTTGTTGATTTTTAGATTGACAAGTTTATTATGTAGTTGTATTCTATAGTTACAAAAGAAAATTTTAAAATTTCAAATGAAAAAAGCTTTTTACATAGTGAAATGAGGAGGAATTTATGGAAATTATTGTTCCAGATCAAATTATCATGGGTTTAATTTTATATGCTGGCGATGCGAAACAACATATTTATAAAGCGTTAGATTATATAAAAAACGGTACATGTGAACGATGTGAAGAAGAAATCCAGTTAGCTGATGCAGCCTTATTAGAAGCCCATAATCTACAAACAAAATTCTTGGCACAGGAAGCGTCTGGTACAAAGACAGAAATTACAGCTCTCTTTGTTCATTCACAAGATCATCTCATGACTAGTATGACGGAGATTAATTTAATCAAAGAAATTATTAGTTTGAGAAAAGAACTTCATAAAAAATAATACTAGAGTATTATCATTGTTATTAACATAGAGGAGGAAAATATAATGGTGAAGATTGGTTTGTTTTGTGCAGCAGGCTTTTCTACTGGTATGCTTGTAAATAATATGAAAATTGCAGCGCAATCTAGTGGAGTTGAGGCAGAAATAGAGGCGTTTTCTCAGTCTAAATTAGCGGATTATGCCCCAAATCTAGATGTTGCACTGTTGGGGCCTCAAGTTGCTTATACATTAGATAAATCAAAAGAAATTTGTGATAAGTGTGATGTTCCGATAGCTGTTATTCCGATGATGGACTATGGTATGTTAGATGGGAAAAAAGTATTAGATTTGGCCCTATCTTTGATTAATGGGTAAGAAAAGGAGTTTTATTATGGCAAAGATGGATGTTCAGAAAATCATTGCACCAATGATGAAATTTGTGAATATGCGTGGCATTATAGCTCTAAAAGATGGTATGTTAGCAATTTTGCCATTGACAGTAGTTGGTAGTTTATTCTTGATTATGGGACAATTGCCATTTGAAGGATTAAACAAGAGCATTGCTAGTGTATTTGGAGCAAATTGGACAGAGCCGTTTATGCAAGTCTATTCAGGAACTTTTGCGATTATGGGTCTAATTTCTTGTTTTTCAATTGCCTATTCTTATGCTAAGAATAGCGGAGTAGAGGCTTTGCCAGCTGGGGTTCTATCTGTATCTGCATTCTTTATTTTGCTAAGATCATCTTATATCCCTAAACAAGGTGAGGCAATTGGGGATGCTATTAGTAAAGTTTGGTTTGGAGGTCAAGGAATTATCGGTGCTATCATTATAGGTTTGGTAGTAGGAAGTATTTATACCTTCTTTATAAAGAGAAAAATTGTTATTAAGATGCCAGAACAAGTTCCACAAGCTATTGCGAAACAGTTTGAAGCAATGATTCCAGCATTTGTAATTTTCTTACTTTCTATGATTGTATATATTTTAGCGAGCTCATTGACTAATGGCGGAACATTCATAGAAATGATTTATTCTGCTATTCAAGTTCCATTGCAAGGTTTAACTGGATCTTTGTATGGTGCAATTGGAATTGCATTCTTTATATCATTTTTGTGGTGGTTTGGTGTTCATGGACAATCGGTAGTAAATGGAGTAGTGACAGCTCTGCTTTTATCTAATCTTGATGCTAATAAAGCTATGTTAGCCTCTGGGAATCTATCATTAGAAAATGGTGCACATATTGTTACTCAACAATTTTTAGATTCATTTTTAATTCTATCTGGTTCAGGGATTACGTTTGGACTTGTAGTTGCGATGCTTTTTGCATCAAAATCTAAACAGTACCAAGCGTTAGGGAAAGTAGCAGCTTTTCCAGCAATATTTAACGTAAATGAGCCAGTTGTATTTGGATTTCCGATTGTCATGAATCCAGTTATGTTTGTACCTTTCATTCTTGTTCCTGTACTTGCAGCTGTTATAGTATATGGAGCTATTGCAACAGGTTTCATGCAGCCATTTTCAGGAGTTACATTACCTTGGAGCACCCCGGCTATTATATCAGGATTTATGGTTGGTGGATGGCAAGGAGTTATTACTCAGCTGGTGATATTAGCGATGTCTACATTAGTTTATTTCCCATTCTTTAAAGTACAGGATCGTTTAGCTTATCAGAATGAAGCATGATAATTCTAAAAAACATTTGTGTATTATCATTAAACACACACATTTGTGCTAAAAATTAGAGAGTTAAAGTTTTTCTAGTTAAAAGCTTGAAATTTTCTAAAAAACCAGGTATTATATTTTCGAAAGAAACAAAAATATTTTCGAAAGAAAGGTGCTTATTATGGTAAATAAAGAAGTAGCAAGAACGACAATCAAGACAGAATATTTTGGTAGCCTTACTGAAAGGATGAACAAATATCGAGAAGATGTTTTAAATAAAAAACCTTATATTGATGCTGAGAGAGCGGTTCTAGCAACACGCGCTTATGATCGATATAAGGAACAACCTAATGTCCTAAAACGCGCCTATATGCTGAAAGAAATTTTGGAAAATATGACTATCTATATCGAAGAAGAATCTATGATTGCGGGAAATCAAGCTTCTTCCAATAAAGATGCTCCTATTTTTCCAGAATATACGCTAGAATTTGTTCTCAATGAGTTGGATCTTTTTGAAAAGCGTGATGGAGATGTTTTCTATATTACTGAAGAAACAAAAGAACAACTTAGAAGTATTGCTCCGTTTTGGGAAAATAATAATTTACGTGCTAGAGCTGGTGCCTTGTTACCTGAAGAAGTGTCTGTTTATATGGAAACAGGATTCTTCGGTATGGAAGGTAAGATGAATTCTGGAGATGCTCACTTAGCAGTTAACTATCAGAAACTGTTGCAATTTGGTTTAAGAGGTTTTGAAGAGCGAGCTCGCAAAGCGAAAGCAGCTCTAGATTTAACAGATCCAGCAAGTATTGATAAATATCATTTTTACGACTCTATATTTATCGTAATCGATGCTATTAAAGTATATGCAAATCGCTTTGTTGCTCTTGCTAAAAATTTAGCCGAAAATGCAAATCCTAAACGTAAGAAAGAATTACTTGAGATTGCAGATATTTGCTCTAGAGTCCCATATGAACCGGCAACTACTTTTGCAGAAGCTATTCAATCAGTTTGGTTTATTCAATGTATTTTACAAATTGAATCTAATGGCCACTCTCTTTCATATGGTCGTTTTGATCAATATATGTATCCATATATGAAGGCTGATTTAGAAAGTGGTAAAGAAACAGAAGATAGCATTGTTGAACGTCTGACAAATCTTTGGATTAAGACAATTACAATTAATAAGGTTCGCAGTCAAGCACATACATTTTCTTCAGCAGGAAGTCCTTTATATCAAAATGTTACAATTGGTGGACAGACTCGAGATAAGAAGGATGCTGTTAACCCATTATCTTATTTGGTATTAAAATCAGTTGCACAAACCCATCTACCGCAACCTAATCTAACTGTACGTTACCATGCAGGTTTAGATGCTCGTTTCATGAATGAGTGTATTGAAGTGATGAAACTTGGTTTTGGTATGCCTGCATTTAATAATGATGAGATTATTATTCCTTCTTTTATTGCAAAAGGAGTATTGGAAGATGATGCTTATGATTACAGTGCTATTGGATGTGTTGAAACGGCAGTTCCAGGGAAATGGGGCTATCGTTGCACAGGTATGAGTTATATGAACTTCCCTAAGGTTCTACTTATCACGATGAATGATGGAATTGATCCGGCTTCGGGTAAACGGTTTGCACCAAGCTTTGGTCATTTTAAGGATATGAAGAACTTTTCTGAATTAGAAAATGCTTGGGATAAAACACTAAGATATTTGACACGAATGAGTGTTATTGTTGAAAATTCTATTGATTTATCATTGGAACGAGAAGTTCCTGATATTCTATGTTCAGCATTGACTGATGATTGTATTGGTCGTGGAAAACACCTTAAAGAAGGTGGAGCAGTATATGATTATATATCAGGTTTGCAAGTTGGAATTGCAAATTTGTCGGATTCATTAGCTGCAATTAAAAAATTGGTATTTGAGGAAGAACGTATAAGCCCAAGTCAGCTTTGGCATGCATTGGAAACAGATTATGCTGGAGAAGAAGGTAAGGTCATTCAAGAAATGTTGATTAATGATGCACCTAAGTACGGTAATGATGATGATTATGCTGACAAATTGGTTACTGCTGCTTATGACATTTATGTTGATGAAATTGCTAAATATCCTAATACACGTTATGGAAGAGGACCTATTGGCGGAATTCGTTATTCAGGAACATCTTCTATCTCAGCCAACGTAGGTCAGGGACGTGGAACATTAGCAACTCCAGATGGACGCAACGCGGGTACACCGTTAGCAGAGGGTTGTTCACCATCACATAATATGGATCAACACGGTCCTACATCTGTTTTAAAATCTGTTTCAAAATTACCAACAGATGAAATTGTAGGTGGGGTTCTCTTAAATCAGAAAGTAAACCCTCAAACGTTAGCCAAAGAAGAAGATAAATTAAAACTCATTGCTTTGTTACGAACATTCTTTAATCGTTTACATGGGTACCATATTCAATACAATGTTGTTTCCAGAGAGACGTTGATTGACGCTCAGAAACATCCTGAAAAACACAGAGATTTAATTGTTCGTGTTGCAGGATACTCTGCATTCTTCAATGTTCTTTCTAAGGCAACCCAAGATGATATTATAGGACGTACAGAGCATACTTTGTAAAATAAAGAGGTTCTTTTTATGGAATTTATGCTTGACACATTAAATTTAGATGAGATTAAAAAATGGTCTGAAATTTTACCGCTAGCTGGGGTAACTTCAAATCCAACTATTGCCAAAAAAGAGGGTTCAATTAATTTTTTTGAACGAATAAAAGATGTAAGAGAATTGATTGGCTCTGCACCTTCCATTCATGTTCAGGTGATTTCCCAAGATTTTGAAGGCATCTTAAAGGATGCTCATGAAATTCGTAGACAAGCAGGAGATGATATATTTATCAAAGTACCTGTTACTCCTGCTGGATTACGTGCAATAAAGGTGCTAAAAAAAGAGGGCTACCATATCACTGCAACAGCTATTTATACAGTTATTCAGGGATTATTAGCTATCGAAGCAGGAGCGGATTACCTAGCTCCATATTATAATAGAATGGAAAATCTGAACATTGATTCAAATTCTGTCATTCGTCAATTAGCTCTTGCTATTGATAGACAGAACTCTCCTAGTAAGATTTTAGCTGCATCCTTTAAAAATGTAGCACAAGTAAATAATGCTTTAGCTGCAGGTGCGCATGCTGTTACAGCAGGAGCAGATGTTTTTGAATCAGCTTTCGCCATGCCATCTATCCAAAAGGCGGTTGATGATTTTTCTGACGATTGGTTTGTTATTCAAAATGGTCGTTCCATTTAGATAGAGAGGAAATACATATGAGAATTTTTGCTAGCCCTTCTAGATATATTCAAGGGGAAAATGCCTTGTTCGAAAATGCCAAATCAATTTTGGATTTGGGAAATCGTCCTATTCTATTATGCGATCAGTTGGTTTATGATATTGTTGGAAAACGATTTGAAGATTACTTGCATAGGTATGGTTTCCATATTGTTCTGGCGCTATTTAATGGTGAAGCTTCTGACAATGAAATCAATCGAGTTGTTGCCTTGGCTGAGAAAGAAAATTGTGATAGTATTATCGGGCTTGGTGGTGGAAAGACGATTGATAGTGCAAAAGCTATTGCAGATTTGATTGAAAAACCTGTTATTATTGCTCCAACAATTGCATCGACAGACGCACCTGTATCTGCTTTATCTGTTATTTATACAGATGAAGGTGCATTTGATCATTATCTATTTTATTCTAAAAATCCAGATTTAGTTTTGGTTGATACAAAAGTTATTTCACAAGCTCCTAAGCGTTTATTAGCGTCTGGTATTGCAGATGGTTTAGCAACTTGGGTTGAGGCGCGTGCGGTTATGCAGGCAAATGGAAAAACTATGTTGGGACAACAGCAAACGTTGGCTGGAGTTGCAATTGCGAAGAAATGTGAAGAAACGCTGTTTGCAGATGGTTTACAGGCTATGGCAGCTTGTGAAGCTAAAGTGGTGACACCAGCATTAGAAAATATTGTTGAAGCTAATACTTTATTGAGTGGCCTAGGTTTTGAAAGTGGAGGATTAGCTGCGGCGCATGCGATTCATAATGGTTTTACTGCATTGACGGGTGACATTCATCATTTAACACATGGTGAAAAAGTAGCTTATGGAACCTTGGTACAACTTTTATTGGAAAATAGACCTAAAGAAGAACTTGATAAGTATATTGAGTTTTACAAAAAAATTGGTATGCCAACAACTCTAAAAGAAATGCATTTAGATCAAGTTGGATATGATGATTTAATAAAAGTTGGTAAACAAGCAACCATGGAGGGTGAGACAATCCATCAGATGCCGTTTAAGATTTCGCCTTCAGATGTTGCTCAAGCTATCATCGCTGTAGACGCCTATGTAAATTCAAAATAAACAATAAGGACTACTGTTTTCCAAATGGTAGTCTTTTATTGATCCTCGTATTGAATCCGACGTTCTTCATAAATCAAAAAGCGACATAGGGTGTCGGATATTTATTATAAATACATTAATGAGCATTCCAGTCGTATCTTCGGTCTAAAATTAGTATTTTATGTTATAAGAGATAAGCTTCTTGTTTTGCTCTTTGATTTCCCGCATATAAGATAAAAAAGTGGGTGATAGAGCAATTCAGAGCCATCAAAATTAATGAAATACAGTATACAGTTTTTTCTTTTAACACATTTCAAATTCCCTCAAAAATGGTATAATAGTAACATCACAAAATTGGAGAGAGACCATGAGTTTTTACAATCATAAAGAAATTGAGCCTAAGTGGCAGGGCTACTGGGCAGAACATCATACATTTAAGACAGGAACAGATGCATCAAAACCGAAGTTTTATGCGCTTGACATGTTCCCTTATCCGTCTGGAGCGGGTCTGCACGTAGGACACCCAGAAGGCTATACTGCAACAGATATTCTCAGCCGTTACAAACGTGCGCAAGGCTACAATGTCCTTCACCCAATGGGTTGGGATGCTTTTGGTTTGCCTGCAGAGCAATATGCTATGGATACTGGTAATGACCCAGCAGAATTTACAGCTGAGAACATTGCTAACTTCAAACGTCAAATCAATGCGCTTGGATTTTCTTACGACTGGGATCGTGAAGTCAACACTACAGATCCAAACTATTACAAGTGGACGCAATGGATTTTCACCAAGCTTTACGAAAAAGGCTTGGCCTATGAAGCGGAAGTGCCAGTAAACTGGGTTGAGGAATTGGGAACAGCCATTGCTAACGAAGAGGTTCTTCCTGATGGAACGTCTGAGCGTGGAGGCTATCCAGTTGTCCGCAAGCCAATGCGCCAATGGATGCTCAAAATCACGGCTTACGCAGAGCGCTTGCTCAATGACTTAGATGAACTTGATTGGCCAGAGTCTATCAAGGACATGCAACGCAACTGGATTGGGAAATCAACTGGTGCTAATGTAACCTTCAAGGTTAAGGGAACTGATAAGGAATTCACAGTCTTTACCACTCGTCCTGATACTCTTTTCGGTGCGACTTTCACCGTTTTGGCTCCTGAGCATGAACTGGTAGATGCCATCACAAGCAGAGAGCAAGCAGAGGCAGTAGCAGACTATAAACACCAAGCTAGCCTCAAATCTGACTTGGCTCGTACAGACCTTGCCAAAGAAAAAACTGGTGTCTGGACAGGTGCTTATGCCATCAACCCTGTCAATGGCAAGGAAATTCCAATCTGGATTGCTGACTATGTTCTTGCTAGTTATGGAACAGGTGCCGTTATGGCTGTACCTGCCCATGACCAACGTGACTGGGAATTCGCCAAACAATTTGAGCTTCCAATCGTAGAAGTACTTGAAGGTGGAAACGTTGAAGAAGCTGCCTACACAGAAGATGGACTTCATATCAACTCTGACTTCCTAGATGGATTGAATAAAGAAGACGCAATTGTTAAGATTGTGGCTTGGTTGGAAGAGAAAGGTTGTGGACAAGAGAAAGTTACCTACCGTCTCCGCGACTGGCTCTTTAGCCGTCAACGTTACTGGGGTGAACCAATTCCAATCATTCATTGGGAAGACGGAACTTCAACAGCTGTCCCTGAAAGTGAATTGCCACTTGTCTTGCCTGTAACCAAGGACATCCGTCCCTCAGGTACTGGTGAAAGTCCACTAGCTAACTTGACAGACTGGCTTGAAGTGACTCGTGAAGATGGTGTCAAAGGTCGTCGTGAAACTAACACCATGCCACAATGGGCTGGTTCAAGCTGGTACTACCTCCGCTATATTGACCCACACAATACTGAGAAATTAGCTGACGAGGATCTCCTCAAACAATGGTTGCCAGTGGATATCTACGTGGGTGGGGCAGAACATGCCGTTCTTCACTTGCTTTACGCTCGTTTCTGGCATAAATTCCTCTATGACCTCGGTGTTGTTCCGACTAAGGAACCATTCCAAAAACTCTTTAACCAAGGGATGATTTTGGGAACCAGCTACCGTGACCACCGTGGGGCTCTTGTAGCGACTGACAAGGTTGAAAAACGTGACGGTTCCTTCTTCCATGTAGAAACAGGTGAAGAGTTAGAGCAAGCGCCAGCTAAGATGTCTAAATCGCTCAAGAACGTGGTTAACCCAGACGATGTGGTGGAACAATACGGTGCCGATACCCTTCGTGTCTATGAAATGTTTATGGGACCACTTGATGCTTCGATTGCTTGGTCAGAAGAAGGTCTGGAAGGAAGCCGTAAATTCCTTGACCGTGTTTACCGTTTGATTACAAGCAAGGAAATTGTTGCAGAAAACAATGGCTCTCTCGACAAGGTTTACAACGAAACCGTTAAAGCTGTCACAGAACAAATTGAGTCCCTCAAATTCAACACAGCTATTGCCCAACTTATGGTCTTTGTCAACGCGGCTAATAAGGAAGACAAGCTCTATGTGGACTATGCCAAAGGCTTTATCCAATTGATTGCGCCATTTGCACCTCACTTGGCAGAAGAGCTCTGGCAAACAGTTGCAGCAACAGGTGAATCCATCTCTTACGTGGCTTGGCCAACATGGGACGAAAGCAAACTAGTTGAAGACGAAATCGAAATCGTCGTTCAAATCAAAGGAAAAGTTCGTGCCAAACTCATGGTTGCTAAAGACCTATCACGCGAAGAATTGCAAGAAATTGCTCTCGCTGATGAAAAAGTCAAAGCAGAAATTGACGGTAAGGACATCGTGAAAGTGATTAGTGTACCAAATAAATTGGTTAATATTGTTGTAAAATAACCAATTTATTTGCTGATTTCCAACCTCAAACAGTTTCCCAAACTGTTTGAGCCAACTAAACTCGTTAATATCGTTGTGAAATAAGATAGGAATCCTTCAGAGTAGAATCTGGAGGATTTTTTGAATCTTCTTATGAAAGTATGATATACTATGTGCAACTATAAAGTTTGAAAAGTGAAACAAGGAGAATACTATGCCAGTAAATGAATATGGTCAGATGATTGGGGAGTCAATGGAAGCCTATACATCAGGTGAATTTCCTTCTATTGATTTCTTAGAAGGACGTTATGCTAGGATAGAGGCTCTTTCAGTGGAAAAGCATGCAGAGGACTTGCTAGCTGTTTATGGCCCTGATACTCCTCGGGAGATGTGGACCTACCTCTTTCAGGAACCAGTGGCAGATATGGAGGAACTGGTTAGCCTTTTAAATCAGATGTTGGCTCGTAAGGATCGTTTTTACTATGCGATTGTAGACAAGGCAACTGGTAAGTCTTTGGGAACATTTTCTCTCATGCGCATTGACCAGAATAACCGAGTAATAGAAGTGGGAGCTGTCACTTTTTCTCCAGAGCTCAGGGGGACACGGATAGGGACAGAAGCCCAGTATCTCTTGGCTTGCTATGTTTTTGAAGAACTCCACTATCGTCGCTATGAGTGGAAATGTGATTCTCTTAATCTGCCATCCAGACGAGCAGCGGAACGTTTGGGCTTTATTTATGAAGGAACCTTCCGCCAGGCGGTGGTTTATAAGGGGCGTACGAGGGATACGGATTGGTTGTCTATGATTGATAAGGACTGGCCTCAAGTCAAAGCTCGTTTGGAAACATGGTTGCGTCCTGAAAATTTTGATAAAAATGGACAGCAGTACAAGAGCTTGAGAGAGCTTTAAGAGGTGTTGAGATGATTACTATTAAAAAGCAAGAAATTGTCAAACTAGAGGACGTTTTGCATCTCTATCAGGCTGCCGGTTGGACAAATTATACAAATCAACCTCAGATGCTGGAGCAGGCCTTGTCTCATTCATTAGTAATTTATCTGGCGCTTGATGGCGATGCTGTGGTGGGCTTGATTCGTTTGGTTGGAGATGGTTTTTCATCAGTTTTTGTACAGGATTTGATTGTTTTACCTAGCTATCAGCGCCAAGGGATTGGTAGCTCCTTGATGAAAGAGGCTTTAGAAGATTTTAAAGAGGCTTATCAAGTCCAGCTGGCGACAGAACAGACAGAAAAAAATGTAGGATTTTATCGTTCTATGGGTTTTGAAACTTTATCCACCTATGATTGTACAGGAATGATTTGGGTAAACAAAGAAAAATAACAAAACTTGTTTTTTCTTAAGCAAAGTTTAAGGATGCTCTAGTATCATATAGTCATTAAATAAAGACCTCCTAACTTTATTTAATGAAATCCTAAAACTTTTTTCATCATAATCTCCTAATGAAGTCACCCAATCAGGTGACTTTTTTGTGGGGTGAGGTGATGGTAATAGAAATTTTTTGAAAAATGGTAGAATTTGAGAAAAGTTAAGCTAGTTTTAAGCTTTGTCTTGTATCATATAGTTATTAAATAAAGACCTCCTAACTTTATTTAATAAAATCCTAAACTTTTCTTTTTCATAATAATCTCCCTTAACTCCACCCAATCAGGTGGAGTTTTTTGGCTCTATTTCAGGCTTTTTGGGACTATTCTAAAAATCATTTTTCGATATTTTTCGGTATTTTTCGGATTTTGGTCGGGGAATTGGCGGGGAATTTTTGAGATTTTGGCGGGGATTTTTTTAGCGAATATGACTAAGAAATAGGTCTGTTGTCGCTTCAGCAAGTTCGTCCTCTACTTGATTGTAAGTTGCTGTTAATTGAAGGACTGGAACTGCTGTAATAATGATTTTGCTTGTCCAGTAGTGGCGTATTAAATGAGGAGTGGCATGTAAGATTGTCTATTTGTTTACTAAATCAAAATTTCTATGAAATTGATAGAATCCCTAACTTTCTCTTAAACTTGAAAGTCTTGTCGTACAGCGGTTAAAGAAAATGTAAAGTTTTGACAAATTTTGTGAACTGTGGGATAATGGAGAGGAATTAAGGATTAGTTCTATATCATGGACTAGAAAAGACCCCAAGCTAACTTCCACATTAAGCTTGGGGTCTTTTTTGACACTATTTGTCCTTGTTTAGCCATTTATCGACTAAGCGAAGAACAACACCGACCACAATTGGTCCGATGATAGTTTTAAGGATTAGTTCCATCATGGGCTATCTCACCTCCTTTCGTAGGCGGTGTAGTAGTGCCGTAGAATATTATATCACATAAGTGTTAAACTCGGGAGTCACCCAATCAGGTGGAGTTTTTTTGCTCTATTTCAGGCTTTTGGGGACTATTTTAAACATCATTTTCAGATAACTTTTACTTAATCTTATAAACTTTATTGGACAGATTCTAAAGTTGGAGAAGCTGAATTGATGAAGATATAAACCTTTGACAAATTTTGTGAACTGTGGGATAATGGAGAGGAATTAAGGATTAGTTCTATATCATGGACTAGAAAAGACCCCAAGCTAACTTCCACATTAAGCTTGGGGTCTTTTTTGACACTATCTATCTTTGTTTGGCCATTTATCGACTAAGCGAAGAACAACACCGACCACAATTGGTCCGATGATAGTTTTAAGGATTAGTTCCATCATGGGCTATCTCACCTCCTTTCGTAGGCGGTGTAGCAGTGCCGTATAATATTATACCACATAAGGGCTAAACTAGGGAGTCACCCAATCGGGTGGAGTTTTTTTGCTCTATTTCAGGCTTTTGGGGACTATTTTAAACATCATTTTCCGATAACTTTCGCAATCTTGAACGTCTTGTAGTACAGAGGTTCGAGAGAATATAAACCTTTGACAAATTTTGTGAACTGTGGGATAATAAAAAGGAATTGAGTACTAGTTCTATATCATAGGCTAGAAAAGACCCCAAGCTCACGTCCAAATAAGCTTGAGGTCTTTTTTGACACTATTTGTCCTTGTTTAGCCATTTATCGACTAATCGAAGAACGACACCGACCACAATTGGTCCGATGATAGTTTTGAGTACTAATTCCATCATGGGCTATCTCACCTCCTTTCGCAGGCGGTGTAGCAGTGCCGTAGAATATTATACCACATAAGTGTTAAACTCGGGAGTCACCCAATCGGGTGGCTTTTTTGTTTGTGGCTTGGTTTTTTGATATAATAGAGCCATGAGTAGAATTTTAGATAATGAGATAATGGGGGATGAGGAGTTAGTAGAACGCACACTCCGTCCTCAGTATTTACGTGAATATATCGGGCAGGATAAGGTCAAGGATCAGCTCCAAATCTTTATCGAAGCTGCCAAAATGCGGGATGAAGCGCTGGATCATGTCCTTTTATTTGGCCCTCCAGGCTTGGGAAAAACGACCATGGCTTTTGTTATTGCCAACGAACTAGGTGTCAATCTCAAGCAGACTTCGGGTCCAGTCATTGAAAAAGCTGGGGATTTGGTAGCGATTTTGAACGACTTAGAGCCTGGGGATGTCCTTTTTATTGATGAGATTCATCGCTTGCCCATGTCTGTGGAAGAGGTGCTTTATAGTGCCATGGAGGACTTCTACATTGATATCATGATTGGGGCTGGTGAAGGCAGTCGCAGTGTTCATTTGGAGTTGCCACCTTTTACCTTGATTGGTGCGAC
This sequence comes from Streptococcus mitis, assembly GCF_965111725.1. GTDB lineage: Bacteria > Bacillota > Bacilli > Lactobacillales > Streptococcaceae > Streptococcus > Streptococcus mitis_DV. The sequence continues at coordinate 1,887,962 of NZ_OZ217341.1, read as the reverse complement.
GACTCGGGCTGGTATGCTTTCAAATCCACTACGGGCACGTTTTGGGATTACAGGTCACATGGAGTATTATGCCCATGCTGACTTGACAGAAATTGTCGAGCGGACAGCAGATATTTTTGAGATGGAAATCACCCATGAGGCAGCATCTGAGTTGGCTCTACGTAGTCGTGGGACCCCTCGTATTGCCAATCGTCTGCTCAAGCGCGTGCGCGATTTTGCCCAGATAATGGGGAATGGGGTTATAGATGATCTTATTACGGATAAGGCTTTGACCATGCTGGATGTTGACCATGAAGGTCTAGACTATGTGGACCAGAAAATCCTTCGGACCATGATTGAGATGTACGGTGGTGGTCCTGTTGGTCTAGGAACTCTTTCTGTTAACATAGCAGAAGAGCGTGAGACAGTTGAAGACATGTATGAGCCTTACTTGATTCAAAAAGGTTTTATCATGCGGACGCGGTCTGGACGGGTGGCGACTGCTAAGGCATATGAGCATTTAGGGTATGAATATATTGAAAAATAAGGCTGAAATTTTAGACTCTTTCAGAGAAAATCCGGATATGATGGCTATTTTGACTATCATCCGAGATTTTGGCTTAAAAGACTCATGGTTGGCAGCGGGTTCTGTCAGAAATTTTATCTGGAATCTCTTGTCAGACAAATCCCCTTTTGACTGTGAAACAGATGTAGATGTAATTTTCTTTGATCCAGATATTTCTTATGAGGAAACCTTGTCCCTAGAGAAAAAGCTGAGAGAGGACTTTCCTCAGTACCAGTGGGAATTGAAAAATCAAGTCTATATGCACCAGCACAGCCCTCATACTGCTCCCTATAGCAGTTCCCGTGATGCTATGAGTAAGTATCCAGAACGATGTACGGCTGTAGGATTACGCTTGAATGAAGAATCCGTTTTGGAACTCTTTACTCCATACGCTTTGGAGGATATTTTGAATTTTCAAGTTCGTCCAACTCCTCATTTCTTAGAAAATGAAGACCGAATGGAACTCTATCAAACACGTTTATCCAAGAAAAATTGGCAGGAGAAATGGAAAAATTTGATTTTTAAAAATACTTAAGGAAACTTTAAGCTAGGAAGTGTATACTAAGTCCATAAGTTAAGAAGACCTTAACTTAAACTCCTAAAACTTTTTCATAATAATCTCCCTATAAAAATAAAGTCGCCCAATCAGGCGGCTTATTTTTTTGGAAATGGGCTTTGTGCCTGAGAATAATACTCAATGAAAATCAAAGTGCAAACTAGGAAGCTAACCGCAGGTTGCTCAAAACACTGTTTTGAGGTTGCAGATAGAGCTGACGTGGTTTGAAGAGATTTTCGAAGAGTATAAATAGCTTAGTGATAGAAGAAAATAGGGAAATATGGTATAATGAAACGATAGATTTTTGAATAGGAATAAGATCATGTTTGGATTTTTTAAGAAAGATAAGGCTGTGGAAGTAGAGGTTCCGACACAGGTTCCTGCTCATATCGGCATCATCATGGATGGCAATGGCCGTTGGGCTAAAAAACGTATGCAACCGCGAGTATTCGGACATAAGGCGGGTATGGAAGCATTGCAAACTGTGACCAAGGCAGCCAACAAACTGGGAGTTAAGGTTATTACGGTCTATGCTTTTTCTACAGAAAACTGGACTCGTCCCGATCAGGAAGTCAAGTTTATCATGAACTTGCCAGTAGAGTTTTATGATAATTATGTCCCGGAATTGCATGCAAATAATGTTAAGATTCAAATGATTGGGGAGACAGACCGCCTGCCTAAGCAGACTTTTGAAGCTTTAACCAAGGCTGAGGAATTGACTAAGAACAACACAGGTTTGATTCTTAATTTTGCTCTCAACTATGGTGGACGTGCTGAGATTACACAGGCCCTTAAGTTGATTTCTCAGGATGTGTTAGATGCCAAAATCAACCCAGGTGACATCACAGAGGAATTGATTGGTAACTATCTCTTCACCCAGCATTTGCCTAAGGAGTTACGAGACCCAGATTTGATTATCCGTACTAGTGGAGAATTGCGTTTGAGCAATTTCCTTCCATGGCAGGGAGCCTATAGTGAGCTCTATTTTACGGACACCTTGTGGCCTGATTTTGACGAGGCGGCCTTGCAGGAAGCCATTCTTGCCTACAATCGTCGTCATCGCCGATTTGGAGGAGTTTAGGAGGAAATATGACACAGGATTTACAGAAAAGAACCTTGTTTGCAGGGATTGCCTTGGCTATTTTCCTACCGATTTTGATGATTGGGGGACTCTTGCTGCAGATAGCAATCGGAATCATAGCCATGCTAGCCATGCATGAACTTTTGAAGATGAGAGGTCTAGAGACCATGACGATGGAGGGCCTCTTGACCCTCTTTGCAACCTTTGCCTTGACCATTCCCTTGGAGAATTACCTGACTTTTTTACCAGTTGATGGGAATGTGGTTGCTTATAGTGTGTTGATTTCAATCATGTTAGGAACGACTGTTTTTAGCAAGTCCTATACGATTGAGGACGCTGTTTTCCCTCTTGCTATGAGTTTCTATGTGGGCTTTGGTTTTAATGCTCTATTAGATGCTAGAATTGCAGGTTTAGATAAGGCGCTATTAGCCTTGTGTATCGTCTGGGCGACAGACAGTGGTGCCTATCTTGTTGGGATGAACTATGGTAAACGAAAATTAGCTCCGACAGTTTCTCCAAATAAAACCTTTGAGGGTGCCTTGGGTGGTATTTTAGGTGCGATTTTAGTAACTATCATTTTTATGATGTTTGACAGTACAGTTGCTCTTCCGTATGGAATTTACAAGATGTCAGTCTTTGCTATTTTCTTTAGCATTGCTGGACAATTTGGTGATTTACTAGAAAGTTCGATCAAGCGTCACTTTGGTGTCAAGGATTCTGGGAAATTTATCCCTGGACATGGTGGTGTTTTGGATCGTTTCGATAGTATGTTGCTCGTATTTCCAATCATGCACTTATTTGGACTCTTTTAGAGAAAGGAAGATAGAATGCTCGGAATTTTAACCTTTATTCTGGTTTTTGGGATTATTGTAGTGGTGCACGAGTTCGGCCACTTCTACTTTGCCAAGAAATCAGGGATTCTAGTGCGTGAATTTGCCATTGGTATGGGACCCAAAATCTTTGCTCACATTGGCAAGGATGGAACGGCCTATACTATTCGAATCTTGCCTCTGGGTGGCTATGTTCGCATGGCCGGTTGGGGTGATGATACAACTGAAATTAAGACAGGCACTCCTGTTAGTTTGACGCTTACTGATGATGGTAAGGTTAAACGCATCAATCTTTCAGGTAAAAAATTAGATCAAACAGCCCTCCCTATGCAGGTGACTCAGTTTGATTTTGAAGATAAGCTCTTTATCAAGGGCTTGGTTCTGGAAGAAGAAAAAACATTTGCGGTGGATCACGATGCAACGGTTGTGGAAGCAGATGGAACTGAGGTTCGGATTGCACCTTTAGATGTTCAATATCAAAATGCAACTATCTGGGGCAAACTGATTACCAACTTTGCAGGCCCTATGAACAACTTTATCTTAGGTGTCGTTGTTTTCTGGATTTTAATCTTTATGCAGGGTGGTGTCAGAGATGTTGATACCAACCAGTTCCATGTCATGCCCCAAGGGGCCTTGGCTAAGGTGGGAGTATCAGAAACGGCACAGATTACCAAGATTGGCTCACATGAGATTAGCAACTGGGAAAGTTTGATTCAGGCTGTGGAAACGGAAACCAAAGGTAAGACGGCCCCGACTTTGGATGTGACTATTTTTGAAAATGGGAGTGACAAACAAGTCACTGTTACTCCGGAAGAAAGTCAAGGCCGTTATCTTCTAGGTGTTCAACCGGGGATTAAGTCAGATTTTCTATCCATGTTTGTAGGTGGTTTTACAACTGCTGCTGACTCGGCGCTTAGAATTTTATCAGCCCTGAAAAATTTGATTTTCCAACCAGATTTGAACAAGCTAGGTGGACCTGTTGCCATCTTTAAGGCAAGTAGTGATGCTGCTAAAAATGGAATTGAGAATGTCTTGTACTTCTTGGCAATGATTTCCATCAATATTGGGATTTTTAATCTTATTCCGATTCCAGCCCTGGATGGTGGTAAGATTGTGCTCAATATCCTGGAAGCCATTCGCCGCAAACCATTAAAACAAGAAATTGAAACCTATGTCACCTTGGCCGGAGTGGTCATCATGGTTGTCTTGATGATTGCTGTGACTTGGAATGACATCATGCGACTCTTTTTTAGATAATCGAGGAATATTATGAAACAAAGTAAAATGCTTATCCCAACGCTTCGCGAAATGCCAAGCGATGCTCAAGTTGTCAGCCATGCTCTTATGTTGCGAGCTGGTTATGTTCGTCAAGTCTCAGCAGGTGTTTATTCATACCTACCACTTGCCAATCGTGTGATTGAAAAAGCTAAAAATATCATGCGCCAAGAATTCGACAAGATTGGTGCTGTTGAGATGTTGGCTCCTGCCCTTCTCAGTGCAGAATTGTGGCGCGAATCAGGTCGTTACGAAACTTATGGTGAAGACCTTTACAAACTAAAAAACCGTGAAAAATCAGACTTCATTCTAGGTCCAACTCACGAAGAAACCTTTACAGCTATTGTCCGTGATTCTGTTAAGTCTTACAAGCAATTGCCACTTAACCTTTACCAAATCCAGCCTAAGTATCGTGATGAAAAACGTCCACGTAATGGACTTCTCCGTACACGTGAGTTTATCATGAAGGATGCTTACAGTTTCCACGCTAACTATGATAGCTTGGACAGTGTTTACGATGAGTACAAGGCTGCTTATGAGCGTATTTTCACTCGTAGTGGTTTAGACTTCAAGGCTATCATCGGTGACGGTGGAGCCATGGGTGGTAAGGACAGCCAAGAATTTATGGCCATTACACCTGCTCGTACAGACCTTGACCGCTGGGTTGTCTTGGACAAGTCAGTTGCCTCATTTGACGAAATTCCTGCAGAAGTGCAAGAAGAAATCAAGGCAGAATTGCTCAAATGGATGGTTTCTGGTGAAGATACCATTGCTTACTCAAGTGAATCTAGCTATGCGGCTAACTTGGAAATGGCAACAAACGAGTACAAACCAAGCAGCCGTGTTGTCGCTGAAGAAGAAGTGACTCGTGTTGCAACTCCAGATGTTAAGTCAATCGATGAAGTGGCAGCCTTCCTCAATGTTCCAGAAGAACAAACAATTAAAACTCTCTTCTACATGGCAGATGGTGAGCTTGTTGCGGCCCTTCTAGTTGGAAATGACCAACTCAACGAAGTTAAGTTGAAAAACCATTTGGGAGCAGATTTCTTCGACGTTGCTAGCGAAGAAGAAGTGGCGAATCTTGTTCAAGCAGGGTTCGGTTCACTTGGACCAGTTGGTTTGCCAGAGAATATTAAAATTATTGCAGATCGTAAGGTGCAAGATGCCCATAATGCAGTTGTCGGTGCTAACGAAGATGGCTACCACTTGACTGGTGTGAATCCAGGTCGTGACTTTACTGCAGAATATGTGGATATCCGTGAAGTTCGTGAGGGTGAAATTTCCCCAGACGGACAAGGTGTCCTTAACTTTGCGCGTGGTATCGAAATTGGTCATATCTTCAAACTTGGCACTCGCTATTCAGCAAGCATGGGAGCAGATGTTTTGGATGAAAATGGTCGCGCTGTGCCAATTATCATGGGATGCTACGGCATTGGTGTCAGCCGTCTCCTTTCAGCAGTGATGGAGCAACACGCTCGCCTCTTTGTGAACAAAACGCCAAAAGGTGAATACCGTTACGCTTGGGGAATCAATTTCCCTAAAGAATTGGCCCCATTTGATGTGCACTTGATTACTGTCAATGTCAAGGACGAAGAAGCGCAAGCCTTGACAGAAAAACTTGAAGCAAGCTTGATGGGAGCTGGTTATGAAGTCTTGACAGATGACCGTAATGAACGTGTCGGTGTTAAATTTAGCGATAGCGACTTGATTGGCTTGCCAATCCGTATTACTGTTGGGAAGAAAGCAGCCGATGGCATCGTAGAAGTCAAGATTAAAGCGACTGGTGACACCATCGAAGTTCATGCAGATAACTTGCTTGAAACGCTTGAAATTCTCAGCAAGAAATAAAAACTATAATCAGAAGAAAAACAAGGAAAAAATGTAACTAGTTTTTACCTTGTTTTTTCTGTATAATGGGAAAAATGACTAGATAAAGAGGTAAATGTATGCTAAGATTTCCAAAGGATTTTGTCTGGGGATCCTCTACTTCTGGACCACAAACAGAAGGACGTGTAGCTGGTGACGGTAAGGGCGATAATATCTGGGATTATTGGTACCAAGTGGAGCCGAATCGTTACTATAATGGGATTGGTCCAGATAAGACATCGACCTTTTATGAAAATTGGGAAAAGGATATCGAGCTACTGGTAGAAACTGGTCACACGGCCTTTCGGACTTCTATTCAGTGGTCACGGATTTTTCCACAAGGGCGTAGGGAAGTCAATCCTCAGGGTGTAGATTTTTACCGTAAGGTTTTTGAAGCTATTAAGGCTAAGGGGATTCGTCTCTTAGTCAATCTTTATCATTTTGATCTGCCTTTTGCCCTTCAAGAGGATGGTGATGGTTGGGAAAATAAGGCGACTGTCTCAGCCTATGAAGACTATGCTCGTTTTTGTTTTGAGACTTATGGAGATTTAGTGGATCAATGGATTACCTTTAACGAGCCAATCGTTCCAGTAGAATTTGGTTATTTTTACGATGCCCATTATCCACATAAGGTGGATGCAGAAGCGGCGATTAAAGTAGCTTATCATACACAATTGGCTAGCAGTCGGGCGGTTAAGGCCTGTCATGAACTCTTGCCTGATTCCAAGATTGGGATTGTCTTAAACTTGACACCGGCTTATCCACGTAGCCAGCATCCTGCTGATGTCAAGGCAGCTCGTATTGCGGACCTCTTTCAGGCCCAATCTTTCTTAGATCCGTCTGTTTTGGGGACTTATCCACAGGAGTTGGTAGAAATCTTGCATGAACAAGGTCTCTTGCCTGATGCTACAGAGGAGGAGTTGAAGCTCATTGGTGACAATACGGTGGACTTCCTTGGTGTCAACTACTATCAACCTTTGCGTGTTATGGCGCCTCGATTTGCTAAGCATCCAGAGAGTCCACTCTTACCAGAACATTTTTATGAGCCTTATGTGATGCCTGGACGTAAAATCAATCCTCATCGTGGCTGGGAGATTTATGAGCAGGGGATTTATGACATTGCCCAAAATATCAAGGGGAATTATGGCAATATTGAGTGGATGTTGACTGAGAATGGTATGGGTGTTGAAGGGGAAGAAAAATTCCGTCAAGATGGAATGATTCAAGATGATTACCGTATTGACTTTGTAAAAGGTCATCTTCGTGAACTTCACCGTGCTATTGAAGATGGAGCCAACTGTAAGGGCTACTTGATTTGGACCTTTATCGATTGCTGGTCATGGCTCAATAGTTATAAAAATCGCTATGGTTTGGTTGAATTAGACTTGGAAACGCAAGAACGTCGTCTGAAAAAGTCAGGGCACTGGTTCAAGGAGTTAAGCGATAATAATGGATTTTAAAAAAGGACTCTGACTGATTATCCTAATTGGTCAGAGTCTTTTGCTTACGGGAGCGTAATTTGAACTATACCAATTTTTACTCTTGACAAGTGAAAGAAACAAGTATATACTGTTTTTGCTGATTCTATAAAAGAGGAATTAGACTATACCAATTTTAAGGAGAAAGCACAGCTGGTCTGTGTCGTATATACTATGTGTGGAATTGTTGGTGTTGTTGGAAACACAAATGCAACTGATATTTTAATTCAAGGGCTTGAAAAGCTTGAATACCGTGGTTATGATTCTGCGGGGATTTTTGTCCTAGGTGGTGCTGAAAACCATCTAGTCAAGGCGGTTGGCCGTATTGCAGAATTGTCTGCTAAGACAGCTGGTGTTGAGGGAACAACTGGTATCGGACATACTCGTTGGGCAACTCATGGGAAACCAACGAAAGACAATGCTCACCCACACCGCTCTGAGACAGAACGTTTTGTCTTGGTTCACAATGGGGTGATTGAAAACTACCTTGAAATTAAAGAAGAATACCTTGCAGGTCACCACTTCAAAGGGCAAACAGATACGGAAATCGCCGTTCACTTGATTGGAAAATTTGCAGAAGAAGATGGCTTGTCAGTTCTTGAAGCCTTCAAAAAAGCTCTTCACATCATCCGTGGTTCTTATGCCTTTGCCTTGGTTGACTCACAAGATCCTGGAGTCATCTACGTAGCTAAAAATAAATCACCACTTTTGATTGGTCTTGGAGAAGGCTATAACATGGTCTGCTCAGATGCTATGGCTATGATTCGTGAAACCAACCAATATATGGAAATTCATGACCAAGAATTGGTAATTGTTAAGGCTGATAGTGTGGAAGTTCAAGACTATGATGGCAACAGTCGTGAGCGTGCTAGTTACACTGCTGAACTTGACTTGTCAGATATCGGTAAGGGAACTTACCCTTACTACATGCTCAAGGAAATCGATGAGCAACCAACTGTTATGCGTAAACTCATCCAAGCCTACACAGATGAGGCTGGTCAAGTTGTCGTAGACCCAGCCATCATCAAGGCTGTTCAAGACGCAGACCGTATCTACATTCTTGCAGCTGGAACGTCTTACCACGCAGGATTTGCTTCTAAGAAAATGTTGGAAGAATTGACAGATACACCAGTTGAACTTGGAATCTCATCTGAGTGGGGCTATGGTATGCCACTTCTCAGCAAGAAACCACTTTTCATCTTTATCAGCCAATCTGGTGAAACAGCGGATAGTCGTCAAGTTTTAGTCAAGGCTAATGAAATGGGAATTCCAAGCTTGACAGTGACAAATGTCCCAGGTTCAACTCTTTCTCGTGAAGCCAACCATACCATGCTCCTTCATGCAGGACCTGAAATTGCCGTGGCATCAACTAAAGCCTATACAGCGCAAATCGCAGCCCTTGCCTTCCTTGCAAAAGCAGTCGGAGAAGCAAATGGCAATGCCAAAGCGCAAGCCTTTGATTTGGTGCATGAGTTGTCAATTGTAGCTCAGTCTATCGAATCTACTCTTTCAGAGAAAGAAACCATTGAAGCCAAGGTTCGTGAGCTTCTTGAAACAACTCGCAATGCCTTTTATATTGGGCGTGGTCAAGATTACTATGTAGCCATGGAAGCAAGTCTCAAACTCAAAGAGATTTCTTACATCCAGTGTGAAGGCTTTGCGGCAGGAGAACTCAAGCACGGAACTATTGCCTTGATTGAAGAAGGAACACCTGTTTTGGCCCTCTTGTCAGATCCAGTCCTTGCCAACCACACTCGTGGAAATATCCAAGAGGTCGCAGCCCGTGGTGCCAAGGTCCTCACTATCGCAGAAGAAAATGTTGCTAAAGAGACAGACGATATCGTCCTTACGACCGTCCACCCTTACCTCTCACCAATTTCAATGGTTGTGCCAACGCAATTAGTCGCTTACTTTGCAACACTCCACCGTGGCCTCGATGTGGACAAACCACGTAACCTTGCTAAGTCAGTAACGGTAGAATAAGCTAAAAAAGTCTAGTTATCTAGGCTTTTTCTTGTGAGCAGATTGGTTGCTTGTAGTCAAGATTCGTGTTATACTCTTCGAAAGTCTCTTCAAACCACGTCAGCTTCCATCTGCAACCTCAAAACACTGTTTTGAGCAGCCTGCGGCTAGCTTCCTAGTTTGCTCTTTGATTTTCATTGAGTATTATAATAATTTTTCAAATTGAAGGACAGAAATAGATAGGGAGAATCACAATGGTAGAATTGGGAATTTCAACATTTGGGGAAACAACGGAGCTTGAAGGGACTGGACAGACTTACAGTCATGCCGAACGCATTCGCCAGTTGGTGGCGGAGATTGAGCTGGCTGATAAGGTTGGTTTGGATGTGTATGGGATTGGTGAGCATCATCGAGCAGATTTTGCGGTATCAGCTCCAGAGATTGTACTAGCAGCTGGGGCAGTCAATACCAAGAAAATCCGTTTGACCAGCGCAGTTAGTATTCTCTCGAGCATGGACCCGATTCGTTTGTTCCAACAGTATGCCACTATCGATGCTTTGTCAAATGGACGTGCGGAGATTATGGCTGGAAGGGGTTCTTTCACGGAATCTTTTCCTCTATTTGGTTATGACTTAAAAGACTACGAAGCTCTCTTTGATGAGAAGTTGGCCTTGCTCCAGTTAGTCAATGAAAAGACCAAACTAGACTGGCAAGGGCGATTGACTCAAACAATCTCTGGTAAAGAAGTTTATCCTCGTCCAGTTCAGGACAAATTGCCCTTGTGGATAGCGACAGGTGGTCATGTCGAATCAACAGTGAAGATTGCTCAGGCTGGTCTACCGATTGTTTATGCCATTATCGGTGGCAATCCTCGTTATTTTAAAAAATTGATTCAGGCTTATCGTGAGATTGGTAGCGAAGCGGGTCATACCAGTCAGGAACTAAAGGTTGGGGCCCATTCTTGGGGCTGGATTGCTGAGGATGGCGAGCAGGCGGTGAAAGATTATTTCCATCCGACCAAGCAAGTAGTGGATGCTATTTCCAAAGACCGTCCACACTGGCAGGAATTGCGTTATGAGCAATATTTGGAGCAAGTTGGGCCAAATGGTGCTATGTTTGTGGGCAATCCAGATCAGGTGGCCGAAAAATTGATTCGCATGATAGAGGATTTAGGTTTGGACCGCTTCATGCTCCATCTACCGCTTGGCTCCATGCCTCATGAACAAGTCCTGAGAGCTATTGAACTATTCGGAATGCAAGTAGCACCCAAAGTACGGGCTTATTTTGCCATGAAAGAGGCTTAATAAAAAATCCTAATCAAATGTATTATAACCACAAATATTGTACAAAAAATAATCCCCCACGTGTTGATAATTTTTAACACGTGGGGGATTGTTCTATAGGAGGGCTAGTTTAGTTCTCTTTTTTGTTTTTTAGTAAGAAACCGAGACCTAGAAGGGCGAGGAGACTAATTCCTGCAAACAGGAGTTTGTTATCGTTTTTGGTTCCTGTATTTGGAAGTTCAGCTTGTTTAGCTGGGGTTGCAGGTATATTTTCCTTGCTAGAGTTTTCTACAGCTCCGTTTTGAATAGCTTCACTTACAGATGATGGTTGTGCTTCTTGTGCTGGTTGTGAAACTTGTGTAGTTTGTGAATCAGTTGGAGCTTGGCTAGGTCTATCTTCTGTATCAGCTACTTTCGCATCTGGTTTTGCAGAATCAGATTTAGCTTGTGGATCTGGAGCTGGATTTTGATGTTCAGGTTTGTTTGATCGGTTTGGAATATCGCTTGTACTCTGCTCTTGACCTTGACCTTGACCTTGACCTTGACCTTGTTCTTGTTCTTGTTCTTGTCTAGAATTCGGAAGGTCAGATTTTGGTTTATCTTCCATAGCTGGACGGCTTTGAGAGACTCGAAGAACAGTAGCTGTAAGGGCATTCAATTTCAAGCCTTTTTCAGTCCATTCAAGTCCTTTCGGGTTGGCAATTCCGACTGGTCCTGCTTGGTTTTCATCTGCTAAAACTTCAGCATTTCTGAGGTGGGCAAAGGCAGTTCCCAAATTAAATTCGCGAGCTTTTTCGTCCGCATTGACAAAGACTGCGTAGATATCACCGTTTGGAGCAGTAATTTGGTAGCCAATGACTACGTCCTCTTTTTCCACGCCATTTTGGCCTGGAACAGTGATGAGATGAACACGGTCTTTAATATCTTGGAGACTCTTAAGTCGGAAGGCATCTGTAGATTGACGAAGGGCAATCAACCCTTTCATATAGTCACGGCTCTTGACATTTTCAGGATAAGCTTTACCATCTGTAGCCTTAGTCCAGTCAAACTTGTTGACTGCATCGCTAGAATCGTAAGAATCATGGATGAAGTAAGGATAGTCAAATGGGTTGCCGTCCTTATCACGCAACAAGTGAGATTTGTTTGGTTGTTTGTCCTCTGCTACAGGAGTCTTGTAGGCTGGGTCACGGAATTGTTTGGTACGTCCATATTCCTGACCAGAGTGGATAAACGGAGTTCCTTGAGCAGTCAAGACCATGAGATTTCCAAGTCGTAAACGACGATGGATTTCAGCATAGTTCTCGGCCTTGCTTGGGTCTTTTTTAATAGATTGGGCGATGATGTCAAAGAGGGTCAAGTTATCATGGGCTGCGATATATTGAATCACATCTCCAGGGCTGTCTGCTTCAAAGTTGGTTGGTTGAGCAATGAGATTTTTGAAGACAGTGTTGACATCACGCTTGCCACCTGTGATAAAGGCAGGTTGACCTTCGTTTGGATAACCAGATTTGAGGTTGTTACGGATGTCATCTGAAAAGACAGCGACAGTATCGGTATGTTTCATCCAATCTTGGTCAGCAGCTTTAGTAGGCATATTTTCATCACCAGCATAGGTTCTCCAACCTTCACCAAGCATGATTAGGTTTGGATTGAGGGCGCGTGCAGCCTTGTAAGCTTCTTCGATAGAAGCGGCGTCATGGTCTCCCATCATATCGAAACGGAATCCATCTACTTTGTAGGTATCAACTAGATATTTGATAGAGTCAACTAGGAGACGTTTGGTCATATGGTGAGTTGTCCCCAAACGTCCACCACCAAAGCTAGTTCGAGGTGTGCCATCAGCATCCATAAAGTGGTAGTAGTTTGGCTCTAAATCTTCAAAGATATCGACTTTGGCTGTGTGGTTATAAACGACATCTAAGATAGCTCCCATGCCACGTTTGTGGATTTCGTTGATGAGGTTTTTAAATTCTGCGATTCGTTTTTCTGGATTCTTAGGATCGCTTGAGTACATACCAGTCAAGGAGAAGTAGTTTTGAGGGTCATATCCCCAGTTGTAGTTGCTGTTGCTTGAAGCATAGTCAGACAAGCGTTCATGGTTTTTCAATTCATTGACAAAGTAGTAAGACAAGACTGGAAGGAGCTGGATGTGGGTAACCCCCAAGTCTTTGAGATAGTCTAGTTTTTCAATGAAGGCTTCAAAGGTACCAAATGGTTTGGTCAAGTCTTTTGCAATGGCAGGATCTGAAGTGAAGTCGCGCACATGAGCTTCGTAGATAACGGCATCTTCACGAGTTTTGAAGTTGTGAATCTTACCATAGGTCAAGTCTTGAGGTCCTAGTTTAGCTGGATCTACAAAGGCAGCTTTAGCCACTTTATGGGCATCGTCAATCTTAGCATCGTCACTATTCCAAGCAGCGAGGGATTTAGCGTAAGGATCGAGTGCAAGAACAGTTTTACCTTGACGCTCGATTTGGTATTGATAATAGTATCCAGTGAAATCTGTGATTCCTAGTTTGTTTGTGCTATCTAGAGTTTGTTTCCAAGTTCCTCTTTCCCCTTTTTCAAGAGCGACAGTTCCAACTACTTTGTCAGGATCATTCTTGTCGTAGACAACAACAGAAACCTTATCAGCACTTGGTGACCAAAGGGTTAAATCAACTTGTTTTCCTTCTTCTTTGAGGTCAGCTCCAAGTTTGCCATCATAGCTGTAAGTCTCATCTTTAAGGCGCCAGCTTGTTTTGGTAGTGAATTGGTCGGAATTGTAGCTAACAGTATAGGGATGTTTTGTGTCAGAGAAATCTCCGCTGTAGGTCACTTTTTTACCAGCTTCATCGATTGCGACATCAGTAATAGCTACTTTATCTCCCAGGTGATTAGTGATGTTGGAGTGTTTGAGGATATCCTCTTTTTTAGCACCGACAAGTGTTGAAAAACTACTTTCAATGCTAGAAGTACCTACGTGTTGGGCTCCTGTCATACGGATATCATGGACATAGTATGGATTTGTGTAAATCGATTCGTCATCGTCTTTTAGGAAAATTTGGCTATGATTTTTCAAATCTGTGAACTTATAATCTTCTTTACGGATTTTCACGTCGTCTCCTTGTTTGCTCTCATCTAATAGCAAAAATCCAAATTCTTTGGCGGCATCCTTAAGAGGAATGTCGATATAGCGACCATATTTGCCTGTAGCCGTAAAGTCTGTTCCGTCAGGCCATTGAGCGCTACTTGGATTTTTCACATCTCCCCAGTACCAGAGAGATTTCTTGTCATAGTTGCCATCTGTACGGTAGTAGTTGACGCGAACAGTACCTGCAGGTTGTGGCTCGTAAGAGAAAACCTTGTAATCTTGGTCCAACCAAGCCTCATTCATCTTTGGCGCCAGTTTTTCTACCGATTTATCGCCGGTCAGATTTTTCCCAGCTGTATTATTGATGAGGAAGCTAATTTTCTTGGCTTGTTCTCCCTTTAATTTGACATCTAGATAGTAGCCGTAGTCGTCTTTTTTAGCATCCTTAAAAGACAGGGCTCCGTTTGGCCAGTTTTCAGATGGTTTTTCAACATCGTCCCAAGTCCATAGTCCTTGAGCATCCTTGTTTTCTTCAGGAAGTTTTTTGACATGGATACGGAAGTAGTTGTCTTCGATGGGTTCTTCTGCCTTAGTTTCAGTTGCTACTGGACTAGTAGAAGTAGTTGGCTCATTTGAACGATCTTGTCCAGTTTGTGGTGCTGAATCGGCTGGGCTTGCAACAGGAGTTGTTGGCTCTGTTGCGGGTTTTTCTTCTTTTTTCTCTAGGGAAGCGTTTGCATTTTCGGGTGAAGAAATATCACTTTCGTTCTTGCCAGCGATGTTTGTTTCATCGGTAAGAGGTTGAGTAAGGGCAGTAGTAGTTTCACTATTACTTGCATTAGTGGTTGTTGTACTTTCGTCGGCTGAGATAGTTGGTGTGGCCATGGCAAGTAGGACAAGGCTTGCGCCGATAAGGACAGAACCAGTTCCATTTTTGAGGGAACGGATGCTGTAAACCATTTTTTTCTCAGTTTGAGCTGGTGTTTTTCTCATAATGATTCTCCAATCAATAAATTTTTATACCAGTATAGCATGCAGTAGGAAATAGTGCAAGCGTTTTCTTTGATTTGTAAAAGAAATTCTTACTTTTGAGAAGTTTTCCGTACTATTTTATATATCAGTATAAATAATGGAAATAATACTCAATGAAAATCAAAGAGCAAACTAGGAAACTAGCCGCAGGCTGTACTTGAGTTCGGCAAGGCGACGTTGACGTGGTTTGAAGAGATTTTCGAAGAGTATAAAAATGTCACATAAGACAAGACGTATTATTAGGAAGATGATGTGTTTTCAGCTATTTTTATTCAGAAATTGATTTCTAATATTTCTTTAAAAAGTTCATCTAGCGAAACTATAAATAGGAAGAGAAAAAGCTAGCGCTTCTCAAGTTTTATCTAGTTTCCAAACTATAGTATTTACTGGAAATCTAAAGAAAATATCAGAAAAATTCAGCAAACGTTTTCTTCTTATTTTCTTGACTTTTTTGCTGATTTGTGCTTGACTTTTACTTGAAATTTGATAAACTATAGACAAATAGGAAAACGTATTCATTTAAAAACGGAGGAATAAGGAATGAATCAAGAAAAACGTTTGCAACGCTTTGTCAAAAAGTGTGGACTCGGTGTGTGTAGTGCTGTTGTTGCGGCCTTTTTATTGAACGCTCAGGGAGTAGCTTTGGCTACAGAGCAAGGGAATCGTCCAGTTGAGACAGAAAACATCGCTCGTGGAAAACAAGCTAGTCAAAGCTCTACTGCTTATGGAGGAGCTGCTACACGAGCAGTGGATGGTAATGTTGATAGTGACTATGGGCACCATTCTGTAACGCATACAAACTTTGAAGACAATGCTTGGTGGCAAGTCGATCTTGGAAAAACAGAGAATGTTGGAAAAGTTAAACTTTACAATCGTGGAGATGGGAATGTAGCTAATCGTCTTTCTAATTTTGATGTTGTTTTGTTAAATGAAGCAAAACAAGAAGTTGCTCGTCAACACTTTGATAGTTTGAATGGGAAGGCAGAACTTGAAGTTTTCTTCACCGCCAAAGGCGCTCGTTATGTAAAAGTGGAGTTGAAAACTAAAAATACCCCATTGAGCTTGGCAGAGGTGGAAGTATTCCGTTCAGCAACAACTCAAGTTGGACAGGATAGAATTGCACCAGTAGTAGATCAAACATCAGCATTGAAAGACTACCTTTTTGGCTTAACTTATAATCCTTTGGATATTTTAACTCGCAAAGGAGAAACCTTAGAAAATCGCTACAACACAAGTGCTAAGGAACAAAATGGAGAGTTTGTCGTTGTAGAAAAAATCAAGAAAACCCTCTCTACAGGCACAGCAGATGTTTCCATCAATGGAAATCAAAATGTCTTCCTAGGTGGCTTGTATAAGGCAAACCAAAAT
Organism: Streptococcus mitis; assembly: GCF_965111725.1. Lineage (GTDB taxonomy): Bacteria > Bacillota > Bacilli > Lactobacillales > Streptococcaceae > Streptococcus > Streptococcus mitis_DV. The sequence goes on along the minus strand of NZ_OZ217341.1, from coordinate 1,871,614 downwards.
CTGCTAGAAAATCAGCCAGAATTGATTAGTCTTGCCCGTGCAAAGGGGACAGTCAGCGTCGATTTACCTGGTATGATTCATTCTGAAAATCAAATCGAAGCAAATCCTACAACTAGTGGTATGCAAGAAGCAATGAATACCTTGGTTGAAAAATGGACAAAGAATTACTCATCTAGCCATTCCGTTCCTGCCCGTGTTCAGTATGAATCAACTACAGCCTATAGCATGAACCAATTGAAAGCAAAATTTGGTGCAGACTTTGAAAAAGCAGGCGCACCGCTCAAGATTGACTTTGAGGCTGTGCAAAAGGGTGAAAAGCAAATTGAAGTTGTAAACTTCAAACAAATCTACTATACAGCGACATTTGATGCACCGACCAATCCAGCGGCTGTATTTGACAAGAGTGTGACACCTGAAGATTTAAAACAAAGAGGCGTTGATTCACAAACTCCACCTGTATATGTATCAAACGTTTCTTACGGACGTCAAATCTATGTTAAGTTTGAGTCAACAAGTAAGTCTACTGAATTAAAAGCAGCTATCAATGCGGTTATCAAAGGCGCAACAATTGCTCCAAATTCTGAATGGAGCCGTCTATTGAAGAATACTTCTGTAACAGCGGTAATTGTAGGAGGTAATGCTAGCGGTGCCGCCAAAGTTGTCACAGGAACAGTCGAAAACTTGAAGGAACTCATCAGAGAAGGAGCTAACTTTAGCGCTCAAAGTCCAGCTGTGCCAATCTCATATAAGACTGCCTTCCTAAAAGATAATGCCCAAGCAACTTTACAAAATAGTACAGACTATATCGAAACGAAGGTTACTTCTTACAAAAATGGCTTCTTGAAACTTCATCATAAGGGTGCTTATGTTGCGCGTTACTACATCTATTGGGATGAAATTACATATGATGAACAAGGAAATCCAGAAATCCGTTCACGTCAATGGGAAGATAACGGGAAAAACAGAACTTCAGGCTTCCAAACAGAGATTCAATTTAAAGGAAATGTCCGTAATCTTCGCATCAAGGTTCAAGAAAAGACGGGTCTTGTATGGGAACCATGGCGTACAGTTTACAACCGCACAGACTTACCACTAGTACAACAGCGTACAATTACACATTGGGGAACAACTCTAAACCCTAAAGTTGATGAAAAAATTGTGAATGAGTAACGATTTGATTTACTTGATTCGATAGTAAACAGTGAAGAGGAGGAACTTCGATTTCTCCTCTTTTATGATTGATTTTTGAGAGAATGAAAAGGGTAACTTCTATAGCAGATTGAAACTAGAATAGTACGTTGTTGCTATTAAAACATTTCTAGAAATTAAGTTGACTTTCCCAATAGATTTGTTCATGTCTTATTTCAATTCAATATAAAACCAACTTCCAGTTTTCCACAACCTAGCTTTTAGTATGAGAAAAACGCGTTGTTACAGACATAAGGAGCTTTTTGAGAAGTGGGCAATCCGTGCAATCAGATTTGACGGATGTTGGATGCATGATACGATTGCGCTTGATTTCTTTTGAAATCGTTGACGGGTCTTTTCCCATCTTCTCAATGATGGAACGGAAAGTCTCACACTTAATTCCACCATAAAAATCCGTTTTAGACTAATTTCCACTTTAGTCAGGCGAGTGGAAGTTACTTTGAGAACTTACCAGAGCTAAAATTAACAATAAAAAAGAAAAATATCTTGACAACCAATGGAAAATTTTGTTACAATAATAGACGGTACTTTTTACTTTTGGTCTCTCAAGAGTGTACAGGGACGTGCTGACAAATGTTGCAAAAGTACACACAGATGATAGCTGTCACCAAGTGTATCATCACCAAAAATAAAAAAACACAGGAGAATGTAGATGCCTACAATTAACCAATTGGTTCGCAAACCGCGTAAATCAAAAGTAGAAAAATCTAAATCACCAGCTTTGAACGTTGGTTACAACAGTCATAAAAAAGTTCAAACAAACGTTTCTTCACCACAAAAACGTGGTGTTGCAACTCGTGTTGGAACAATGACACCTAAAAAACCTAACTCAGCCCTTCGTAAATTCGCTCGTGTACGTTTGAGCAACCTTATCGAAGTTACTGCCTACATCCCAGGTATCGGACACAACTTGCAAGAACACAGCGTGGTTCTTCTTCGTGGTGGACGTGTAAAAGACCTTCCAGGGGTACGTTACCATATCGTCCGTGGTGCACTTGATACTGCAGGTGTTAACGATCGTAAACAAGGCCGTTCTAAATACGGTACTAAACGTCCAAAAGCATAAGGAAAGGGGATAAAGAGAAATGAGTCGTAAAAATAGAGCTCCAAAACGTGACGTATTGCCAGATCCGCTTTACAATTCACAACTAGTTACTCGTCTTATCAACCGCGTTATGCTTGACGGTAAACGTGGTACAGCTGCTTCAATCGTTTACGGTGCCTTTGAGCAAATCAAAGAAGCTACTGGCAACGATGCGCTTGAAGTATTTGAAACAGCTATGGAAAACATCATGCCTGTACTTGAAGTACGTGCACGCCGTGTTGGTGGTTCTAACTACCAAGTCCCAGTTGAAGTTCGTCCAGAACGTCGTACAACACTTGGACTTCGTTGGTTGGTAACAATCGCTCGTCTTCGTGGTGAACACACAATGCAAGACCGTCTTGCAAAAGAAATCTTGGATGCTGCTAACAACACTGGTGCAGCAGTTAAGAAACGTGAAGACACTCACCGTATGGCTGAAGCTAACCGTGCATTCGCACACTTCCGTTGGTAAAATCATGATGCTAGGAACGGTAAGGATGCAAGGTGAAAATAGGAAACTGACGCAGTATTCGACGAATACAAGGAAGTTTATCTTTTTCACACAGCATCCCGTTCCGGCTCAAATCGGCTAATTAACTTTAGCCCGAGTTCAATTCAACTTGTAAATCTACAAGTTGAAACCAACAATAGCATGAAAACATTGAGAACGGGTAGGTCCTGCCTATCCGTTTTTATTAAAATCATGTTATAATAGAATAGAAATCAAAAATAAATAGGAGAAACAAACCTCATGGCACGCGAATTTTCACTTGAAAAAACTCGTAATATCGGTATCATGGCTCACGTCGATGCTGGTAAAACAACTACAACTGAGCGTATCCTTTACTACACTGGTAAAATCCACAAAATCGGTGAAACTCACGAAGGTGCGTCACAAATGGACTGGATGGAGCAAGAGCAAGAGCGTGGTATCACGATCACATCTGCTGCGACAACAGCTCAATGGAACAACCACCGCGTAAACATCATCGACACACCAGGACACGTGGACTTCACAATCGAAGTACAACGTTCTCTTCGTGTATTGGATGGTGCGGTTACCGTTCTTGACTCACAATCAGGTGTTGAGCCTCAAACTGAAACAGTATGGCGTCAAGCAACTGAGTACGGAGTTCCACGTATCGTATTTGCCAACAAAATGGACAAAATCGGTGCTGACTTCCTTTACTCTGTAAGCACACTTCACGATCGTCTTCAAGCAAATGCACACCCAATCCAATTGCCAATCGGTTCTGAAGATGACTTCCGTGGGATCATCGACTTGATCAAGATGAAAGCTGAAATCTATACGAACGATCTTGGTACAGATATCCTTGAAGAAGATATTCCAGCTGAATACCTTGACCAAGCTCAAGAATACCGTGAAAAATTGGTTGAAGCAGTTGCTGAAACTGATGAAGAATTGATGATGAAATACCTCGAAGGTGAAGAAATCACTAACGAAGAATTGAAAGCTGGTATCCGTAAAGCGACTATCAACGTTGAATTCTTCCCAGTATTGTGTGGTTCAGCCTTCAAGAATAAAGGTGTTCAATTGATGCTTGATGCGGTTATTGACTACCTTCCAAGCCCACTTGATATCCCAGCAATCAAAGGTATTAACCCAGACACAGATGCTGAAGAAACTCGTCCAGCATCTGACGAAGAGCCATTTGCAGCTCTTGCCTTCAAGATCATGACTGACCCATTCGTAGGTCGTTTGACATTCTTCCGTGTTTACTCAGGTGTTCTTCAATCAGGTTCATACGTATTGAACACTTCTAAAGGTAAACGTGAACGTATCGGACGTATCCTTCAAATGCACGCTAACAGCCGTCAAGAAATCGACACTGTTTACTCAGGTGATATCGCTGCTGCCGTTGGTTTGAAAGATACTACAACTGGTGACTCATTGACAGATGAAAAAGCTAAAATCATTCTTGAGTCAATCAATGTTCCAGAACCAGTTATCCAATTGATGGTTGAGCCAAAATCTAAAGCTGACCAAGACAAGATGGGTATCGCCCTTCAAAAATTGGCTGAAGAAGATCCAACATTCCGCGTTGAAACAAACGTTGAAACTGGTGAAACAGTTATCTCAGGTATGGGTGAGCTTCACCTTGACGTCCTTGTTGACCGTATGCGTCGTGAGTTCAAAGTTGAAGCGAACGTAGGTGCTCCTCAAGTATCTTACCGTGAAACATTCCGCGCTTCTACTCAAGCACGTGGATTCTTCAAACGTCAGTCTGGTGGTAAAGGTCAATTCGGTGATGTATGGATTGAATTTACTCCAAACGAAGAAGGTAAAGGATTCGAATTCGAAAACGCAATCGTCGGTGGTGTGGTTCCTCGTGAATTTATCCCAGCGGTTGAAAAAGGTTTGGTAGAATCTATGGCTAACGGTGTTCTTGCAGGTTACCCAATGGTTGACGTTAAAGCTAAGCTTTACGATGGTTCATACCACGATGTCGACTCATCTGAAACTGCCTTCAAGATCGCGGCTTCACTTGCTCTTAAAGAAGCTGCTAAATCAGCACAACCAGCTATCCTTGAGCCAATGATGCTTGTAACAATCACTGTTCCAGAAGAAAACCTTGGTGATGTTATGGGGCACGTAACTGCTCGTCGTGGACGTGTAGATGGTATGGAAGCACACGGTAACAGCCAAATCGTTCGTGCTTACGTTCCACTTGCTGAAATGTTCGGTTACGCAACAGTTCTTCGTTCTGCATCTCAAGGACGTGGTACATTCATGATGGTATTTGACCACTACGAAGATGTACCTAAGTCAGTACAAGAAGAAATCATTAAGAAAAACAAAGGTGAAGACTAATCAGTCCTCGCTCTAGAAGGAAGTCACTTAGTGGCTTCCTTTTGTCTTTAGAAAATACTTCTAAATATGGTAAAATAGTAGGAGAATAATGTGAGGAAAATGAATGTCAAACAGTTTTGAAATTTTGATGAATCAACTGGGGATGTCTGCTGAAATGAGACAGGATCCTGCTTTATTACAGGCTGATATTGAGCGAGTTGTGGTTCATAAAATTAGTAAGGTATGGGAGTTTCATTTCGTATTTTCTAATATTTTACCTATTGAAATCTTTTTAGAATTAAAGAAAGGTTTGAGGGAAGAATTTTCTAAGACAGGCAATAAAGCTGTTTTCGAAATCAAGGCTCGGTCTCAAGAATTTTCAAATCAACTCTTGCAGGCCTATTATAGAGAGGCTTTTTCTGACGGGCCATGTGCTAGTCAAGGTTTTAAGTCCCTCTATCAAAATTTGCAAGTTCGTGCTGAGGGCGATCAACTCTTTATTGAAGGCTCAGAGGCGATTGATAAGGAACATTTTAAGAAAAATCACCTTCCTAATTTGGCTAAACAATTTGAAAAATTTGGTTTTCCAACTTTTAACTGTCAAGTTGAGAAGAGTGATGTCCTGACCCAAGAGCAAGAGGAAGCCTTTCATGCTGAAAATGAGCAGATTGTTCAAGCGGCCAATGAAGAAGCACTCCGTGCTATGGAACAACTAGAACAGATGGCACCTCCTCCAGCGGAAGAGAAACCAGCCTTTGATTTTCAAACCAAAAAGGCTGCAGCTAAACCCAAGCTGGATAAGGCGGAGATTACTCCTATGATCGAAGTGACGACGGAGGAAAATCGTCTGGTCTTTGAAGGGGTTGTTTTTGATGTGGAGCAAAAAGTGACTAGAACAGGTCGTGTTTTGATCAACTTTAAAATGACAGACTACACTTCAAGTTTTTCGATGCAAAAGTGGGTTAAGAACGAGGAAGAAGCTCAGAAGTTTGATCTAATTAAGAAAAATTCTTGGCTCCGGGTCCGTGGGAATGTGGAGATGAATAACTTCACACGCGATTTGACTATGAATGTGCAGGATGTGCAGGAAGTTGTTCACTATGAGCGGAAGGATTTGATGCCAGAAGGTGAGCGTCGAGTTGAGTTTCATGCTCATACTAACATGTCGACTATGGATGCTTTGCCAGAGGTCGAAGAGATTGTTGCGACAGCTGCTAAGTGGGGACATAAGGCGGTTGCCATTACGGACCATGGAAATGTCCAGTCCTTCCCACATGGCTATAAGGCGGCTAAGAAAGCGGGAATTCAGCTGATTTATGGAATGGAAGCCAATATCGTGGAGGACCGTGTCCCTATCGTCTATAATGAAGTGGAGATGGACTTGTCGGAAGCGACCTACGTGGTCTTTGACGTAGAAACGACGGGGCTTTCAGCTATCTATAATGACTTGATTCAGGTTGCGGCTTCTAAGATGTACAAGGGGAATGTCATTGCTGAATTTGATGAATTTATCAATCCTGGTCATCCCTTGTCGGCCTTTACCACGGAGTTGACTGGTATTACAGATGATCATGTCAAAAATGCCAAACCACTGGAACAAGTTCTGCAAGAATTTCAAGAATTTTGTAAGGATACAGTCTTAGTTGCCCACAATGCAACCTTTGACGTTGGCTTTATGAATGCCAATTATGAGCGTCATGGTCTGCCAAAAATTAGTCAACCAGTTATCGATACGCTCGAATTCGCAAGAAATCTCTATCCTGAGTATAAACGTCATGGTTTGGGATCTTTGACCAAGCGTTTTGGTGTGGCTTTGGAACATCATCATATGGCCAACTACGATGCGGAAGCTACTGGTCGCCTGCTTTTCATCTTTATCAAAGAGGTGGCAGAAAAACATGGTGTGACTGATTTAGCTAGACTCAACATTGATTTGATTAGTCCAGATTCTTATAAAAAAGCTCGGATTAAACATGCGACCATTTATGTCAAGAATCAGGTCGGCCTAAAAAATATTTTTAAGCTGGTTTCGTTGTCTAATACCAAGTACTTTGAAGGAGTGCCACGGATTCCGAGAACGGTTTTAGATGCCCATCGGGAAGGTTTGATTTTAGGTTCAGCTTGCTCTGAAGGTGAGGTTTTTGATGCAGTTGTATCCCAAGGTGTGGATGCGGCGGTCGAGGTGGCTAAGTATTATGACTTTATCGAGGTCATGCCTCCAGCTATCTATGCGCCACTTATTGCTAAGGAGCAGGTCAAGGATATGGAGGAACTCCAGACTATTATCAAGAGTTTGATTGAGGTTGGGGACCGCCTTGGCAAGCCCGTTCTGGCTACGGGAAATGTCCACTATATAGAACCCGAAGAAGAGATTTATCGTGAAATTATCGTCCGTAGTTTGGGACAGGGGGCTATGATTAACCGGACCATCGGTCATGGGGAACATGCCCAACCAGCTCCTTTGCCAAAGGCTCATTTTAGAACGACTAATGAGATGTTGGATGAATTTGCCTTCTTGGGAGAGGAACTGGCTCGGAAATTGGTTATTGAAAACACCAATGCCTTGGCAGAAATCTTTGAAACCGTTGAGGTTGTTAAGGGTGATTTGTACACACCTTTCATTGATAAGGCTGAAGAAACAGTTGCCGAATTAACCTATAAGAGAGCTTTTGAGATTTATGGAAATCCGTTGCCAGATATTGTTGATTTGCGGATTGAAAAAGAATTAACTTCTATTCTGGGGAATGGATTTGCCGTGATTTATCTGGCATCGCAGATGCTGGTGCAACGTTCTAATGAACGGGGATACTTGGTTGGTTCTCGTGGTTCTGTAGGATCTAGTTTCGTTGCAACCATGATTGGGATTACAGAAGTCAATCCTCTTTCTCCTCACTATGTCTGTGGTCAGTGTCAGTACAGTGAGTTTATAACTGATGGTTCTTACGGTTCAGGTTTTGATATGCCCAATAAGGACTGTCCAAAATGTGGTCACAAACTCAGCAAAAACGGACAGGATATTCCTTTCGAGACTTTCCTTGGTTTTGATGGAGACAAGGTTCCCGATATCGACTTGAACTTCTCAGGAGAAGACCAGCCTAGTGCCCACTTGGATGTGCGTGATATTTTTGGTGAGGAATATGCCTTCCGTGCAGGAACGGTTGGTACGGTGGCTGCTAAGACCGCCTATGGCTTTGTCAAGGGCTATGAGCGAGACTATGGCAAGTTTTATCGAGATGCGGAGGTGGAACGCCTCGCTCAAGGTGCGGCTGGTGTCAAGCGAACAACAGGTCAACACCCGGGGGGAATCGTTGTTATTCCTAACTACATGGATGTCTATGATTTTACGCCTGTCCAGTATCCAGCGGATGATGTGACGGCTGAATGGCAGACCACTCACTTTAACTTCCACGATATCGATGAGAACGTCCTCAAACTAGATGTACTGGGACATGATGATCCGACCATGATTCGGAAATTACAGGACTTGTCTGGGATTGACCCTAATGAAATTCCTATGGATGACGAAGGCGTTATGGCCCTTTTTTCTGGGACTGATGTGCTAGGGGTGACACCTGAGCAAATCGGAACTCCGACAGGCATGCTGGGGATTCCTGAGTTTGGGACCAACTTTGTCCGTGGAATGGTCGATGAAACCCATCCGACGACTTTTGCAGAATTGTTGCAGTTGTCAGGGTTGTCCCACGGTACCGACGTTTGGCTGGGGAATGCCCAAGATTTGATTAAACAAGGAATTGCGGACCTATCAACTGTTATCGGTTGTCGGGACGACATCATGGTTTATCTCATGCACGCGGGTCTCGAACCTAAGATGGCCTTTACTATCATGGAACGGGTGCGTAAAGGCTTGTGGCTCAAGATTTCCGAAGAGGAGAGAAATGGCTATATCGAAGCTATGAAGGCCAATAAGGTACCAGAGTGGTATATCGAGTCCTGTGGGAAAATTAAGTACATGTTCCCTAAAGCCCATGCGGCAGCCTACGTTATGATGGCCTTGCGTGTAGCTTACTTCAAGGTTCACCATCCTATTTATTACTACTGTGCTTACTTCTCCATTCGTGCCAAGGCTTTTGATATCAAGACCATGGGTGCGGGCTTGGATGCCATTAAGCGCAGAATGGAAGAAATCTCTGAAAAACGGAAGAACAATGAAGCCTCTAATGTGGAAATCGATCTTTATACAACTCTTGAGATTGTCAATGAGATGTGGGAACGAGGTTTCAAGTTTGGAAAACTCGATCTCTACCGTAGTCAGGCGACAGAGTTCCTTATCGATGGGGATACCCTCATCCCACCATTTGTAGCAATGGATGGTCTGGGAGAGAACGTTGCTAAGCAGTTGGTGCGAGCGCGTGAAGAGGGAGAATTCCTTTCTAAAACAGAACTACGCAAACGTGGCGGGCTCTCATCAACCTTGGTTGAAAAGATGGATGAAATGGGTATTCTTGGAAATATGCCAGAGGATAACCAGTTGAGTTTATTTGATGAGTTGTTTTAAAAAATTGCTTATTTTGATCAAGTGGACAAAATATGTCCACTTGATTTGTTATAATTCTCTTAAAAATAATAGAAAAGAGAGTATAATATGGTGAATCAAGGAATTTTAAATTCTAACGTGTCAATTGAAGAGCAAATTTACAATTTTGAAAAAGGCTTGAAAGATGATGGGAGTGATTGGACTGGATTCCCACAAATAGACTTAAAAGAAGATTCTCAATGTATTTACATTTGCGGTATTTCAGAGACTGACAGATGGCATTTGTTTTATACGTTAACTAAAATAAAACCTGCTACTCCAATAGCATCACTTGGATATTATCGAGTGAGAGATAATTTGATTTTTTCTAAACATAGTCAATGGATAAAACTGCAAATGGAGCATACAGAGTATGACTTGATTTTTCTGGAGGGAGTTCAACTTTTGGGAGAGGCTGATCAAAGGGTACAGGAATACTGGATGCAGCAATTCAAAGAGAATAAGAAAAGAGGCAGACTCTTCATTGTATATTCAGACTGCTTACCCGAAGACTTAAAAAATATGGATGAATCCGTAGTTGAGTTCTTCGAATCTGGCATATTGGTACAGTTGAAATCACCTAAGGGCTAGTTTATTTTGCTTTAATCGTTTTGAATATAAAGTGCTAGTTAGACTATAGAAGTGATAATAATGTACTAGAAATAATATTGTTTGAATAATATGTAGAAGGAAATTGCAGATGAATGATCAAGAGAGACTATTAACAATTTTTTTACGTTTACAGTTAGGTACTTCACTAGGAAAAAAGCAACTGGCTCAGGAATTTGAGGTTAGTGAAAAGACGATACAGAGAGATTTTTCGCTACTCCGTGATATTTTATCTAATAACACCAGTTATAGTGGAGATTTGCTTTATAACCGTAAAATGAATAAGTATAGCCTATCAAGTAAGTCAGTTTTTAATAAAAAGGATATACTTGTTATTTCAAAGATTTTATTGGAAAATCGAGCACTGAATAGGCCAGAAATTGATAGCTTACTAAATAATTTACTGGTCTTAGTTCCCCGTGATGATCAGAAAGAAATTGAGCAAATCATTGGCAGTGAAAAGCTGAACTATACTCCCTTAACGGATCAACAAAATAGAATCGAGAAAATATGGAATTTATCAGAAGCTATTTTGCATGAACAGGTTCTAGATATTATCTATCAAAAACCTTATTCTGAGTCTTCTAAGAGGCAGACTGTTTTGCCAGTCTCTCTTTACTATGATAGTCATTATTTCTATCTGGTTGTTTACCAGTTGAAACATGCTACTTATATTACTTTAAGAGTAGACCGTATCCAGTCATGGTCCCTTAGTGGTATAGAGAAACCCTCTATTTCTTATCGAGATAAATTTAGAGATGGTGATATTCGTAACGAGAGAGTAGATGCTTTTATCGGGAAGAAAATCAGTATTGAAATCGAGTACTTGTACGATCCGACGATTGTGATGGATCAATTTCCAAATGCAAAAATAGTTGGGAAAAATGGCGATTGGACTCATTTTAAATTTGAAAGTCAGCACACACCGGGGCTTAAACGCTGGTTACTGGGGCAAGGGGAAGCAGTTACTGTTTTGTCTCCTCGGATTTTAGTAGAGGATATGAAGCGAACAGTTCAAGAAATGATAGATAAATATAGATGAGGATAAAATGAGTATTCAATTTACTTCTAAAAAGGTTGGAGAACTATTGAAAGAAGGGAAGTTGCGGATTCCTTCTTATCAAAGACCATATAAATGGAACAGAAAACATATCCGTAATCTTTTTTATGATTTACGAGATGCTATGGACAAAAAGGAATATCAGATTGGTTCCGTTATCTTACATGAAATCTTACATGAGAATGATGGATACTTAGATCATGAAAATGATAGATACTTAGATATTGTCGATGGACAGCAACGGCTAATTTCTATTTCCTTGTTTCTTCATTTATTAGATAGATTAGAGAATTATAAGGGTGCTAAGCAACTGCTGAGTGCTGCTGTATTTGGAGAGCTATCTTGCTATCATGCGAGTGAAAATTATAATGAGTGGGAAAATTTGACTCAATTGGTTGGCGAAAATCAGGCAAAAGATATTTGCAATTTTTTATTGGAAAATTGTTCTGTCTCCGTGATTACTATGCCACAGGAACGATTATCGGAAGCCTTTCAGTTATTTGATTCTCAGAATAATCGTGGTAAATCTTTAGAACCTCATGATTTGCTCAAAGCCTATCATCTTCGCAAGGAAGATTCAGAAGATGAAAAGATTGTTGAAAAGTGGGAGCAATTTGTAGAGGATAAAGATTTAAGTCTCAAAGAGTTGTTTGATAAACATCTTTTTCGTATGAGACGTTGGTCCCGAGGAGAGACAGGCTTGACAAACAAGCGTTACGGATCTTATCTCCGTTTTACAGAGGATTTTATTGACGATTTTAAAGGTGTTGATTTGAATCAGAACTTTCCATACTTAGAATTGTATCGTCATATTGAAAATCTCCCCATGTCCATTACTATGCCAATCATTGATGGAAGTAAATTTTTTGAGTATATTGAATCTGCTCATGAAACTATTAAAGAACATAAAGATTTTTTAAATGATGAGTTAGGACTTTCTAATGAGTCAGAGGGAGAAAAAAATGTAGCTTACCCAAAAGGTATGTTGAATATTTACAATAGCTCAAAGGGACGCTACCTCAAGTGCCACAATATATTCCTAAATATTTGCTCGCTTTTTGCAGAGAGATTTGGAAAAGATGAGCTATCAAAGGAGATAGTAGAGACCTTGTTTATTTGGTCTTATTACCCTCGGGTTAAGTCTAAAGCCATATATGATGCAACGGTAGGGAAATACGCTGCTGGTGGAAGTTTTAGACAAAAAGAGACTCAAAAGTTATTTCAACTTTTATCCCATGCTGTTACTCCGAATGATTTCATGATCAAGATAGATAGAGAATTATTTGAAAATTATACTGTGGACAAGATTATAGAAGAGGAAAAAGATAAATGGTAGAAACACATATAAGCTTATCAGTTAATCGTTTGTTAAATGAAGATACCTATGCTATTCCTCTTTATCAGAGAAATTTTGCTTGGACTTATGATGAAATTGAGCAGTTATTGAACGACGTAGCAGATGCTGTTCAAGAAAATAGAGATAATTACTATATTGGAACATTAGTCGTTAATAAAGAGAATAACATTTTCAAAATCATAGATGGGCAACAGCGGACAACCGCTCTTAATTTGATTGCCTTAGCTTTGAAGCATGAGTTTGGTTTTGATAGATTGAAAGCTGTCAATCTTACCTTCCCAGCTAGGAAGAAATCAAATAAGAATATTCAAGATTTATTTGCCAAGAAAAAAATTTTAGAGGGCGATGAAAATGAGCTGACTAGAGGTTACGGACATGCTAGAGACGCATTGAAAAAAGTGTTGGAAGAGCGCCAATTGAATCCTCAGTCTTTCGTTAATTATCTTTTTGAAAAGGTCATCATTTTTCGGAGTATACTTCCTGAAGATTTAGATTTGAATCTTTATTTCGAACGTTTCAATTCTCGAGGAGAACAACTAGAGGCTCATGAGATTCTTAAGGCACAAATGATGTCTAAATTTGGTGAAGATCAAGAAATGGCGCAAAAGTTTGCAAGAATTTGGGATGCCTGTGCAGAGTTTGATAAGCCGGTAGCAAGTCAGTTTAAGATGCGGCGGAAGAGAGCAGATGACTTTCAAGAACGTGAACGTATTTTTGGATGGCATTTTACAAATTACTCATTTCATAATATTTATGATGATATTGATTTTTATCAAAATGAAAGAAGAAAGTTATCAGATATATTAGGAAAAAAGATAAATGAAAAAAATATAGAAGTAGAAAAAGATTTTGGTGATTATACCCAAGTTATCGATTTTCCAACCTTCCTACTCCATGTATTGGCAATTTGGGAAGGTAAGGATACCAATGAGGTTCAGTTAGACGATAAGAAACTTCTAGCTCTATTTGATATAAAAAATAAAAATAAGACTTGGGTTATTGAATTCAGTGAATTTCTTCTTAAAATAAAACATATTTTTGATAATTACATCGTTAGAAATTCAAATATGGATTCTTCGAGCAGAAATAAGGATGAATGGTTTTTGCAGAAGGGGACTTATTATGAATATCAACCTAATGGAAAAGCGAAAGAGCATTACATAGTTGAAGAACGCTTTACTAAGAATACATTTTCAGATTCGGAAATTAACCAAAACATCATTCTTCTCCAATCCATGTTTGCTGTGACCTTTACTGCCAATCGTGATAGTCGTTGGTTATATGAAATCTTGCAATTCTTGTTTAACCATATTGAAGAGTTAAATCAAACAGAATTTGCTAGTCTGTTTAAGGATTTTCTTGAGAAAATGGCAGTGAGATATGCTGAGGAAAGATTGTTTACTGAAGATAAAAGTATCAAAAAATATGGGGCAATTCCTGTTTATGCTTTTAACTTTGTAGATTATGTTTTATGGAAAAATCGTGCCGAATTAGAGAAAGAGTACAAGGATATTAAATTTGATAATTTCAAATTTGCCTATCGCCGTTCCATAGAGCATTGGTTTCCTCAGAATCCAAACGGACACGATGGAGAGAGCCAATTACCTGCTGATTTTTTACATTCCTTTGGCAATCTTTGTATCATTACAGATAGTCAGAACTCCCGGTTTGGCAATTCCTATCCAGAGGCCAAATTAAAACAATGGAAAGAAGAAGGTATCTTTCCTCGTCAGAGTTTAAAATTACAAATAATGGCTGCCATAACGGAAAAGACTAAATGGAAATCAGATCAGATTGTAGGATTGGAAAAAGAGATCTTGACTAGGGTAAATCATTTTATAGAAAATAAGTCATCAGAACAATGATAATCATCTATCTGAAGAAGGCTAATGTATATCCAATAGATTTACATTGGCCTTCTTTTTTGTTAAAATAGTCTATAGAAAGAGGGTGAGAGTATGTCAAAGACGAGTATGAGCATCCGTTTGGATAGTGAGGTTAAGGAGCAGGCCCAACAGGTGTTTAATAATCTGGGAATGGATATGACAACAGCTATCAATATTTTCCTTCGTCAAGCTATTCAATATCAGGGTTTACCTTTCGATGTTAGACTAGACGAAAATCGGAAGTTGCTTGAGGTATTAACGGATTTAGACCAAAATCGTAATATGAGCCAGTCTTTTGAATCAGTCTCAGACTTGATGGAGGACTTGCGTGCTTAAGATTCGTTATCATAAACAGTTTAAAAAAGATTTTAAGTTGGCTATGAAGCGTGGTTTGAAGGCAGAATTATTAGAAGAAGTTTTAAATTTTCTTGTTCAAGAAAAAGAACTTCCTGCTAGATATCGTGATCATCAATTGACGGCATCCAAGTATTTTCAAGGAGTTCGTGAATGCCATATCCAGCCAGATTGGCTTTTGGTTTATAAAGTAGACAAGGAAGAATTGATTTTAAATTTGCTGAGGACAGGCAGTCATAGTGATTTGTTTTAATAAATTTTAAGGGGGGTTCTCATGAAACTTAGAATATTCGCAGAAGATAAACCGAACCAAAAAGTCTTTGATTATCAGCTGGAACTGGATTCGGATAAAATTTTGAAAGCAACAACTTTGATTTGTGCTACGGTAGCAGCGGTTAGCCTGCTATCCCTGTTTAAATAAAAATAGAAAAGAGAAAACAGAATGGTTTTACCAAATTTTAAAGAAAATCTAGAAAAATATGCGAAATTATTGGTTGCGAACGGAATCAACGTGCAACCTGGTCACACTTTGGCTCTCTCTATCGATGTGGAGCAACGTGAGTTGGCTCACTTAATTGTCAAAGAAGCTTACGCTTTGGGTGCGCATGAGGTTATCGTTCAGTGGACAGATGATGTCATTAACCGTGAGAAATTCCTCCACGCACCGATGGAGCGTCTGGATAATGTACCAGAATACAAGATTGCTGAGATGAACTATCTTTTGGAGAACAAAGCTAGCCGTCTCGGTGTCCGTTCATCTGATCCAGGTGCCTTGAACGGTGTGGACGCTGACAAGCTTTCAGCTTCTGCTAAAGCTATGGGACTTGCTATGAAGCCAATGCGTATCGCAACTCAATCCAACAAGGTTAGCTGGACTGTAGCAGCCGCTGCTGGACTTGAATGGGCTAAGAAAGTCTTTCCAAATGCTGCGAGCGACGAAGAAGCAGTCGATCTCCTTTGGGACCAAATTTTCAAAACTTGCCGTGTCTATGAAGAAGATCCTGTTAAGGCTTGGGAAGAGCATGCAGCTATCCTCAAGAGCAAGGCAGATATGCTTAATAAAGAACAATTTTCAGCCCTTCACTACACAGCGCCAGGGACTGATTTGACCCTTGGTTTGCCGAAGAACCACGTTTGGGAATCAGCTGGTGCTATCAATGCACAGGGCGAAGGATTCTTGCCAAATATGCCGACAGAGGAAGTCTTCACAGCGCCTGACTTCCGTCGTGCAGATGGTTATGTCACTTCTACAAAACCGCTTAGCTACAACGGAAATATCATTGAAGGCATTAAGGTGACCTTTAAGGATGGACAAATCGTTGACATTACTGCTGAGAAGGGCGATCAAGTCATGAAAGACCTTGTCTTTGAAAATGCAGGTGCGCGTGCCTTGGGTGAATGTGCCTTGGTACCAGATCCAAGCCCAATTTCTCAGTCAGGCATTACCTTCTTTAACACCCTTTTCGATGAGAATGCGTCAAATCACTTGGCTATCGGTGCAGCCTATGCAACTAGCGTCGTTGGTGGAGCGGAGATGAGCGAAGAGGAGCTTGAAGCTGCGGGGCTTAACCGTTCAGATGTTCACGTAGACTTTATGATTGGTTCTAACCAAATGGATATCGATGGTATCCGTGAGGACGGGACACGTGTACCACTCTTCCGTAACGGAGATTGGGCAAATTAAGGAGATAATATGTTAGGAAGTATGTTCGTTGGTCTCCTAGTGGGATTTTTAGCAGGTACTCTAACCAATCGTGGAGAGCGAATGGGATGTTTTGGGAAAATGTTTCTCGGTTGGATTGGTGCTTTTATAGGCCACTTACTTTTTGGGACTTGGGGACCGATAATAGCAGGAACTGCCATTATTCCGGCAGTACTAGGTTCCATGATTGTCTTAGCGATTTTCTGGAGACGAGGAAGTTAATTTCTTAAATCTGATACTCAATGAAAATCAAAGAGCAAACTAGGAAACTAGCCGCAGGCTGCTCAAAGCACTGCTTTGAGGTTGTAGATAGAACTGACGAAGTCAGCTCAAAACACTGTTTTGAGGTTGCAGATGAAGTTGACGCGGTTTGAAGAGATTTTTGAAGAGTATGAAACGAAAAGGAGGTTGGTCATTGTACCAGCCTCCTTTTGATATGATATAATAGTTCTATGAGATTAGATAAATTTTTAGTTGCCTGCGCTGTGGGGAGCCGAACTGAGGTCAAAAACTTTCTCAAGGCTGGTCGCGTGACGGTAAATGGAAAAAAAGAGAAATCAGCTAAATTGAAGATTGATGAAGAAAGAGATGAGATTCGCTTTGACGGGCAAGTGTTGGAGTATGAAGAGTTTGTCTACTACATGATGAACAAGCCCAAAGGTGTTATTTCAGCGACTGAGGATCCCAAGCACAGAACCGTTCTGGACTTGCTGGATGATATTGCTCGGAGCAAGGAAGTTTTCCCAGTAGGACGCTTGGATATTGACACGCATGGTCTTTTGCTCTTGACCAATGATGGTCAGCTGGCTCATGTTCTTCTTTCGCCCAAGCGTCATGTGGACAAGACTTATCTGGCACAAGTCAAGGGAATCATGACCCAAGAAGATGTGGAGACATTTGCTGAGGGTATTCCTCTCAAAGACTTTACCTGTCAACCCGCTATACTGGAGCTTGTATCCATAGATACAGAAAAGAATCAAAGCAAAATCCGTGTGACCATTGCAGAAGGGAAGTTTCATCAGATCAAGCGTATGGTGGGCTACTGTGGCAAGGAAGTGGTGGACTTGCAACGATTGACTATGGGAACTTTAGTATTAGATGAGAACCTGGAACGAGGGGAATGGCGTCGCTTGACCAAGGAAGAATTAGAAATTCTCCGCGCTAATATTATTTAATTTAGTTTAATACTCAATGAAAATCAAAGAGCAAACTAGGAAACTAGCCGCAGGCTGTACTTGAATACGGCAAGGCGACGTTGACGTGGTTTGAAGAGATTTTCGAAGAGTATAAATTTGAAAAAGGTGAGGGAGAATATCCTCGCCTTTTATGTTTTTTAGTTGCTTCCTTTGAGAAAAGAGTTATAATAGACTGTAGAATAAAAGGAGGAATCTATGAACGCGATTCAAGAATCATTTACTAATAAACTATTTGCCAACTATGAAGCAAATGTAAAATACCAAGCGATTGAAAATGCTGCCAGCCACAACGGAATTTTTGCAGCCCTAGAACGTCGCCAAAGCCATGTAGATAACACACCTGTTTTCTCATTGGATTTGACCAAGGACAAGGTTACTAACCAGAAAGCTTCTGGTCGTTGCTGGATGTTTGCAGCTCTCAACACCTTCCGCCACAAGCTCATCTCTCAATATAAATTGGAAAACTTTGAGTTATCACAAGCCCACACTTTCTTCTGGGACAAGTATGAGAAATCCAACTGGTTTTTGGAGCAAGTGATTGCGACTGCAGACCAAGACTTGACGAGCCGTAAGGTTAAATTCCTACTTCAAACACCTCAACAAGATGGTGGTCAATGGGATATGGTCGTTTCCCTCTTTGAAAAATACGGTGTCGTGCCTAAGTCAGTTTATCCTGAGTCTGTTTCATCTAGCAGCAGTCGTGAGCTAAATGCGATCCTTAATAAATTGCTTCGTCAAGATGCTCAAATCTTGCGTGACTTGCTCGCTTCTGGCGCAGACCAAGCGACTGTTCAAGCTAAGAAAGAAGACCTCTTGCAAGAAATCTTTAATTTCCTTGCTATGTCACTAGGTCTTCCACCACGTAAATTTGACTTTGCTTATCGTGATAAGGATAACAACTACCAAAGTGAAAAGAGCATTACTCCACAAGAATTTTACAAGAAATATGTCAATCTTCCACTAGAAGATTACGTTTCTGTTATCAATGCTCCAACTGCTGATAAACCATACGGAAAATCTTACACAGTTGAGATGTTGGGAAATGTTGTCGGTAGCCGTGCAGTTCGTTACATCAACGTTCCTATGGAGCGTTTGAAAGAATTGGCGATTGCTCAAATGCAAGCAGGTGAGACTGTTTGGTTTGGTTCTGATGTCGGCCAGCTCAGCAACCGTAAGGCTGGAATCCTTGCGACAGATGTTTATGACTTTGAATCAAGCATGGACATTCAACTCACTCAAGACAAGGCTGGACGTTTGGACTACAGTGAAAGTTTGATGACCCACGCTATGGTCTTGACAGGTGTTGATTTGGATGAAAATGGCAAATCAATCAAGTGGAAGGTTGAAAACTCATGGGGAGACAAGGTCGGTACAGATGGTTACTTTGTTGCCTCAGACGCTTGGATGGACGAATACACTTACCAAATCGTTGTCCGTAAAGAATTGCTGACAGCAGCAGAACAAGCTGCCTATGAAGCAGAACCAATCGTACTTGCACCATGGGATCCAATGGGAGCCTTGGCCGAATAAAAGTATAGAAAAAAGGAATCAGATTTTAGAACCTGGTTCCTTTTAAGTTGCTTGATTACATGATGTGAAGCACATGTGCTACAATACCCACTGCGAAGAGGGCAAGGATAATAGTGATTGGAGATACTTTTTTCTTAAGCAAGTACATGCAAAGTAAAGTAAGGAGTAGTCCTGATAATCCAGGAATCAACATATCCAAGTTTTGTTGGAAAGTAGTAACTTTTTCAGGAGTTTGAGACAATCCTTGTCCTACTTGTGCGAATGCTTCTTGGATACCTTTAGACCCTTCTGGTAATTTATCCCAATGGATATAAGCCTTTTCATCTAGTTGAACTTTAGAAACATCGAAAGCAAATTTAATATTTACCCAGCGTTGAACAAGGACAGCAAGAATGAACATCCCAAGGATAGAAGCTCCTTTAGTGATGTCTTGAAGGATACCGCCAGACATATCTTTAGTGATTTCTGATCCAGCCTTGTATCCAACCTCTTGAACATACCACAAGAATGACATACGAATCAAGTTCCATGCGACAAAGAAGAGGAGTGGGCCCAAGATATTACCAGTAAGGGCAAGTGAAGCACCGAGTGATCCAAGGATTGGGCGTACTGTAAACCAGAATACTGGGTCACCGATACCAGCAAGAGGTCCCATCATACCGATTTTAACCCCTTGGATAGCAGCGTCGTCGATTTCAACACCGTTAGCACGTTCTTCTTCAAGCGCAAGAGTAACCCCCATGATTGGAGCAGCTACGTATGGATGAGTGTTGAAGAACTCAAGGTGACGCTCAAGAGCAGCGATTTGATCTTCTTTTTTAGTATAGAGTTTTTTGATAGCTGGAATGAGTGTATAAGCCCAGCCCAAGTTTTGCATCCGTTCAAAGTTCCAAGACCCTTGTAAGAAGGTTGAACGCCACCAAACTTTTTTACGATCTGATTTAGTTAATTGAAGTTTTTCAGTCATGATGTTTTCAGTCCTTTCTTATCTTAGTAGTCTTCTAGGATATCGCCGATTGGGTCGTTAGAAGTTGCAGCTCCTCCGCCACCATTTCCACCAGTTTTAGAAAGGTGAAGGTAGATAAGAGCGATAGCAACACCGATAGCACCAAATCCGATTAGAGTAATGTCTGATACGGCAGCAAGAACGAAACCAAGAGCGAAGAATGGCCATACTTCACGAGTTGCCATCATATTGATAACCATGGCGTAACCAACGGCAACGACCATACCACCACCGATAGCCATACCATCTTTGAGCCAGTCTGGCATAGCACTAAGGATACTTTGTACAGTTTCAGTTGGTACCATAAGGAGAAGAGCTGCAGGAAGCGCAATACGAAGTCCTTGGAAAAGTAGCGCAATAAAATGCGCACGCTCCACAGCGCCGAAGTCACCTTTTTTAGCGGCAGCATCTGCAGTATGAACCAAACCAACTGAGATTGTACGAACAATCATAGTTAAGAATAGACCAGCAACGGCAAGAGGGATAGCAACCGCTTGGGCAACACCGATACCTGTCTTGGTAAAGTCACCACCAAGAACCATGATAATGGCAGCAGCGACAGAAGCAAGTGCAGCATCAGGAGCGATAGCAGCACCGATATTTGACCAACCAAGGGCAATCATTTGAAGAGAACCACCGAGGATAATCCCTGCTTCCAAGTGACCTGTTACAAGCCCAATAAGGGTACAGGCTACAAGTGGTTGGTGAAATTGGAATTGGTCGAGGACACCTTCAAGACCTGCAAGGAAGGCTACAACGACTACTAAAACCATAGAAATAATAGACATCTTTAAAATCCTTTCATAAATAATGGCTTATTTGACATTGGCTTTGTTAATCAAGTCAAACAAATCTTTTTTGGTGTCGTTTGGTACTTTACGTACGTCAAATTCAACACCGAGGTCACGCATTTTTTCAAATGTAGCAACGTCTTCTTTGTCCATAGACAAAACAGTATTGACCAATGTTTTACCTGTTGAGTGAGCCATAGAACCAACGTTAAGAGTTTTGATTGGCACGCCGCCTTCGATGGCACGAAGGGCATCTTGAGGTGTTTCAAACAAGATAAGGGCATGTGTTTCTCCAAAACGTGGGTCTTTTGAAACCTCAATCAGTTTTTGAATTGGAACCACGTTAGCCTTGACATTACCTGGAGCTGCTTGTTTAATCAATTCTTTACGAAGGTCGTCTTTAGCTACGTTATCTGAAGCAACGATGATACGATTTGCTTTTGAATCTGGAGTCCAAGCAGTTGCAACCTGACCGTGAAGTAGACGTGTGTCGAGACGGGCAAGGTTGATTTTGAGTTTACCGTCTCCGATGACAGTTCCTTCTGGGATAGCAGCTTGGGCAACTGGAACAGCTGCAGCGCTTGCTACTTCCTCAACTGGGTTTAGCTCTTCTGGAAGAGCTTTGATGCCATCTTTGGCTTCTTTAATAATATTCGCAGCGACTTTTTCTACACCTGCAGCAGCGTCCATGAGGCGCTCTGTATAGGCTTGAATCAACATCGGTAAATTAAGTCCTGTGATGATGGCAAACTTACGTTCAGGATTTTCTCCCATCACGCGACTAGCTTGGTTAAATGGAGATCCACTCCAAAGGTCAGCCAAAACTAGAACCTCATCTTCTGCGTCAAATGCAGCAACAGCGTTATTAAACTTAGCGTATAGATCATCAGGACCTTCATTTGGCATAAAGGTTACAACTTGAACCTTTTCTTGTTCACCAAAGATCATAGATCCTGACTGATGAATACCCGCAGCAAATTCGCCGTGGCTCGCAATAATGATTCCGATACTCATTATTGTCATTCCTCCTTTTTGTTGTTTCAGTTTTCATTTAAGAAAACTTTAAGACTTTTTAAGTATAAACCGTTTTCATCTAAAAATCAACTATTTATCATAAAATAATTAAAAAGATTACATCTGAAAATATTGATATATTGAGTTTTAGAGAAGTTTTTTTGAATTCTTATTTAAAAATTTAATATAAAAAAGCTGGAAGAAGCTTCCAACTTTTAAAATAGGTTTCTATTAGATTAGTGGGTGAAGTCGAGTACCATACGTCCTTGGATTTGACCTTTTTCCATTTCGTCGAAAACGGCTACCGCATCTTCTACTGGACGTTTTTGGACAACTGGGACTACCAAACCTTCTGCACCGAATTGGAAGGCTTCTTCCAAGTCTTTACGAGTTCCTACAAGAGAACCGATGACTTGGATTCCATCTAAAACTGTTTTCACGATGCTAAGTTCCATCATTTCAGAGGGAAGACCGACAGCGACGACGCGACCACCAGCACGAACGGAGTCAACAGCCTGGTTGAAGGCAACTTTAGATACAGCAGTTACGACAGCTGAATGAGCTCCTCCATCAGTTTTTTCTCTGATGAGTCCTGGTACATCATCAACTTCTAGGCCGTTAATAACGACATCAGCACCGACTTCCTTTGCAAGGGCAAGTTTGTCATTGTTGATATCAACTGCGATGACATGAGCATTAAATACTTTTTTAGCATATTGAACTGCGAGGTTTCCAAGTCCACCAGCACCGTAAAGAACAACCCATTGACCTGGTTCAACTTTTGCTTCTTTTATAGCTTTATAGGTTGTTACACCAGCACATGTGATAGAAGAGGCTTGGGCTGGATCAAGTCCGTCAGGAACTTTAACAGCATAGTCTGCAGTTACGATACATTGTTCAGCCATACCACCATCTACTGAGTAGCCAGCATTTTTCACTGTACGGCAAAGGGTTTCGCGACCAGTTGTACAGTATTCGCAAGTGCCACATCCTTCAAAGAACCAAGCAACGCTAACGCGGTCACCGACTTTAAGGCTTTTCACATCTGGGGCAATTTCTTTAACGATACCAACACCTTCGTGACCTAGGACACGTCCTGGTACCTGACCGAAGTCGCCATGGGCAACGTGGAGGTCAGTGTGGCAAACACCACAATATTCAATTTCTACAAGTGCTTCTCCAGTTTCAAGTGGACGGAGCACTTTTTCTTCAACAGCAACACCAGTGCTTTCTGGATTTACAACAACAGCTTTCATAGCTATCCTCCTTTATATTGACCGAGAACAGGGACAACGGGACTGGATTGATTTTGTGTCAACAGAGTCGAGTGTGACGAGCTCTCTTGTATTTATATGTGAAGTATATCACAAAAGAAAGCCTTTTCCAAGGTTTTGGAGGCAAAAAGTAGAACAATCGATTAACTGGTTGATGAGACTGTGAAAAGAGCACAAAGACCAGCTCGCAAGCTGGTCAGAATGGACTATAAGAATAAGTCTTGTAGGGTTTTGGCAACACCGTCTTGGTCATTGGTCAGAGAAATTTGCTCATCTGCATAAGGGAGTAGCTCTGGATTGGCATTTTTCATGGCATAGCCCTTCCCAGCAAAAACTAGCATTTCGGTATCATTGTGTTCATCTCCAAAGGCAATCAAATCCTTTTTATCGCGGTTCATTACCTTGAGCAAGTAGTCCAAGGCAAAGGCTTTGTTGACACCTTTTGGGGTACACTCAAGGATATTGAGCGGACCTCCCCAGGTATTGATAGACAGTTGATGCTGGTAGAAGGCGTTCATTTCTTTTGCCAAGGCATATTTGTCACTGGCTCTGGTCTGCAAGAGGATACAGTTAGGGTCCTTGGTCACCAATTCAGGCTTGAATTGATCTTCAGGCTGGAAAGCTTCTACACCAAATAGTTTGGGATTGGCAATTTCTTCATTAGGATTTGTAATGTAGAATTTTTTACGATATTCTCCAGCGATAAAATCGGCTTGAATGTCCTCTGAACGTTGAACCATGTCTAGCAGATATTTTTTGTCTACCGTCAAACACTTTTCAAAATCCCAAACTTGATCTGGTAAATGAGTAAGGGAGCCGTTGAAGTTAATCATAGGAGTGTCTAAGCCTAGTTCACGGTAAAAATCTTTTGACATGCGGTAAGGGCGACCCGTCGTAATAATAACCTGATGGCCTTTTTCAGCAACTTTTTTAATAGTTTCTTTGGTAAAGTTAGAAATCTGACTGTCCGAGTTGAGCAGGGTTCCATCCAGGTCTAGTGCAATAATTTTTTTCGTCATATGAACCTTTCTAGTGTCTTTCCAGATAAGATGTCTTCTATTATAACAAAAAGCAGACAGAAAAGCAGATTCGAAACAAAAAAAGAAATTTCATCAAATTCTTAAATAAATCAAATAAAGATATTGAAAAAGTGAATGATAAATGATATAATTCTATTATTGTTCGTAAAAATTAAAAGGAGATTGATAATGGACAAATTATTTAAACTAAAAGAGAACGGTACAGACGTTCGTACAGAGGTTCTCGCTGGTTTAACAACTTTCTTTGCAATGAGTTATATTCTCTTTGTAAACCCACAAATTCTTTCGCAAACAGGAATGCCTGCTCAGGGTGTCTTCCTCGCAACGATTATCGGTGCAGTTGCTGGTACCCTGATGATGGCCTTCTACGCCAACTTGCCATATGCTCAAGCGCCAGGTATGGGACTCAATGCCTTCTTTACCTTTACAGTTGTATTCGGGCTTGGTTATTCTTGGCAAGAAGCCCTAGCTATGGTCTTCATCTGTGGAATTATCTCATTGATTATCACTTTGACAAATGTTCGTAAAATGATCATTGAATCGATTCCAAATGCCCTTCGCTCAGCTATTTCAGCTGGTATCGGTGTCTTCCTTGCCTATGTAGGGATTAAGAATGCTGGACTTTTGAAATTCACGATTGATCCAGGCAACTATACTGTTGTAGGAGAAGGGGCTGACAAAGCTCAAGCAACGATTGCAGCAAACTCTTCAGCAGTTCCAGGATTGGTCAGCTTTAATAATCCAGCTGTTTTAGTGGCTCTTGCAGGACTTGCTATCACAATTTTCTTTGTCATTAAAGGGATTAAAGGGGGAATTATCCTCTCTATCTTGACAACAACTGTTCTTGCTATCGCAGTTGGTTTGGTAGATTTGTCTAGTATCGATTTTGCTAATAACCATGTTGGTGCAGCCTTTGAAGATTTGAAGACAGTCTTTGGTGCAGCTCTTGGTTCAGAAGGTTTGGGAGCTTTGATTTCAGATACAGCTCGCTTGCCTGAAACGCTTATGGCTATTCTTGCCTTCTCATTGACAGATATTTTTGACACAATTGGTACTTTGATTGGTACAGGTGAAAAAGTTGGTATCGTAGCGACAAATGGTGAAAATCACCAATCAGCTAAGTTGGACAAGGCTCTTTACTCTGACTTGATTGGTACTTCAATTGGTGCCATCGCAGGTACTTCAAACGTAACGACTTATGTTGAGTCTGCTGCTGGTATCGGTGCAGGTGGACGTACTGGTTTGACAGCCTTGGTTGTAGCTATCTGTTTTGCGATTTCAAGCTTCTTTAGCCCACTTCTAGCGATCGTACCAACAGCGGCTACAGCTCCAATCTTGATTATCGTTGGGATTATGATGTTGGCTAGCTTGAAAAATATCCATTGGGACGATATGTCTGAAGCGGTTCCTGCTTTCTTCACATCTATCTTTATGGGATTCAGCTACTCTATCACTCAAGGGATTGCAGTTGGTTTCTTGACTTACACTTTGACTAAACTTGTCAAAGGTCAAGCTAAAGATGTTCATGTCATGATTTGGATTTTGGATGCCTTGTTTATCCTTAACTACATCAGCATGGCCCTATAATAGAATGACCCAGGGGGATTTCCCCCTTTTTTTAATACAAAGTCTAGGAGATGAATGATGGAAGAGAAAAGTATGTGGAAAGAATTGTTGAATCGTGCAGGATGGCTTTTGGTCTTCTTGCTAGCGACAATTTTATATCAGGTTCCTTTAGGGGTTACTGCTATTTTAACTTTAAATGCAGTACCACTGTTGCAGTCAGGACTGATAGTTTCTGGTATTTCGATTGTGATTCTGGTGCTGTTTATTATTGGAGCTCGTAAAACGCAGTTAGCAAGTTTTAATTTTTCTTTTTTTAGAGCGAAGGATTTGGCACGTTTGGGATTAAGTTATTTAGTCATTATCTGTTCAAATATACTTGGTTCCATTTTATTGCAACTATCAAATGAGACGACAACAGGGAATCAGTCTCAGATTAACGACATGGTTCAGAATAGTTCTCTGATTTCCAGTTTCTTCTTGTTGGTCTTGCTTGCTCCAATTTGTGAGGAAATCTTGTGCCGTGGGATTGTTCCTAAAAAGATTTTCCGAGGAAAAGAGAACTTGGGATTTATAGTCGGTACGATTGTGTTTGCTTTATTGCATCAACCAAGTAATTTACCTTCTTTATTGATTTATGGAGGTATGTCGATCGTTCTGTCTTGGACGGCTTACAAGACCCAACGTTTGGAAATGTCTATCTTACTTCACATGATTGTGAATGGGGTTGCTTTCTGTTTGCTGGCTCTCGTGGTGATTTTGAGTCGGACATTAGGGATTTCTGTTTAAGATTTTTGACAATTGCTTACTTGTTTCTACTGGGAAAAAGATGAATGCAATCGTGTCCATTTTTTTCTTTTTATGGTAAAATAGAGAAATAATATGATGAAAAGCCTTGAGGGAGTGACCGATATGTCAAGTAAAGCCAATCATGCAAAGACAGCTATTTGCGGAATTATCAATGTAACCCCAGACTCCTTTTCGGACGGTGGTCAATTTTTTGCTCTTGAGCAGGCACTCCAGCAGGCTCGTAAATTGATAGCAGAAGGGGCTAGTATGCTAGATATCGGCGGAGAATCGACTCGGCCGCGGCCGGGAAGTAGTTATGTTGAGATAGAAGAGGAAATCCAGCGTGTTGTTCCAGTGATCAAAGCTATTCGCAAGGAAAGTGATGTCCTCATCTCTATTGATACTTGGAAGAGTCAAGTAGCAGAAGCTGCTTTGGCTGCTGGTGCCAATCTAGTCAATGATATCACTGGTCTTATGGGTGATGAGAAAATGGCCCATGAGGTTGCTAAGGCTGGTGCGAAAGTAGTCATTATGTTTAATCCAGTCATGGCACGACCTCAGCACCCTAGCTCGCTCATCTTCCCTCATTTTGGCTTTGGTCAAGCTTTTACAGAAAAAGAGTTAGCTGACTTTGAAACATTGCCAATCGAAGACTTGATGGAGGCTTTCTTTGACAGAGCCCTAGCGAGAGCAGAGGAAGCTGGGATTGCTCAAGAAAACATCCTGCTGGATTCAGGAATTGGCTTTGGTCTGACCAAGAAAGAAAATCTGCTTCTTTTACGGGATCTGGATAAACTACATCAGAAAGGCTATCCAATCTTTCTCGGAGTGTCGCGCAAGCGGTTTGTCATCAATATTCTTGAAGAAAATGGTTTTGAAGTCAATCCTGAGACAGAACTTGGTTTCCGCAATCGAGATACGGCTTCGGCTCATGTAACCAGTATCGCTGCGAGACAGGGTGTGGAAGTGGTGCGCGTGCATGATGTAGCTAGTCACAGGATGGCAGTTGAAATTGCCTCCGCTATTCGTCTGGCTGATGAAGCGGAAAATTTAGATTTAAAACAATATAAATAAGATGAAAGAATTTGAAAATAATCAGTGGATTGCTCACTATCGGACGGATCAACCGCATTTTGGCTTGGAACGAATGGTGGAACTGTTAGCTTTGCGTTGCAATCCCCATCTCAAACTCAAGGTTATCCATATCGGAGGAACCAATGGCAAGGGCTCGACCATTGCTTTTTTGAAAAATATGTTAGAAAAGATGGGGCTGAGAGTTGGGGTGTTCAGCTCGCCCTATCTCATTCATTACACAGACCAGATTAGCATCAATGGAGAATCTATCCCAGAAGCGAGGCTAGAAGCCCTCATGGCAGACTATCAGTCTTTGCTGGAGGGAGAAGCGGTCGCCAATTTGCAGGGGACAACCGAGTTTGAGATTATCACAGCTCTGGCCTATGACTACTTTGCCTCAGAGCAAGTAGATGTGGCCATCATGGAAGTGGGCATGGGCGGACTTTTAGATAGTACCAATGTTTGCCAGCCCATTTTGACAGGAATTACAACTATTGGATTGGATCATGTGGCCCTACTTGGTGACACCTTGGAAGCCATAGCAGAGCAGAAAGCTGGTATTATCAAACAAGGTATTCCCTTGGTAACAGGTCGTATCACTCCAGAAGCTTTGGCTGTGATTGACCGCATTGCGGAAGGGAAAGATGTGCCGAGACTTGCCTACGGAACAGATTATCAGGTCAGCCATCAAAAGAGTGTGGTTACAGGGGAAGTCTTTGACTATACCAGTTCTGTCAGACAAGGTCGCTTCCAGACTGGCCTGCTTGGTTTGCACCAGATAGAGAATGCTGGGATGGCCATAGCTTTACTCGATACTTTTTGTCAGGAGGATGGCCGAGAACTAGCAAGCAATGACTTGCTTGCTCAAGCTTTGGAAGAAACAAGTTGGCCAGGGCGTTTGGAAATCGTGTCAAGAGAACCCTTGCTGATTTTGGATGGAGCCCACAATCCCCATGCCATAAAGGCTTTAGTAGCAACCTTGCAAGAACGCTTTGCGGATTATCGTAAGGAAATCCTCTTTACCTGTATCAAAACTAAAGCCTTGGAGGATATGTTGGATTTGCTGGGGACCATGCCAGATACCGAGCTTACTTTGACACATTTTGACGATAGTCGGGCGACTGATGAAAGCGTGCTGGAAGAGGCGGCTAATTCTAGAAATCTCAGCTACCAAGGTTGGCAGGAATTTCTAGAGCAGAAATTGACAGATAAAAAAGAAGAGAAACAAACAGTTAGGATTGTCACAGGCTCCTTGTATTTCTTGAGCCAAGTGAGAGCCTATCTGATGGAGAGGAAGAATGAGAATGGATACACAAAAGATTGAAGCAGCTGTAAAAATGATTATCGAGGCTGTAGGAGAGGACGTTAATCGCGAGGGCTTGCAGGAAACACCTGCTCGTGTCGCTCGTATGTACCAAGAGATTTTTTCAGGTCTTGGTCAAACAGCGGAGGAACATTTGTCAAAATCCTTTGAGATTATTGATGACAATATGGTAGTAGAAAAGGATATCTTTTTCCACACTATGTGTGAACACCACTTCTTGCCATTTTATGGTAGAGCGCATATTGCCTATATTCCAGATGGCCGTGTAGCAGGTTTGTCTAAGCTAGCCCGTACGGTTGAAGTTTATTCGAAAAAACCACAAATTCAAGAACGATTGAATATAGAAGTAGCCGATGCCTTGATGGAGTATCTAGGTGCTAAAGGAGCCTTTGTTGTCATTGAGGCAGAGCATATGTGTATGAGCATGCGTGGTGTTAGAAAACCAGGCACTGCAACCTTGACGACAGTAGCTCGTGGTCTATTTGAAACAGATAAGGACCTTCGAGATCAAGCTTATCGTTTAATGGGACTATAAAAAGAATCCGCTTGAAGCGGATTTTTCTAGAAAGGAATCATTATGGATCAACTGCAGATTAAGGATTTGGAAATTTTTGCCTATCATGGTCTATTTCCTAGTGAGAAAGAATTGGGGCAGAAGTTTGTTATTTCCGCAATCCTATCCTATGATATGACCAAGGCGGCGACAGACTTGGATTTAACGGCTTCTGTCCATTACGGAGAACTGTGTCAGCAGTGGACGACTTGGTTTCAGGAAACGAGTGAAGATTTGATTGAAACGGTAGCTTATAAACTGGTGGAACGTACTTTTGAGGCTTATTCTCTTGTCCAAGAAATTAAGTTGGAACTGAAAAAACCTTGGGCACCGGTGCATTTGCCACTAGATACATGCTCAGTAACCATCCATCGCCGTAAGCAACGAGCCTTTATCGCCCTAGGAAGCAATATGGGAGATAAGCAAGCAAACTTGAAACAAGCCATTGATAAACTGCGAGCTCGTGGCATCCATATTCTTAAAGAGTCCAGTGTCTTGACGACGGAGCCTTGGGGTGGTGTGGAACAGGATAGCTTTGCTAATCAAGTGGTTGAAGTAGAAACATGGTTGCCTGCCCCAGTGCTATTAGAGACCTTGTTAGCCATTGAGTCAGAGATGGGACGGGTGAGAGAAGTGCATTGGGGACCTCGTTTGATTGATTTGGACTTGCTCTTTGTGGAGGATCAGATTCTTTATACAGACGACCTTATTCTGCCTCATCCTTACATAGCGGAACGCCTTTTTGTCCTTGAGTCCTTACAGGAAATTGCACCTCATTTTATCCATCCGATATTAAAGCAACCTATTCGCAACTTGTATAATGCTTTGAAACAATAGAAAAAACTCTAGTTTTCAGTCACTTACAACTGAAGGCTAGAGTTTTTATACTCTTCGAAAATCTCTTCAAACCACGTCAGCGTCGCCTTACCGTAGGTATGGTTACTGACTTCGTCAGTTCTATCCACAACCTCAAAACAGTGTTTTGAGCAGCCTGCGGCTAGCTTCCTAGTTTGCTCTTTGATTTTCATTGAGTATTAAAATAGGTCATTTTCTTCTGGGAGGAGGATAGTTTCTCTACCATCCATGTCTAAAACCAGAACTCTCGGGGGATAAAGAGGGTCGAAAGGATGATTAAAGTCAAAATCAATGGCTGTAGGGAGGTGCTGACTTGAGAAGTGGAAGGTAATCTTTCCTTGATTATTGAGCAATTGAAACTCAAGTTCTTCTTCCAATTCAAAGACATTTTTTAAGAAATGGTCGATGATATACCAAAAAGAGTCAATAACGTCGTCAGGCAAGCTGGTAACAATGCCAAAACTAGCCGACCGCATCTGGGTATTGGTAAAAGCCATATTTCTACCCCCTTTCTTTCCCTTATCATACAGCAAATAGGATTAAAAATCAAGAAAAGGTGATTTTTTAAGAAGGATTTTAGCTACAGGAAGAAATAAGGAAAAAATCCCAAAAATCTCCCGAAATTAATAGGTAAATTCCCAAATTAACTTGATTATATGACTTTCAGTTATTTTGAGAAGTTACGGTTTAGAAAAATATTTTTTATATCTATTGACTTTTAGGGGTGAAATTTGGTATTATAGTAGGCGGTATTGTTTACCCCATTTGAAAGGCCCCGGAACCTTCCAAATACTTTTCGATGGGAAGGAACACCCATCACCGTAAACAAAAATCGAACTATATATAGGAGAAATCATGAACAAAACAACATTTATGGCTAAACCAGGCCAAGTTGAACGTAAATGGTACGTAGTTGACGCAACTGATGTACCACTTGGACGTCTTTCTGCAGTAGTTGCTAGCGTACTTCGCGGAAAAAACAAACCAACATTTACACCACATACTGATACAGGTGACTTTGTGATTGTTATCAATGCTGAAAAAGTTAAATTGACTGGTAAAAAAGCAACTGATAAAATCTACTACACTCACTCAAACCACCCAGGTGGATTGAAACAAATCTCTGCAGGTGAACTTCGTTCTAAAAATGCAGTACGTTTGATCGAGAAATCAGTTAAAGGTATGCTTCCACACAATACACTTGGACGCGCTCAAGGTATGAAGTTGAAAGTATTTGTTGGAGCTGAGCACACTCACGCTGCACAACAACCAGAAGTTCTTGATATTTCAGGACTTATCTAAGGAAAGGAACAATAAAGTATGTCACAAGCACAATATGCAGGTACTGGACGTCGTAAAAACGCTGTTGCACGCGTTCGCCTTGTTCCAGGAACTGGTAAAATCACTGTTAACAAAAAAGATGTTGAAGAGTACATCCCACACGCTGACCTTCGTCTTGTCATCAACCAACCATTCGCAGTTACTTCAACTGCAGGTTCATACGACGTTTTCGTTAACGTTGTAGGTGGTGGATACGCTGGTCAATCAGGAGCTATCCGTCACGGTATCGCTCGTGCCCTTCTTCAAGTAGACCCAGACTTCCGCGATTCATTGAAACGCGCAGGACTTCTTACACGTGACTCACGTAAAGTTGAACGTAAAAAACCAGGTCTTAAGAAAGCTCGTAAAGCATCACAATTCTCAAAACGTTAATCAATACGATTATATCAACGTTTCAAAGCACTCAAAAGTTTACCTTATGGGTGCTTTTTTCGTGTTTTTTTGAAAAGTTTACCTCAAAGTTCACCTTATTTTTACCTTATTGTTTTAGAGACTTTAAAGCAAATTCACCAACTGCCATAGGAACTACATTAGAAGTATTGACATAAATCTGAGTTGTACCTGTATCGCTATGTGTTAGTGCTTCAGAAATAGCTTCTAAGCTCATTCCTGCTTGTTTAGCAAGTGTTGCTCCTGTATGGCGTAATTTATGAGGTGTAGCATGTGTCAGTTCTTTATGTCGCTTTCTAATACTTTTCATTTTGTTGTTTAGATAGTCAGCATGTAAAGGCTTATTGATGTTTCCTTTTGTGTCGATATATGTAAAAACAAATTGTTCTGGATTACTGATGATGCCAAACTTTGCCAGTTCATATTTTTGTTGTTCTTTCCAAGAGGTAAGGAGTTGAAGTAAGTCATTAGAAATAGAGAAAATAGTTTTCTTATTTCCCTTAGTAGATTTTACTTGTCCATATCTATCTAAAGCTTGAATTAGCTGAATCTGCGATTTTGAAAAGTCTATATGTTTCCATTGGAGAGCATAGGTTTCAGATTTTCTATCGCCTAAGAAAAAAGTAAGATAAAATAGGACATAATCTTTAAGGGTTATTTTATCATTCTCTAAATCTTCTTGAAATGCTGAGAACCATTCTTGGAGTTGTTCATGAGTTAGATATAAATCTTCCTCTCTCTTTGACTCTGCAAGTTGAATCTTTTTAGTGGCCTTTATTCTTCTTAATATTTTTGCAACTTTATTAGCTTCTATATACTCAAGTTCTTCTGCCCAGTCAAAAATGGAAATCACATAGCTACGTAAAGATTTGAAGTTTGCATATTCATTAGCCTTAGACGTCATTAGATTTAGGATAACCTGCTTGTTTTGATTTAGAAACTGTATCGTATAGTTTCCAAGAAGTGGTAGTATATGTTTTTCAAAACAGGTTTTGGTATTAGCAACTGTTGACCTACTTGGTGGTTTAGAAGTAGATGTAGTTTGTCCTGCTTTATAAGAGTCCCACCAGATATTGTTATAGAAGTCTGAGAAAAGAATATCTCCTTTTGCTAGTCCTGTAAACTCATTATCTTCTATTTGATTTAACTTAGTAAGCAAGTCTATCTCAGCTTGTCTTGCCTCCTTCCTTGTTTTAAATCGCTTATCGTAATAGTTGCTATTAACGATACCAAGTGGCATTCGTGCTTCTATTGGGATATAGATTTTTAAGCGATAAGTACCGTTTTTTGTCTTACTGATAGTCATGATATTCTCCTTGTGTATCGAACCAGAAAATATCATGACTATTATAAAACAAAAATATAGATATTTCTAGTTTTGTGAGTAAAGCCAAGAATTAATGGCTTCTTTATTGAATCTAATCAACTTCCCTATTTTAATGTAAGGTAATCCTTGCTTAATCCAACTGTCAAGAGTATTGTTAGAGATACTCAAGTAATTACAAGCCTGTTGTTTATTTAAAAATGGACTATCAAGATTGCTATTGTTCAACCTATTTTCAATCTCTTTTTTGATTAGTTCAGCAAGTAGACGCTGAATTTGTTGAACTTGTTCATCTGGTAAAATGACTTGCATGTATTCCTCCAATGTATGGTATAATAGAGGTATCAAGAGATACCCTATTTACTTTTCTTGATTATCTGCAACCTCGTCCTCGCTCGCCAAAGTTTCGGACGGGGTTTTTGTTTTGTCGTATTCCCAGATATCCCATTGGTTGTTAAGTCCAATTTTTGAAACTAACATGGACAGTAGTTCTTCTTTACTCTTCATTTCGTTGTCAGATGTGAAATCGTAAGATAGATAAACTTCATGTCCAACCTCTGGGATTCGTCTCCTATTGTTTGAGAATCTTTCAGGATGAGATTCGGCAAAAATAAGTTCGTCACTCGTACCTTTTACTGTTACCAATTGCTCGATTCTTCTAACGTATTGCGATAAATCTTCTTGGAAGTTTCCTTTAGTATGGTAGAAGAAAGTTAAAGGATGTTTAGAACTTGTGATAATGATGACCTTGGAAGCAGCTGTTTTATTTTGATAACGTGCAGACACTGGACTGATACTATATGGATCTAAAACTTTTAACCAATCGGATGCGGTTAAGCTATCCCCTCGAACATCATCAAGTAGTAGGATTTCTTCTCCGTTTACTTCATCAAACATGTTAGTACCTGCGGTCAAGACTGACTGCCACTTTTGACCATTTAGTTTTGCTAGCTGAACGATATCTTTGGTTAACTCTTTTGCAAACGTTGATTTTCCAAGACCAGATTTACCATAGATGAAAATAACAGTCTTTTTAAACTCTTTGTGTTCAAGTTCATATTTTACTTTGGCACTTTTAATTTCCCCAACAGTCCTAATAGCATCGTTTATTCTAACTCTATGCACTGTATACAGCGTGTGATATTTCTTATTAAGCAGAATTTCCTGTTTGGTGATATTCTCGTTCAGAATGTTATCAATTAATAAATCGATATCTTCATAACTTTGTTGAACTTCTTTTTTAGCTTTTCCTTTAAGCCAACTCTCTTTCCTTTGATGATAGACTTCTAAGTAGTTGGTTCCTATCAAAGTGAATACCTCATCAGGGGAATATTGATACTTATCTTTATCCTTTGCATGAATTAAGTAAGCTAACAAGTTATCGTAGCCATATCTTCCAGACTTCGTTTTTTCGAGATGCTGTTTTGCTAATCCGATTTTTTTGGCTAAAGTGGATAGTGTTGCACCTTTTTTAAACTTTAGTAAAGCGTGAATGTGTGATTTGGCAAGTTCGGTAGTTGTTTCTTGAAGTTCATTGTTAAATACTACAGATGTGTCTTTGTCATGCTTAATTGCATATGCTTCAGAAACTGTTGCCACTTCACTAACTCTTCTAACAATCTCCTCGAGAATTTTTTCAATATCCGCTGATTCAAGTAGTTCTTTATTCCAGTCATCATCCCAGAAGCCATTTGAGAATTGTTGCGTTAATAGCACTGATGTTAAAGTTGTTTCTTTTTTATTATTTTCCATAAATAATAATCCTTTCAATTTTAATTATTCTTTTAATTATTCTTTTAATTATTCTAGTGTTAGACTATTGACAAGCCCTAGTCTAACACGCGTTAGGAATAATTAAAAATTAAACTTAAATACTCTTGGGGCTTTGCCCCAAACCCCAGCCTCTCCTGCCCGATGAAACCCCATCGAACCGAGAACGCTTGCCAATTCAGCAAGGGACGGGGTAGTATTTTTCGGCGCTTCACTCCCTGCCGTTGGCATCGTTACGCTTAAAAAATCTCCACCCCTAAATCCCTTGCGAATAGTCATTTTTCTGCTAGCAATGTCGTGCCGACACCTATACCGATGAATCCCCTAGGTAAGGTCAGTGTCGCGCTAAACAAGTGTAGCAGAAAAAACGCTAGCTATACCTTGAAAATAGCTCTTGCATTCGTTGATTTAACCGTTCCTCGTCTCTTACTTGGATAGTACGAAACATCTTTACAGATTCGCCCTCCAGTTGGAAATAGCCATATCCTCTTGGCTTTACTGAAACTTCGGATTTCTCCATGTCTGGAAATAGAAGTTGTCTGTTGTTTGTTGCTAGCAGAAAGCTAGTTGATAAGGATATGACACAATTAAAATTGTAGCGCCCCGGAAGGTCAGACATCAAGAAACGTTGACTAGATAAAACGATTCGCAAACCTAGACTTCTACCCATGCTATTCATCATCAACATTTTTGATAAAACATCTTTATGTTTCTTCTTATCTGTTTGTTCTAAATAAGCAAGGAAAGCCTGCCACTCATCGAAAATTAGGTAAAGATTATGGGAGTTCTCTTCTTGTTTATTAAGTCTATTTTCAAAGCGTTGGCAGACTGTTTCAAATAGTTCTAGACAGTCAAAGCCTCTTGCAACATGATTGCTAGTCATTGGAAACATCTCTTCATCTGCTTTAAAATCGAGAAAGTAAGCTTCGGCATCTGTATCATGAAATGAAATGAGACCTAGAAGTCTTCTTAAAAAAGTAGATTTTCCAGAACCAGATGGGCCTGCGATTATCCAAGCGAAATATCGGTTTATGTCAACGATTGCAGGGGATGGGTGTCTCCTGTTGTTGACTTCAAAAACGTTTTTGAGCATGCTAAAAGTCCTCCTCGTAACGGACTTTCGTTTGTCTTGTCATTCGATTGTATGTAGCCTCTTGAATTGTTTTGACATCGAATTTAGCAACCCAGCCAGAACCTGCGGTCAGTTCAACAGTTAGTACATCTAATGCAAACTTATCAGTGTATATCGAAAGAACCCCTAAAAAGTAGTTTTCTAATGATAATTGTTCATCATCATTTAAGTTGTTTGCTAGATAAACCCAAACCTCTACACCATCAGTGGTGGCAGGGTTTATAGTTTTTAACTGTAAATCTTGGTATAAGTTTTTATTGAAATAATTGACTACATTTAGCAAGGCGGTAGTTTTTTGAACTTGTAATTGCTTATCAATTGTCTTGTTTAGTTGCCAAGAAATTAACTTCTGAATCAAATTTTTTAAAAACTTAACTTGATTTCCCGACAGCAAGAGACATTGCTCCCATAAATTTTCATTTCTCTTAACAACTTCATCTGACAAAATGAGAAACTGTCGTTTTAGAGTAATGTATAGAATATTAAGACCTTGCCATACAAATAATGCGAGAATAAGATAGAAGGATACTTTTATCAACATATATGTTACCTCGTTCTATAGTGAGTAGTTATCATCTGCATAATGCAGATGATAACTCACTATTTTTATCACTTATTTTAATGAAATATCAGCAAGCTCAGCGACAAGAGCTAGTCCGATAGGCTGCTTGAGTTTGTCAAATACAAACGCTACATCATAGTTATTAAGTGTGATGTCAGCGTTAATCAAACCATCCAAGTTTTCGTTTTGATAGTTTTTCAACTTGACTTTGAACGTTGGACAGTAGTCCTCTTGTCCAATACTGGCAAATGTCTCATAGAGTTTCTTATCTACGCAAGTTAGAGATGCCCACGAACGTTGATTTTCTTGACCTTCGTTCATGATTCCATCGTTTTTGTCAACTACTTTAATAGTCGAAGGGACATCAACAGAAGTTGATAAAGCATCCAAAAATGCTCTTGCACTTTCGCGGTTACCGAGTGTTAATTTTTTTCTTTTGACATGTTAATTCCTCCTGTCAAAAAAAGCATGGTCAGCTTATCGCGAATGCTGACGAGTAAAAGAGCTCTTGTGTTAACAAAAACATGATACAACATTTTTGACCCCTTTGCAATGCTTGTTATTGCACTTCTAGGTTCATCGTGATATAATTTTTTGAACCCTAAATAATACAAAGGAGTTAAGGATGCTACCTGAGTTTAAAAACTTGAGTGATGTAAGTAAAAGAGAATTTGTTTTAAAATATTATCCATTAATATTACGTAGTCAACAGAAAAAGGAGCGATTAAGTAAAGAAGATTTCTTGAGGAAATATTTTCAAGTAAAAAGAGGGGAACATGTTGGAAAACAACTAATTTCAAAATCAGCATATAAACGTTATTTGCGACTTATTAAGGATATAGGTATTAGTCGCTATGAATATATAGATGATGTAATAGAAAACGAGGATGGTTCCTATTCAATGCCTTTAGGTGGTTATCCTATGCTTAATGTAGTAGAGCCTCATTTTTCAGAATTAGACATTCCGAATATTCATCAAAAAAAATATGGTATTGATATACCTAAACATATTATTGAAAAATTTGATGATGATGTTTTGGAAGAAATTTGGTCGATTGTGAGTAGTAATACACTTTTAGATAGATTTCTTAAAGGTAGGCAATTATACTTATCTGGAATTGGTCAAGAGATACTTAAATCATTGGACGAATTGAATCTTACAGAATTGCTTTATGCTACATTAAATAATTTACGGATTGATGAGGGAGGAAAAAAGGAATATCATATAGAAAGATACGAATTGGTGAAAAGAATGGTATCAGAGCTAAATAGGTTGGCTAAAGCGGAATATGACAAAGCAATTAAGTTAAAGGAAATAGCAGAAGAACTTTAAAATAAAGAGAGTGGCTAAAAAGTCTTTGAAATCAAAAAACGCATAATATCAGGTGTTGAAAAACTTGATACTATGCGTTTTATTGTGTGAAGATTTACTTTATGTTCTCCTGAAATTGAGTTCCGCCTATCCTCTTTATTTGATATTCTTTACAATTTCATTAAATGAAGATATAATTTTTCCTTGTTTCTCTTTGGGTAATTTTGTTAAGTTTTCGAAAAGTATTTCTGGGGAGTCTTCTCTCTCTGATTCATATGCTTGTAAATTAAAGAATTCTTTTCTTTCTGGATTATATGCTTGTAGGTTAAAGAACTCTTCTACGGTAATGCCTAATGCTTTGATTACTGATTCAAGAGTTTTTATCTTAAAATCATATTTCATATTTTCCATGTTTTGAATGGCTTTGATACCCAAGCCTGCTAATTCTGATAATTTCTCTTGACTTAATTTCTGTTCTTTTCGACATTCACGGATTCTAAATGCTATATGTTTTTGTAATCTATCGTATTTCATATTATGTACCATTTTACTATCTATTTTCTTCAAAAATAAGTATATTAGACTATACAAAAGTTATAAAAGTATGGTATAATAGTACAAAAGGTAAAAAATACACTGAAAACTATACAATAGGAGTTTAGTTATGTCGGATTCTAAGTTAAAAGGTCATGGGAAGATTAAGAAACTACGTACGGGTGCAGTTGTATCTGCATTGGCAGTTTCTATCGCATCCCTAGCCCACACAGTAGGAGCAGAAGAAGTCGCTCCAAAACCAGTGAATGTGGAAGCGCCAAAGGCGGAGGTTGTGGAAACAACTACTCCTGCGGTAGCGACAAAAGAAGAAGTTGCTACAAAAGAAGCAGAAGCTAAGAAAGCGGATCAAGAAGTAGCGGAAGCAAAACAGGCGGTAAAAGATGCCAAGCGTGCTACAAATGAAGCGGATTCTCTTGTCAATGAGAAAACAGAAGCTGTAAAAAAAGCAGAGGATTTTGCGAAAAAGGCAAGTCCAGCAGTTATTACAGAAGCTGAGAAAGCAGTAGTTAAAGCTGAGTCTGCTGTTCCTGCAAAAGCAGAAGCTCTTAAAAATGCAGAAGCAAAAGCTACAGAAACAAGCCAAGCGGTATCTGCACAAGAAGCAGTTGTAGCAGAAAAAGAAGCTACACAAGCTACAAAAGAAAAAGCACTTACAAGTACCACAGAAGCGGTTCAAATCGCCACAGACGCTGTTAATGGCAAAGGCTTGGAAAATGCCAAGGAAGCACAAAAAGAAGCCGTAGAAGCCGAAAAAACAAGCAAACAAGCACAAACAGATGCAGAAACTGCCTTAAAAAATGCAGAAGAAGTAAATCAAGCTACAAAAGCGCAAATTGAAGAAACAAAGGCGGATATTGCTACAAAAACCCAAGCGGTATCGGATGCCAAAGCACATCAAGCACAAGCAGAACAAGCTCTTAAAGCGGTCACTGCTGAAGTTGACGCTCTTACCGAGTCATCAAAACCACTTGCAAAAGGGTCTATTCAGTTCAAAGAAGCCTTTGTTTCAAAAATCAAAGAAAAAATCCAATTGAATAAGGACTACTGGGCAATT
The DNA here is from genome assembly GCF_965111725.1 of Streptococcus mitis. GTDB lineage: Bacteria > Bacillota > Bacilli > Lactobacillales > Streptococcaceae > Streptococcus > Streptococcus mitis_DV. The sequence continues at coordinate 1,831,558 of NZ_OZ217341.1, read as the reverse complement.
CCAGATAATAAACTTACTCAAGCGGATATTGATAAATTTGAAGCTCGTAATAAAGAGTTGAAAAAAGAGATCACTGACATGGTTGGGGATAGTATCCAATCTAAAAACCTTGTCTTGAGCGAAGCGGATAAGGCTGATAAGACACAGTATGATGTTAATAATCTTCCAAAAGAAGTCCGTGATGACTTGACAATGTTCGCTGCCGACTTGATTTCAAACTTGCGTGAGCAGTTGGGTCTTTCAGACGTTGTTGTAACAAAAGACTCCTTTGAGTTCGCAGAAAAAGTCGCTAAAGAGTACATCAAGCGCGGATGGTCTCGCCAAATTCACGAACAATACCGTTCTAACGGTGGTCACGGACACTATGCTCAGGGTATCCATAAGGTTGCTGATGAATATGGTTTGAGTGGCATTCATCCAACAGAAGCTCAAATGAATAAAGGTCGTCAAGGTTATGAAAATCTAGTAGCTCATACTATCTCAGGTCCCGTTAAATTGACTAAATCTGAAATGCGTCAAGAATTGTTTGATTCTTTGTCAATGTTAGTTAATATTGAACAAGATTACGGTCACTTAGTGGGTATGCTCAACTTTGACACTCCGAACGAGAAAAACTACTTCGGAGGTTTTGCACAAAGTGTTACTAATGATCTTTATAATAATCATTTTATCACAGGTATTACAGGAAGCCGAGCAAAAGGTTCTAAGTTCAACACAACAGAAATCACAAATCCTTACACAGTAGCTCGCAAAGGTGATTCAACAAATACTAAGCTAGAAGCTAAAAAAGCAGAAAAAGCTCAAGCAGAACAAACTCTTAAAACTGCTAACCAAGCTGTAGCTGAAGCAGAAACTGCATTGCAAACTGCAAACTCAAACTTGAAAGCACAAGAAGCTCAACTTAAAGATACAGTTGCCTTGAAACAAAATCTTCAATCTGCTACAACAAGTCATAATCAAGCGGTTGTCGCTCTTTCAAATGCCAATGCCTTGGTTGCTACCTTGTCTGCTACAAAGGCAGATAAAGAAGAGAAGTTGGCAGAGTTGAAAGCAACTGCAAAACAAGCAGAGAAAGAATTTAACCAAGCCAAAGCAGAAACAAAAGCAGAGAAAGCAACTCTTTCTTCTCTTCAAGAAAAAGCAGAGGAAGCTACCCAAGCGGTATCAGTTGCCAAAGAAGCACTTAATCAAGCAAAAGCACAAGTTGTTTCTTCAAAAGAGTTGGTTCGAGATTTGAAAGTTGCTGCCAAAGAGCTTGAAACTCGCAAGGCAGAGTTGAAAGATGCAGAAGAAGCGCTCAAAGAAGCAAAAGCAAACCAAACAACTGCGCAAGAAGCACTTGAAGCAAAAGAAAAAGTAGCCAAAGAAGCAAGTAAGGCTTATGCAGTAGCAAAAGCAAGTTATGAAGCAGAGCAAGCTCGTCTTCAAGCAGAAGAATTGAAGAAACATCCTGTAACAGATAAAGGTATCCCTGAAGTTCAACCAGCTCTTCCAGAGTACGTACTTCCAACAACTCCGTCTGTTCCAAGCGCTCCTAGCGCACCTGTTGCTCCTGTAGCTCCAACAACTCCAAGTGTTGAAGTTCCTGTTGTGAATAACAATGGGGGGGTGTCTGGCCAAGATAAAACCAAAGTAGATGTAGTTGCCAAACAAAAAACGGAAACTAAGACTACAAAAGATTCTCAAGCTGGTAACTGGATTGAGTCAGCTGGTCGCTGGTGGTATCAGCACGAAGATGGTTCATACACTACTAATGGTTGGGAACTAATCAAGGGTACATGGTATTACTTTGACAATACAGGCTGGATGCAAACTGGCTGGGTCAAAATTGGTGGCTCATGGTATTACTTGAATGAAACAGGTTCACTGGCTACAGGCTGGGTCAAAGACAATGGCACATGGTACTATCTTAAAGATAGCGGTAAAATGGCTATTGGTTGGGTAAAAGATAATGATACATGGTATTATCTTGATAGCGCTGGAGCTATGAAAACAGGCTGGTTTACAGTTTCTGGTAAATGGTACTATGCCTATAGCTCAGGAGCTTTAGCAGTGACTACTACTACACCAGATGGCTATATGGTTAATGCCAACGGTGAGTGGGTATAAAAGATTAAGTTGTAATGATAAAAAAGGAGAGCGATTTGCTCTCTTTTCTATGTTATTGTTCGAATATATATAAATTTTATATAAGGTAAACTTTTGATATTCTGGTTCGATTTTAGCTTATTTTTAATGAAAATTTACCTTATTTTAATGAAATTGATTGAAATTAGTTGAAATTTTATTTTTTGAAATCCCATGAAAACGTTGATTTTAAAGCACTTTGAAACTAGATGAAATAAGTGGTGCCCCAACCAGGTCTTAAGAAAGCTCGTAAAGCTAGCCAGTTCTCTAAACGTTAAGAACCAGCTACAATACAGCATTTACAACACTTCATGGTTCACACCATGGGGTGTTTTTTTGATGATTTTTAGCAAAATTCACACCATTTTTCACACCATTACTTTTTAAGATTACGATAGGCAATCTCTCCAACAGCCATTGGAATGACATTTGAAGTGTTGACATAAGTCTTAGTTGAAATCGTGTCACTATGGGTTAGAGCTTCAGAAATAGCTTCAATAGACGTTCCAGCCTGTTTTGCTAATGTTGCTCCTGTATGTCGTAATTTATGAGGTGTAGTATGCTTAAGTTCAGGATGACGACGTTTGACAGATTTCATTTTATTATTAAGATAGTCAGAGTGTAGAGGGCTATTAACGTTACCCTTCATATCGATATAAGTAAAGACATATTGTTCATCGGATTGGATAATTCCAAACTTTGATAGTTCAGCCTTTTGATGTTTTTCCTAAGAGGTAAGAAGCTGAAGTAAGTCATTAGAAATAGAGAAAATAGGCTAGCAAAAACCTATTTCAGGAGAAAATGAAGGAAATATTTCCATAATAAAACGCATCCTATCAAGTTTTCAATACCTGATAGTATGCGTTTTTAGGATTTTAAAGCCTGATTGCTTGGTCTCTTTTTCATTATAGTTCCGTTTGATTTATAGTTTCATTAATTCTATGGAGATTCATCATTTTGAGTAATAATAGTACTTCCAGAAGTTAAAGATTCCATTTTATCTTTCAAGTGTCTGTATTAGATAATGTGTTCTAAATTTACTATATATTATTAGGGTTTGGGTAGAATCATTGATAACAGACTGTTGCAAATTTAGTTAGCTACATGATTTATATTTATCTACTTTTCTAGTAACCAATCTATAATGTTTTTCTTCTCAATACCATTGTAATTTGCTGTTGGCTGAATCGTATCCATTGTTAATAGATATTTTGGGAATTGATCTTTAATGGCTTCTAGTGGTCTAAGTTCTCTTTCTAGTGTTTCTGGAGCAAGTGTTGTTTCACTGACCTGATAATAAGCGTAGTGACCAAGATCAGTTACAACAACAAAATCAACCTCATATTTATCTAAATTACCAACATATACTTGTGAATATCTACGTCTCAATTCCAAATACACAATATTTTCCAAGATATGTCCAATGTCTTCTTTGTGGTCTGGTAATAAGAGATGTCGTAAACCTAAATCAACGGGATAGTATTTTTCTAAGCGTTGTAATAATGCTCTGCCTTTTACATCAAAACGTGGAACGGAATAAAAAAGTAAACTGTCTGTCAAAGTCGTCAAATAATTTTCCAAAGTATTATGGGATATTGAAACATTTTGGCTGACCAGGGTATTGCGAATCTTATTTGTTGATATTAAGCTACCTGTACTACTGAGAAGAGTTCGAACAATGCGCTCAATAATAGTAGGATTTGGATTTCCCAATCTAGTGACAATATCATTTAACAGTATGGAGTTATATATTCCTCTGAGATAGTCAATTTTTTCAGCGTAAGATGATGTTTGCAATAAATAAGGGAAAGCACTAAAGAGATAATTGTTAAAAATTTCTGTTGTATTCAGATTCTCTGAGAGAGATTGACCTGATAGGTATTCTTCAAATGATAAAGGAAGAACCTCTATCTCAACATACCGACCAGTTAAGTTTGTTGCTAATTGGCTGCTCATAAAGTAGGCGTTTGATCCAGTCAAATAGAGGTCAACATTTGGTAGGATGAATAGGCTATCTGCAACTAGTTCAAATTTTTCAACATGTTGAATTTCATCTAAAAAGATATAGTATGTTTTCTCCCCAACTAACTGCTCTTTTATATAAGCGAATAATGTTTGAAAATGTCGCAGGTCATAGTAACTCAAATCTTCGAAATTGATGGATATAATCTGATCCTCGTCTACCCCAGTTGCTAGTAACTCTTCTTTATAGAGTTGAAAGAGAACAGATTTACCAGCTCGTCTAACTCCACTCACAACCTTAATGATTTGACGGTCACGATGTCTTCTTAAAAAATCTAAATAATGTGGTCTTTTAATATAGTTCATAAATAGATACCTCAAAGATAGTATAATACAAATAGACATTATTTTCAAATATTTAGAAATAATACGCTATTTGTTTTGTTATTTTTAAATATCTAGAAATAATATCTTCAGAATAGAAAATGACGATAATAAAATCATTTGAACTGACATGAAGTAGCTGTGCGTTTGTTGTTAAACTATTACATCAACTTTGTGATACAGTAGTTCGTATTTTTCGCCTACTTTTTATGATTATGATAAGTGAACCACCAACAGCCATTGGATATAAATTAGAAATGATTATGTTCTCATTTCGGGGAAATGCCCCTGGAGGTTAGTTCTATCAGCTAAATCAAGATTATAATTATCCTTAATAAAACTCTAAGGCTTTTATTCCATCCTTTGGCAATTTGGGCTTCTAGCCTCGGTGCAAACCACCCGTTAGATGGGTGTTATGATTTAAAAATGTCCTAAATTTTTTTGATTGACTAAAATTATTTTATAAAATAGTTTGTTAGACAGTTTTATCTTGAATACTAATAATCAAATGAAAGAAAAAGATAACAGATACATAAATTCCTTATGTCGGGAAACTTCTCACTAATTTGCTACTTATCCCAACTTTTCAATACATCTCCCGAAATGCTTATAACATCTTGTGTTAAGCGTTTTCGTGTTTTATAATTCTATCATAACTTAAAAAAAGGAGAAGCTATATGTCAGTAGTATTAGCGAGAATTGATCAACGCATGATTCATGGTATTGTGGTAACACAATGGGCGGGGGCTACAAAGGCCAAAAGGTTGATGGTAGTAGATAATGAAGTAAGTAAGGACGAAGTCCAAAAGGCTGCTATGAGGATGAGTAAACCTGCAGGAACTGGAATGTCAATTATTGATACAGATACTGCGATTACAAATTTTGCAGATGGCAAGTATGATAATCATAATGTTTTACTAATTGTTCGAGAACCTGAAACATTGGTGGCATTAGTTGAAGGTGGAGTAAAGATACCAAAGGTCAACGTTGGAATAATGTTTGATGGTGAAGGAAAAAAAACAGTTAAGAAGATGGTCTCTGTCAATGAAAAAGAAATTGCTGATTTGAAAAGATTAAAAACACTTGGTGTTGATGTAACATTCCATTTTGTTCCTTCTGATCCAGAGGAAAATTTAGAAAAGTATATTAAATAGGAGATGATACTATGGAAGTGATTCAAGGTTTACTTATTATTTTATTGTCGTTTTGGGTAGTACTAGATCAACAAGGATTGGTACTAAGTACTTGGTTTCCTATAATGGTTTCGTTATTTGTTGGAATTATTATGGGAGATATGAAAACAGCAATGATTATTGGTGGAACATTCCAATTAATGGCGTTAGGTGTTGCAAATATTGGTGGTTCATCCGTACCAAACTGGGGTCTTGCAGCATTAGTAGGTGGTTTTATTGCGATTAAAACAACAAGTAATGTAGAGTCTGCAAAAGCTGTAGCTTTAGCAGTGGGAGTTCCTGTTGGAATGCTTGGTATTCAGTTGGATGTTTTAGCAAAAATACTTAATACATATGTAACTCACGCAGCTCAGAAGGCAGCTAATGAGAAAAAGTTTGCTAAGATGAATCGAATTTTTTGGATTGGACCGGTTATTTTTGGTTTATCAACCGCAATTCCGACAGCTCTTTGTGTCATTTTTGGAGATAAAATTGTAAATGTAATTTTGAATAGTGTACCAGAATGGTTCACTAATGGTTTATCTATTGCAGGTAGTATCCTACCTGTTGTCGGAATCGCGATTCTATTACAAGTTATGCCTACTAAAAAATATTTAAGCATGCTTATTGTTGGCTTTATCTTTGCAGCATATTTGAATTTACCAATTTTAGGAATTTCTCTTGCTGGTTTTGCCATTGCATATTACTATTTTACTATGAATAAAAATGTATCAACTGTTGTCTCTTCAACAGTTGCCGGAGCTGAAGAATTTGGAGATGACTTTGATGAATGATGTACAACAAAAAATAACAAAAAAAGATATTCGTAATGCCGCGTTCAGATATATGTTTATGGCATGTAACACTTTTAATTATGAGAATCAACAGGGACCAGCAGTTGTTTATGGATTAAATAAAGTTTTAAGAAAAATCTATCCAAATGATGATGAATATGTTGCATCATTGAATAATCATTTTAAGTATTTTAATACTACTACTTGGATGGCTAATATCTTATTAGGTGCAAGTATAGCAATGGAAGAAAAAGATGGTGTTGAATCTTTAGATACGGTACAAAATTTTAAAACTGGTATGATGGGACCACTTGCTGGTGTAGGTGATACCTTAATTTGGGTATTATATCCAACAATCATGGGCTCAATTGCAGCATATATGGGATTAGAAGGGAATCCAATTGGTGCAATAATTTGGTTAGTTTTGAATGTTTTCTTCCTATTTTTCCGATTTAAATTATTTGATATCGGATATGATTCTGGTTTGAAGTTGATAACCGGATTAGGTGAAAAATTAAATATTTTTACTGAATCTGCTTCAATCATGGGTTTAACGGTTGTTGGAGCTTTAATCCCATCTGTAGTTAAAATGAAGATTTCGACAGTATTTACTACAGGAGATGTTAAACTAGTAATTCAAGACGATATTCTTGATAAAATCATGCCAGCGCTATTACCTGCAGTGATGACTTATTTAGTTTACAAATTGTTAGCGAATAAGAAGTTATCCGTAATTCAAATTATTTTTGGAATTATTATTCTATCTTTAATTCTGTCTTACTTTGGCATTTTATCAGTTAATTAAAAGGAGAAAATATGACAAAAGTTATTATTGCAAGTCATCATCATCTTGCAACTGGGATGAAGGATACTATAGAGTACTTAATCCCATCTATTGGAAAAATTGATGTAATTGCAGCCTATATTAATAATGAGCCAATTGAAGACGAAATTTCAAAACTTTTAGAAAGTTATCCCGTTGACGAAAAAGTTCTGATTTTTACAGATTTGCTTGGTGGATCGGTGAACCAAACTTTTATTAGGTATATGAGCAAAAGAAATTTGTTTCTTGTAACAGGGATGAATTTACCAATTATTATGACGCTTTTGTTATCTATTGAAAGCGAAGATTTATCTGAAGATTTAATTAGAAAGTCTATTGATGAAGCAAAGAATCAATTACTTTTTGTGAATGATATATATAATCAAGTGACTGATGAGGATGATGAGTGATGGCAGATGCTTGGTGGAAAAATAGTGTTGTTTATCAAATTTATCCTCAAAGTTTTAAGGATTCAAATGGAGATGGTGTAGGAGACTTGAATGGAATAAAAGAAAAATTACCGTATCTCCATAAGTTAGGAATTGATGTTATTTGGCTTAATCCTATCTATGAATCACCATTGGTGGATAATGGATACGATATCAGTGATTATGAAAGAATCCTATCAATTTATGGGACAATGGAAGATTTTCAAGAATTATTAGCAGAAGCTCATAAATTAGAAATAAAGATTATTCTTGACTTGGTTGTGAATCATACCAGTGATAAGCATTCATGGTTTATTGAATCTAGAAAAAATAAAAATAATCCATATTCTGATTACTATATTTGGAAAGCTCCTAAGCCAGATGGTAGCGAACCTAATAATTGGGGTTCCACTTTTGGTGGATCTGCATGGGAGTATGTTCCAGAACGAAATCAATATTATTTACATTGTTTTGCCAAGGAACAACCAGATTTAAATTGGGAAAATCCAACGGTACGTCAAGAAATTCAAAAAATGATGACCAAATGGTTTGATTTAGGAATTGATGGTTTCAGGATGGATGTCATTACATTGATAAGTAAAAGGCAGGACTATCCTGACGCACCGGATGGAGTTCCATACACTAAATCTTATTATGTAGGAGCTTCAAATGGCCCACGAGTTCATGAGTTTTTACATGAACTAAATCAGGAAGTTCTAAGCCGATATAATGTAATGACAGTTGGTGAAGCTCCAAATACAAACAGTGATCAAGCTTTGCAGTATACTCTGCCCGAAAATGAAGAATTGAATATGGTGTTTCATTTTGATCACATGCACTTGGATTATGGTAGATATGGTAAGTTCTCAGATATACGCTTTAAAGTAAGTGATTTAAAATCAGTTTTAACAGAGTGGCAATTGAAGTTAGAAAAAGGGTGGAATTCACTATACTGGAGTAATCACGATCAACCAAGAGCTGTCACTCGATTTGGTGATGATGGTGAATTTAGGGTACAGTCAGCAAAGATGTTAGCTACCTTATTGCATATGATGAAGGGAACTCCGTATGTTTTTCAAGGTGAAGAGTTGGGGATGAAGAATGTTCATTTTGATTCTGTAGAGAATTACAAAGATATCGAGACTAAATATTTTTATGAACTTATGAAGGAAAATGGTGAATCTTCATCTTATATAAATAATTCAATTTATTTAAAATCTAGAGATAATGCGAGAACACCGTTCCCATGGAATGGAAATAAAGAAGAAGGATATGGTTTTTCAAGTGGAAACCCTTGGATACAGTATTCTCCAGACAATTCTTCTATAAATGCAGAAGCCTGTCTTGAAGATTCAAACTCAATTTTTTATTATTATCAAAAATTAATCAGCTTGAGGCGTGATTACCCAATTATAATTCATGGGAAGTATGAATTGATAAACGAAGAAGATAGTGATGTCTTTAGTTATGTACGGGAATATAATAAACAAATTTTATTAATTGTGTGTTCATTCTCTAAACAACCTACTACCTCGCAAGTGCCATCGAAACTGATTGGTCGTCAAGTAAAACATTTAATTGGAAATTATGAATCAGAACTTAAACAGCTTCCAAAATTTTTTGAATTGAAACCTTTTGAGGCTCAAGTTTTCTTAATAGAACAATAAAGATTTTTGCAAAACTTTGAATAGAACCTATTTGTCGAGTATAGTGAGAGCTAATACTATTAAGTTTAAATACTAGAGCAAAATTCAATTGAAATAGGGAATTTATAAAATCTATTCATGAGGAAACGTATGATATCAAATTTTTCTAAACTTGATATTGTGCGTTTTTTGATTTTGTTTCTTCTACTAACTTATTTATTGAAGCCTAATTCAATCAAATATGAGTTCGGATGTATATAATCTATGAAGAAGATGTTTTATCTTTAATTCTATGTTTGTTTATGATAGAATTAAATTGTTTTATAGGATTTTCAAATGGATATGCACTTTTAATAACAACACCGATTTTGAAAATAATGATGTAAATAAAAAGGATGAAAAAATGAATTTTGAACAGCATGTTGAAGTTAACTATGATAGTTTAACAATGAGTGAAAAAGAGATGTTGCAGTTCATTGTTCAACATAAAGAATTAATTGTATCAAAAACGATAGTAGAAGTAGGAGAACTTTTATTAACTTCAAAAAGCACTGTTTTGAGATTAGCGAAGAAGATTGGTTTTAGAGGTTTTACAGATATGAGATATTCGATTCAAGATTCAATCTCTAAAACAAAATCAGTGGATAAAATAGACTTGTTATCTCAATTACAAATGGATATACAGAAAACATTTCGATTTGCTACAGAATTAGATTTTTTGCCCATTTTAAAAAAAATTTATGAAGCTTCCCAAGTAATATTGTATGCCACTGGTTTCACTCAAAACAATTTTACGAAAGAGTTGTCAAATGAATTATTCTTAAGTCATCGTCCAAATTATCTTGTTTCAGGGGAAACGAATTTTTCCATGCTAGCTGATAATTTGAATAAAGATGATTTAGTGATAATTACATCATTGAGTGGAAATACTAAAGGGATACAAACAACTATAAATAAATTAAATGCAAAGGGAGTTACTATTATTGGTGTAACGGAGTTTAGCGATAATTTTCTAAAGAATAATTCAACGTATCAATTGTTTTATGAAATTAGTAGAATAGACGAAAATCCAGACCTTGATAGTCGCTCTATGTCTTGCTTATATATAGTATTAATGATTCTGGCAAGAAAGTATAGAGAATTTGTAAATAAGTTAGGTGATTAAAGCTGATCATTCCTGATGTTTTTTATAGCTTAAAATAAAATTATGATTAACCTAAAAAATTTTAAAACGTTTTTAAAATGACTAAAATGATTACAGTACATTAGTTAAAAATGAAAAAGAAATTACATAGAAACATGGTATAATGTAACTAAAGGAGGTAGTATATGTCCTTAGATATAGATAAAGAAAAGATGACAATCATGGGAGTAGCTTTTGAAAACCGCTCCGTTTTTAAGAGTGTTTGGTATGCTTTAAGTACAAATATGATTGAAGGATGGCGACCTACGGTTAGTGATGTTGAAAAATTACGAGATGAAGCTCTTGCTTTGGGGATGGCTTAATGAAGCGTAAATGTTATGATTCTTATGACTATATTGATCCGAATAATTTATATACCTATCCAGATTCTTCAGTTCTAAGAAATAAGCAGGAAGAACGAGATGAGCAAAAAGCACGCGATCTTGAATATCGTATGGTTGCTAGTAAGAGTTTGAAATTATTTATCAATCCTATCCCAGTTTATAGTGTAGAAGATATATTGAAAATTCATCAATTTTTGTTTGAAGATATGTATCATTGGGCAGGTGAATTTAGAAAAGTCAATATTTCAAAAAGTGGTAATGCTTTTATGCCGATTCAGTCTTTCGATACAGCACTCACTTACCTTAATAATTTGATAGATAGATTTCATGACAATGCTAATAGTAGAAAAGAAGTCATTCAGTTATTGGTCGAAATTTTAGATAATCTCAATTATTTTCATCCATTCCGTGAGGGAAACGGTAGAACGCAGAGGGAGGTTATTCGCTCTTTAGCTTTAATGAAAGGTTATGAATGTGAAATATCAATCGGTGATGATGATGAGATTTATCATTTATATATGGATGGTACAGTTTATGGAGACAAAACTAAATTAACGAAGTTATTTGAAAAAATTCTTTTCAAGTTATGAGTTGCTACTGATAGATAGTTAATAGTTTAAAAGTAGTTTGTTTCACAACTACATAAGCTTAGAAAGGTTGAAAAGGGATAACTCTTTAATAACATCTTGGTTTGTTAAAAGATATTTTGTCCACTACATTTTTTCAATTGACTATTATTTGTCATAGATATAATAGATAGAACATTGCATTCAGAATAACGAAAAACGCATCAAAAATGGTGCGTTCTGTTTTTATGCTACCATAAAAGGAGGAAAACAAATTGAAAATTTTTAAGGGAGAGTTTTATCGAATCTCTGTATTAACAGACAAGTTAGTAAGGTTAGAGTACTCTCAAACTGGAAGTTTTGAGGATAGAACTACACAACTTATCTATAATAGAGATTTTGGCCAAGTTTCGTTAGATTATATCGAGACATCAAACGTACTAGATATTATGACGGACTATTTTCATCTGCACTTTAATAAAGGAGAATTTAACGCCGAAAATTTATTTATAGAATTAAAAGGAAATTTTGCCGTATATGGTAGTCGCTGGTATTTTGGTGAATCTATTGAAACGTTAAAAGGAACAGCTCGGACTCTGGATAAGGCAGATGGAGCAATCTCGTTAGAAGATGGAATTATTAGCCGAAATGGTATAGCCTTATTGGATGATTCTCAAGGATTTATTTGGGATGAACAGTCTGGTTATATTGAGAGAGAAAATCAAATTGATCTCTATTTCTTTGCCTATGGGCATGATTATAGAGGAGCAATCAGAGACTTTTACCATTTGACTGGTTCAACACCCTTGTTACCAAGATATGCTTTAGGGAATTGGTGGAGTAGATATTGGCCTTATACGTCGGATGAATACTTGGATTTAATAGACAGATTTGAAACAGAGAAAATTCCATTATCTATCGGTGTGTTAGATATGGATTGGCATATAACTGACATTCCAGCTCGTTTTGGAAGTGGCTGGACAGGATATAGTTGGAATAAAAACTTAATACCTAATCCAGAACAGTTATTGCAACAACTTCATGATAGAAAGTTAAAACTCTCTTTAAATGTCCATCCTGCTGATGGTATACGGGCTTATGAAGAAGTTTATCCTCGGGTCGCCAAACGATTGGGGTTAAATGTAGAACTTGAAGAACCTGCTATTTTTGATTTTTTTAATCCCTCTTTTAGAGAATCCTACTTTAAAGATGTTCATTATGAGCTAGAAAAGCAGGGAGTAGATTTTTGGTGGATTGACTGGCAACAAGGGACTCAAGGCATGTTGGATCCACTGTGGCTTTTAAACCATTATCATTATCAGGATAGTTGTAAACATTCAGAAGGTGGTTTGATTTTATCAAGATATGCAGGTCCTGGTAGTCACCGCTACCCTGTTGGTTTTTCAGGGGATACTATTATTAGTTGGAATTCCTTAAGATTTCAACCTTATTTTACAGCAACAGCATCAAATATCGGTTATAGTTGGTGGAGTCATGATATCGGTGGACACATGCTGGGAGATTATGACGAAGAGCTACAAACTAGATGGCTACAGTTTGGCGTTTTTAGTCCGATAACTCGATTACATAGTTCTAGAAGTCCTTTTAATAGTAAAGAACCTTGGTTTTTTTCAGAAACAACATCTAAGATTATGAAGAAATACCTTCGTTTGAGACATCAGATGATTCCATATCTATATACCATGAATGTACAGATACATGAGGAAGGTGCCCCATTAATCAGCCCAATGTATTATTTCTACCCAGAGAATGATGAGAGTTATAATGTTCCAAATCAATACTTTTTTGGAACAGAACTGATGGTGGCTCCCATTGTAGAAAAGATGGATTTGGCATTCCAATCTGCAAAAGTGGATGTATGGTTCCCTGAAGGTGAATGGTATGACTTCTTTTCAGAGAAAAAATATACAGGTGGTGTGAAGTTAAGTGTTTATAGAGACATTTCGACTATGCCTGTGTTTGCAAAAAGTGGTGCAATCATTCCCTTGGTTGGTTCTGAGATAGATATGGGTGTTGATTTACCTGAAGTTGTAGATTGGTATGTATTCCCAGGCAAGCAACATTCTTTTGAAATGATTGAAGATCAAAATGGTCAAAGATATAAAACAAGATTATCAATCGATTGGGAAATGGGAATGGTAGAGTTAGCATTACAAGGAGATTCTAGTATCGTTCCAAGCAATAGAAAACATAGAATTCATTTTAAAGGAACGAATGTGTCTATAATTGAATTGCCAAATAAGAATGATACAGCTAGATTTGAATGGAAAGATAATAAAAGGACATTCCTAAATGATGAAGTTTTTAGACTACTAAAGACGGCTTCTCTTCCATATGAATTAAAAGATAGATTGTTAAATCAATTCATCAATGCCAAAAATTCTCATGAGTTAATGAATATCTTGCATCATCAGGATAAGGAATTGAGAGGGCGTTTGTTGGAAATGATATTTACTAGCCAAAACTAATTGAGACAATTAGAAAGTCATTTGTTTAGTGTATATGAAGCTTCGGTATGGTATTTGTTATCATTGGTCACATTGAAAATCTGAAATAAGCACCTACAACATAGACTTTACAACACTTCATGTTTCATATCATGGGGTGTTTTTCTATTTAAGTCAAAGCCCATCAAAAAATCCCACTATTCATTAGGCTAAAAGAAACCTAATCATAGTGAGATTGTGAAATTATAGTAGAGTTTGTATGGCCTCTTCAATTTGTTTTGGGTTTGTTTTTGAAGAGAAGCGTTCAAAGACCTGCCCATCACGACCGATGAGAAATTTAGCGAAATTCCATTCGATTCGTTTTCCCAGTGGGCCAGGATTTTTGTTCTTTCAACCAAACATAGAGAGGATCTGTTTCCTTACCGTTGACCTTAATCTTGGCAAAACGTGGGAAGGTGGTTTGATAATGTAGGCTACAGAAGCTGTTGATTTCCTCTGCGCTGCCTGGTGCTTGTCCCATAAACTGATTGCAAGGGAAGTCTAAAATTTCAAATCCCTGATCTTGATAGCGGTCATAGAGTTCTTGGAGTCCTTGGTACTGGGGCGTTAAACCACATCCGGTAGCAGTATTGACAACCAAGAGAACCTTGCCACGATAAGCATCTAGGGGAGTTTCTTGATTGTCTTGGTTCAAGACTGAAAAATCGTATAGTGAAGTCATTGATTGCTTTTCTCTTTCTGTTTGGTATTTTTAGGAGTTTTCTCCTCCTGTAGTGATAGAAATCCGTAGGTCAGGGTTCCAAAAATGCTGCCGATAATCAGGCCATACATTAGGAAAGGACCACTTTTATCAAATTGCATGAGCAACTTCCCAAAATCTGAAAGGGACATCTGCTGAACGAAGACCTTATGAAAGATGAGTAAGGTAAAGAAACCAATCTGAAGACCGATAAACACAATCCAGCTTCGGAATTTGATTTGGGCTTTGCTGTAGGTTTTGAGGATGATTTCTGACTTGTCATCTTTTTCCAAGTGGAGTTCTTTGACGGCTCTTTGAGTTTTTAAGGTAATGAAAAAAATGAGTCCAGAGTAAACGTAGGGCATGGCATAGCGAACGACCTCTATGAAGCGTCCAAATAATAGATAAAACAAGAAGAGAAAGAAGGAAGAATAAACGATTTGGACCATAGAACGGGCACAAGCCTTATAGATAATTTCTTGCCGGCATTCATCAAAAGGACCTTGGATATGAAAGAGATTTAGAAGCAGGCGAGTGGTTAAGTCTTCTTTTTTCATGCTGATAACCTCCTAAATGAGCGGTTTTTGATTGACTTCTTTAACGAGTTGATAGAGATAATAAAGATAAGTGATAGAAGAAAGGCTAGCGATAGTCAACAGTAAATAATAGTTCCAATTGCCTGAGACGAGCATCAGTTGTGGAAAAGATAGAATTATAAAGTATAGTGCTAAGTTGAGTATGCGTGTTTTTGGGGAGTTAATCTTTAGATAAGTTAGTCCTTTATTAAGTCCTGGAAAAAAGACTAGCACGAGGAATATCTCTCTGATTGGTAAGTCCCCTGAAATGATGATGAAGATGAGCAGAGAACTGAACAAAAGATGATAGGTAAGTAAAGTTACTAGTGATTTCATAAGGCACCTCCTAATCCTGGTCTTTTTTAGCTCTTGCAATACGAAGTGAGTCGACAATATGTATCATCACTCCGAAAAAGAAAGCTCCCAGTATAGTTTTAAAAATATGTTTTGTATTTAGAAGAGAACTGATAAAATTTGGATTTTCACTTGTTAGTGGAATTATAAAAAATATCACTGTTCCATAAATCGAACCTGCTTTCAGACCAGGATAACGTGATTGTTTCTTTTCTTTTTTCATAGGGCACCTCCTAATCCTCATCTTGATTTTTCTTAGTTTTTGCAATGCGACGGGAGATGAGGAACTGTATGCTCGCTCCGAAGAAAATAGAACCGAGAATGCTTGATACACCATTTCTTATAGTGAGAAGAGAATGAAAATAGTCCTGACCTTCACCTATGAGTATATCGAGAAGAGGAGTTATAAAAAACATCCATAGACCAAAGAACAAACCTGCTTTCAGACCAGGGTAATGTAGTTGCTTGCTTTCTTTCTCACTCAGCATATCTGGATCAATAGCTGTAATCCCTGTTTTTTTGGTTTGGGAGAGCACATAGAAAGCAGAAATCATCGAAATGCCGAATACCACAATAGGATAGCCGATAGCGACAATTTGCGGGTATTTATAAGCGAGGACAAAGGGGATGAGATTTCCAAACGTCATCAGATAAAAGAGGATGATAAAAACTTGATTGCCGATACGATCAGCCTCGCGTCGTTTGTGTTCATCAAGGGGACCAGAAATACCGTATGTGCGTTTGATGAGTTTTTCAGTGAAGGCTTCTTTTTTCATATGTTTGCTCCTTTTTTAAAAATTATCCTCCCAAAAGAGACTGTTGAGGTCAGTTTGGAGGCTGCGGGCGAGATTGAGACAGAGTTCCAGGGTTGGATTGTACTTGTCGTTTTCAATCATATTGATGGTTTGCCTCGAGACACCGATATCCTTGGCGAGTTCGAGCTGGGAAATGCCCAGTTCCTTGCGAAATTCTTTCACACGATTCATCTCTTCTCCTTTCTGATTTGTGTCGTATATATTTGACTATATTATATTCTTCTATAGAGCGAATGTCAAGCATATTTGACATATTTCTTAAAGAAATCTTACTTGTTTTTGGCCTATTTGTCTGACTAGTGCAAGCTAGTCAGATTTGTGGTAAAATAGATAAGATATGACAAAAGAATTTCATCATGTAACGGTCTTACTCCACGAAACGATTGATATGCTCGACGTAAAGCCTGACGGTATCTACGTTGATGCGACTTTGGGTGGAGCGGGCCATAGCGAATATTTATTAAGTAAATTAAGTGAAAAGGGCCATCTCTATGCCTTTGACCAGGACCAGAATGCCATTGACAATGCGCAGGAACGTTTGGCACCCTATATCGAAAAAGGGATGGTAACCTTTATCAAGGATAATTTTCGTCATTTACAGGCACGTTTGCGCGAAGCTGGTGTTCAGGAAATTGATGGAATTTGTTATGACTTGGGAGTGTCTAGTCCTCAATTGGATCAGCGTGAGCGTGGTTTTTCTTATAAAAAGGATGCGCCACTGGACATGCGGATGAATCAGGATGCTAGTCTGACAGCCTATGAAGTGGTGAACCACTATGACTATCATGACTTGGTTCGTATTTTCTTTAAGTATGGCGAGGACAAATTCTCTAAACAGATTGCGCGTAAGATTGAACAGGCACGTGAAGTCAAGCCAATCGAGACAACGACTGAATTGGCAGAGATTATCAAGTCGGCCAAACCTGCCAAGGAACTCAAGAAGAAGGGGCATCCTGCTAAGCAGATTTTCCAGGCTATTCGAATTGAAGTCAATGATGAGCTGGGAGCGGCGGATGAATCTATCCAGCAGGCTATGGATATGTTGGCTCTGGATGGTAGAATTTCAGTGATTACCTTTCATTCCTTGGAAGACCGCTTGACCAAGCAATTGTTCAAGGAAGCTTCAACGGTTGAAGTTCCCAAAGGTTTGCCCTTCATCCCAGATGATCTCAAGCCTAAGATGGAATTGGTGTCCCGTAAGCCAATCTTGCCAAGTGCAGAAGAATTAGAAGCCAATAACCGCTCGCACTCAGCCAAGTTGCGCGTGGCCAGAAAAATTCACAAGTAAGAGGAAAAAAGATGGCAGAAAGAATGGAAAAAACAGGTCAAATACTACAGATGCAACTTAAACGGTTTTCGCGTGTGGAAAAAGCTTTTTACTTTTCCATTGCTGTAACCACTCTTATTGTAGCCATTAGTATTATTTTTATGCAGACCAAGCTCTTGCAAGTGCAGAATGATTTGACAAAAATCAATGCGCAGATAGAGGAAAAGAAGACCGAATTGGACGATGCCAAGCAAGAGGTCAATGAACTATTACGTGCAGAACGTTTGAAAGAAATCGCAAATTCTAAGGACTTAAAATTGAATAATGAGAATATTCGATCAGCGGAGTAAGATATGAAGTGGACAGAAAAAATAACCCGATTTGCGATTAGAAACCGTAAATCTCCTGTAGAAAACCGTAAAATAGTGGGGAAGTACATCAGCTTGTTAGCTGTCGTACTTTTCGCTGTCTTTTTGGTCAATTTTGCTGTTATTATCGGGAGTGGTAGTAAATTTGGAACGGATCTAGTAAAAGAGGCTAAGAAAGTTCACCAAACAACTCGCACAGTTCCTGCCAAACGCGGAACTATCTATGACCGAAATGGAGTGCCTATCGCTGAAGATGCGACCTCTTATAACGTCTATGCTGTTATTGATAAAAAATACAAGTCAGCAACGGGTAAAATTCTTTATGTAGAGGATTCGCAGTTTAATAAGGTAGCTGAAGTCTTCCATAAGTATTTGGATATGGATGAAGCTTATGTGAAAGAGCAATTAGCTCAACCAAATCTGACCCAGGTTTCCTTTGGTGCAAAAGGAAATGGGATTACATATGCCAATATGATGGCTATTAAAAAGGATTTGAAAGATGCTAGTGTGGAAGGGATTGACTTTACAACTAGCCCTAACAGAAGCTATCCAAATGGACAATTTGCTTCTAGCTTTATTGGCTTAGCCCAACTTCATGAAAATGAGGATGGTAGCAAGAGTTTGCTGGGAACTTCTGGGATGGAGAGTTCCTTGAACAGTATTCTTGCAGGGAAAGACGGTATTATTACCTATGAAAAAGATCGTCTGGGTAATATTGTCCCTGGAACAGAACAAGTTTCCCAACAAACGGTAGATGGCAAGGATGTTTATACAACATTGTCTAGTCCGCTACAATCTTTCATGGAAACTCAGATGGATGCCTTTCTAGAAAAAGTAAAAGGTAAGTATATGACCGCGACCTTGGTCAGTGCAAAGACCGGTGAAATCCTCGCTACCACCCAACGACCTACCTTTAATGCAGATACTAAAGAAGGAATCACTGAGGACTTTGTTTGGCGTGATATTCTTTATCAAAGTAACTATGAACCAGGATCAGCCATGAAGGTTATGACGTTAGCTTCTTCTATTGATAATAATACCTTCCCAAGTGGAGAATACTTCAATAGCAGTGAATTCAAAATAGCGGATGCGACGACTCGAGATTGGGATGTTAATGAAGGTTTGACTACTGGTGGGATGATGACTTTCTTACAAGGTTTCGCTCACTCCAGTAATGTTGGAATGAGTCTACTTGAACAAAAAATGGGAGATGCTACTTGGTTGGATTATCTAAAACGCTTTAAATTTGGGGTTCCAACTCGCTTTGGCTTGACAGATGAATACGCTGGTCAACTTCCAGCTGATAATATTGTTAGTATTGCTCAAAGCTCATTTGGGCAAGGAATTTCAGTGACACAAACACAAATGCTTCGTGCCTTTACAGCTATTGCTAATGATGGAGTTATGCTGGAGCCAAAATTTATAAGTGCTATTTATGATACTAACAATCAGTCTGTACGTAAGTCACAAAAAGAAATAGTAGGAAATCCTGTTTCCAAAGAGGCAGCAAGCACAACTCGAAATCACATGATCTTAGTTGGGACGGACCCTCTATATGGAACTATGTATAATCACTACACAGGAAAGCCAATTATAACAGTTCCTGGACAAAATGTAGCAGTTAAATCCGGTACGGCTCAAATCGCTGATGAGAAAAATGGAGGATACTTGGTTGGTTCTACCAATTATATTTTCTCAGCTGTGACTATGAATCCTGCTGAAAATCCTGATTTTATCTTGTATGTAACGGTTCAACAGCCTGAGCATTATTCAGGTATCCAGTTGGGAGAATTTGCCACCCCAATCTTGGAGCGGGCTTCAGCTATGAAAGAATCTCTCAATCTTCAATCTCCAGCCAAAAATTTAGATAAAGTTACGACAGAATCTTCTTATGCAATGCCTAGCATCAAGGATATTTCACCTGGTGAGTTGGCGGAAGCCTTACGCCGAAATATTGTGCAACCAATCGTTGTAGGTACTGGAACAAAGATTAAAGAGACTTCTGTAGAAGAAGGGACCAATCTTGCACCAAACCAACAAGTTCTCCTTTTATCGGATAAGGTAGAAGAAATTCCAGACATGTATGGCTGGAAAAAAGAGACTGCCGAGACCTTTGCTAAATGGTTGGATATTGAACTGGAATTTGAAGGTTCAGGTTCCGTTGTTCAGAAGCAGGATGTTCGGACTAATACAGCTATCAAAAACATTAAAAAAATTAAATTAACTTTAGGAGACTAATATGTTTATTTCTATTAGTGCTGGAATTGTGACATTTTTACTAACTTTAGTAGGAATTCCGGCCTTTATCCAATTTTATAGAAAGGCGCAAATTACAGGCCAGCAGATGCATGAGGATGTCAAACAGCATCAGGCAAAAGCTGGGACGCCAACTATGGGGGGACTTGTTTTCCTCATTGCTGCAGTTGTGGTGAGTTTCCTTTTTGCTCTTTTTGCAAAACAATTGACTAATAATGTCGGAATGATTTTGTTCATCTTGGTCCTTTATGGACTTGTCGGATTTTTAGATGACTTTCTCAAGGTCTTTCGTAAAATCAATGAGGGCCTTAATCCCAAACAGAAATTAGCTCTTCAGATTCTAGGTGGCGTCATTTTCTACCTTTTCTATGAGCGCGGTGGAGATATGCTTTCTGTCTTTGGTTACCAAGTGCATCTAGGGATTTTCTATATTATCTTCGCTCTTTTCTGGTTAGTCGGTTTTTCAAACGCAGTCAACTTGACAGACGGTATTGACGGTTTAGCTAGTATTTCCGTTGTGATTAGTTTGTCTGCCTATGGAGTTATTGCCTATGTGCAAGGTCAGATGGATATCCTTCTAGTGATTCTTGCTATGATCGGTGGTTTGCTTGGTTTCTTTGTCTTTAACCATAAGCCTGCTAAGGTCTTTATGGGGGATGTGGGAAGTTTAGCTCTCGGTGGAATGCTGGCAGCTATCTCTATGGCACTCCACCAAGAATGGACTCTCTTGATTATCGGAATTGTTTATGTCTTTGAAACAACTTCGGTTATGATGCAAGTAAGTTATTTCAAACTGACAGGTGGTAAACGTATTTTCCGTATGACGCCTGTACATCACCATTTTGAGCTTGGAGGATTGTCTGGTAAAGGAAATCCTTGGAGCGAGTGGAAGGTTGACTTCTTCTTTTGGGGAGTGGGGCTTCTAGCAAGTCTCCTGACCCTAGCAATTTTATATTTGATGTAAGAATGGCACCCTGATGTTTCAGGGTGTTTTTGCTTTTTTAAAAATATTGGTCAATTAAAGTCAAATCCCTTGACCTTTTCTGACCAATGTAGTATATTATGAACGTAAGGTAAATGAAAGCCTTACGTGAACACTTATACTCAATGAAAATCAACGAGCAAACTAGGAAGTGCTCAAAACACTGTTTTGAGGTTACAGATAGAACTGACGTGGTTTGAAGAGATTTTCGAAGAGTATAAAAAACATTGGTCAATCAAAGTCAAAATCCTTGACCTTTTCTGACCAATGTAGTATATTATGAACGTAAGGTAAATGAAAGCCTTACTCGAACACTTATACTCAATGAAAATCAACGAGCAAACTAGGAAGCTAGACGCAGGTTGCTCAAAACACTGTTTTGAGGTTGCAGATAGAGCTGACGTGGTTTGAAGAGATTTTCGAAGAGTATTATTTAAAGTAAAATAGAAAGAGGTGGGGTCTATGTTTAATCTAGAAATCTTCAGAAGTAAAGATAGTCTACTCCTGCTTGAAAAAGAAAAACCAGAAATAGTACCTAGAGTAGCGATTTAGCTAATCTAAATTTTTTAAAACAAAGGTCAAAGATAGTCAATATCAGTAATAATAAATAACAAAAAGAGGTACAGAGTATGAACAACAACTTTAATAATTTTAACAACATGGATGATTTATTTAACCAATTGATGGGTGGTATGCGAGGATATAGTTCTGAAAATCGTCGCTACTTGATTAATGGACGTGAAGTCACACCTGAGGAATTTGCTCACTATCGTGCAACGGGTCAATTGCCAGGAAATGTAGAAGTTGATGGCCGAATGCCACAACAGGCTTCAAGTATGAAACAAGACGGTGTCCTTGCTAAACTAGGTCGAAACTTGACAGCAGAAGCTCGCGAGGGCAAGTTGGATCCTGTTATCGGACGAAACAAGGAAATTCAAGAAACGTCTGAAATTCTTTCACGCCGTACTAAGAACAATCCTGTTTTAGTCGGAGACGCAGGTGTTGGTAAGACAGCAGTTGTCGAAGGCTTGGCACAAGCCATTGTGAACGGTGATGTTCCAGCTGCTATTAAGAATAAGGAAATTATTTCCATTGATATTTCAGGCCTTGAGGCTGGCACTCAATACCGTGGTAGCTTTGAAGAAAACGTTCAAAACTTAGTCAATGAAGTAAAAGAAGTGGGAAATATCATTCTCTTCTTTGATGAAATTCATCAAATTCTCGGTGCTGGTAGCACTGGTGGAGACAGTGGTTCTAAAGGGCTTGCGGATATTCTCAAGCCAGCTCTCTCTCGTGGAGAATTGACAGTGATTGGGGCAACGACTCAGGATGAATACCGTAACACCATCTTGAAGAATGCTGCTCTTGCTCGTCGTTTCAACGAAGTCAAGGTCAATGCTCCTTCAGCAGAGGATACTTTTAAAATTCTTCAAGGAATTCGTGACCTCTATCAACAACACCACAATGTCATCTTGCCAGACGAAGTTTTGAAAGCAGCAGTGGATTATTCTGTTCAGTATATTCCTCAACGTAGCTTGCCAGATAAGGCTATCGACCTTGTCGATGTAACGGCGGCTCACTTGGCAGCTCAACATCCAGTAACAGATGTGCATGCTGTTGAACGTGAAATAGAGGTAGAAAAAGACAAGCAAGAAAAAGCTGTTGAGGCAGAAGATTTTGAAGCAGCTCTAAACTATAAAACACGCATTGCAGAATTGGAAAAGAAAATCGAAAACCACACAGAAGATATGAAAGTGACTGCAAGTGTCAACGATGTGGCTGAATCTGTAGAACGAATGACGGGTATTCCAGTGTCACAAATGGGAGCGTCAGACA
This sequence comes from Streptococcus mitis, assembly GCF_965111725.1. Lineage (GTDB taxonomy): Bacteria > Bacillota > Bacilli > Lactobacillales > Streptococcaceae > Streptococcus > Streptococcus mitis_DV. The sequence continues at coordinate 1,808,469 of NZ_OZ217341.1, read as the reverse complement.
TCGAGCGTTTGAAAGATATGGCTCATCGTCTGCAAGATAAGGTAATTGGCCAAGACAAGGCGGTAGAAGCGGTAGCTCGTGCTATCCGTCGTAACCGTGCTGGTTTTGATGAAGGTAATCGCCCAATTGGTAGCTTCCTCTTTGTAGGACCAACTGGGGTTGGTAAGACAGAACTTGCTAAGCAATTGGCACTCGATATGTTTGGAACTAAGGATGCGATCATCCGTTTGGATATGTCTGAATACAGTGACCGCACAGCTGTTTCTAAGCTAATTGGTACAACAGCAGGATATGTGGGTTATGATGACAATAGCAATACCTTGACAGAACGTGTGCGTCGCAATCCTTACTCTATCATTCTCTTGGATGAAATTGAAAAGGCTGATCCTCAAGTCATTACCCTTCTCCTTCAAGTCCTAGATGATGGTCGTTTGACGGATGGTCAAGGAAATACCGTTAACTTTAAAAACACTGTCATTATCGCGACCTCAAATGCTGGATTTGGTTATGAAGCCAACTTGACAGAAGATGCGGATAAACCAGAATTGATGGATCGTTTGAAACCATTCTTCCGACCAGAGTTCCTCAACCGCTTTAACGCAGTTATCGAGTTCTCACACTTGACCAAGGAAGATCTTTCTAAGATTGTGGATTTGATGTTGGCTGAAGTCAACCAAACCTTGGCTAAGAAAGGCATTGATTTGGTAGTCAGTCAAGCGGCTAAGGACTATATCACAGAAGAAGGCTATGACGAAGTCATGGGTGTTCGCCCTCTCCGTCGCGTGGTTGAACAAGAAATTCGTGATAAGGTGACAGACTTCCACTTGGATCACCTAGATGCCAAACATCTGGAAGCAGATATGGAAGATGGTGGTTTAGTTATTCGTGAAAAAGCCTAATACTCTTCGAAAATCAAATTCAAACCACGTCAACGTCGCCTTGCCGTACTCAAGTACAGCCTGCGGCTAGTTTCCTAGTTTGCTTTTTGATTTTCATTGAGTATAAGCCAAGATTTTGAGAATAAAAAGAAGGAGCCAGCTGAAAAAACTGGTTCCTTTTACATTTAAATCACATGACGCTCAAAGGCATCATCTGAAATTCCTTGTTCCAAGATGAGTTTCGCCCATTCTTTAGCAGAAAAGAGGCTGTGATCCTTGTAGTTTCCGCAAGATTCAATGGTTGTTCCAGGGACATCTTCCCAAGTAGTAGTCTCAGCGATTTCTTTGAGCGAATCCTTGATAACGGCCGCGATTTCGGCACTAGTGTGGCGCCCCCACATAATCATGTGGAAGCCTGTACGGCAACCAAATGGTGAACAGTCAATCATGCCGTCGATGCGGGTACGGATGAGTTTTGCCAAGAGGTGCTCAATAGTGTGAAGACCAGCGGTAGGGATAGAGTCTTCGTTTGGTTGCACCAAGCGAATATCATAATTGGAGATGATGTCTCCTTTTGGCCCTGTTTCTTCCCCAATCAAGCGGACATAGGGTGCTTTAACAATAGTGTGGTCAAGTTCAAAACTTTCAACAATAACTTCTTTTGACATGGTAAATCCTTTCAGTTTTCTAATTTCATTATAACATAAAGCCGGCTCCTGAGACAGAGAGAAAACCTCTCCGAGGGTGGAGAGGTTGAAATCGTTACTTGCGATACAAGCGGTCGTATTGGTAGTAAGGGTCAAAGGTTACATTGATACCTAGTTTGCGAAGGACATTCTTGTCTTCATCGGTTAAGATGATGGTTGAGTGGGCTTCGCTTCCTTTGAGGTTGCCAAGTTCTTCCATAGCACGAGCAGCATCAGGATTTTCTGTAGCTGTGATAGCAAGTGCAATCAGGATTTCATTTGAATGAAGGCGTGGATTGCGGCTACCGAGATGATCAATTTTAAGACCTTGGATTGGCTTAACAACTTCAGGTTCGATTAGTTTTACTTCTTTAGCGATGTCAGCTGATTTCTTGATGGCGTTGATAAGAGCAGCGGCTGTAGGGCCAAAGAGTTCAGAGTTCTTACCTGTGACGATTTCCCCATTTGGTAATTCAAGGGCTAGAGCTGGTCCGTCAGTTTCTTCTGCTTTTTGACGGGCAACGACAGCAACCTTACGGTCTGTAGGTGTGATGCCGAGGTCGTTCATGAGCAACTCGATTTTCTTGACAGCAGATTCGCCCACTTTTTCGGCTTTGAAATCAAGAACAGTCTGATAGTAGCGACGGATGATTTCTTGTTTAGAGGCTTCAATGGCAGCCTCGTTATCTGTGATAGCGAAACCAACCATGTTGACACCCATGTCTGTTGGAGAAGCGTATGGAGACTCTCCTAGGATACGTTCCAACATACGTTTGAGCACTGGGAAAATCTCGATATCACGGTTGTAGTTGACAGTGGTTTCTCCATAGGTTTGAAGATGGAAAGGGTCAATCATGTTGACATCATCAAGGTCAGCTGTGGCAGCCTCGTAGGCCAAATTGACTGGGTGATGAAGGGGAAGATTCCAAACTGGGAAGGTTTCAAATTTAGCGTAGCCAGACTTGATACCATTGATTTGGTCGTGGTACATATTGGACATACAGGTTGCCAATTTTCCAGAACCAGGTCCAGGAGCGGTTACGACAATCAAGTTACGACTGGTTTTGATGTAGTCGTTTTTTCCCATACCTTCAGGAGAAATGATGTGATCCATATCCGTCGGATATCCTTTGATTGGATAATGAAGATAAGAATCAATTCCGTTTTTCTCAAGTTGGTTGCGGAAGGCATCTGCAGCGGGTTGACCAGCGTACTGTGTGATGACAACAGAGCCAACAAAAATTCCCAGTTCATTGAATTTGTCAATCAACCGAAGAACTTCTTGGTCATAAGAAATGCCCAAGTCACCACGTGCTTTGGAATGCTCGATATTGCTAGCATTAATAGCAATCACAACCTCAACCTGCTCTTTCAATTCTTGTAAGAGCTTGATTTTATTGTCAGGCTCATAACCAGGAAGGACACGAGCAGCGTGGAAATCTTCTAGCATTTTGCCACCAAACTCCAAGTAGAGCTTGCCGTCAAATTGGTTAATGCGCTCCAAAATGTGGTCGCGTTGTAGATTCAAATATTGTTCAGAACTAAAAGCTTGTTTTTTCATTTTTTTACCTCTGACCTCTATTATAATAAAAAATTGGAAGTTAGGAAACTATGGAGTCAAAAAAGGAATCAAAAAGATTAGGCAAACGCTTGCACAAAATTCTAAAAAGCGCTATCATAGACTATAGATTATTAAAATAATGAGGTAAGAAGATGCAAGAAAAATGGTGGCACAATGCCGTGGTTTATCAAGTCTATCCTAAGAGCTTTATGGATAGCAACGGAGATGGAATTGGTGATTTGCCAGGTATTACCAGTAAGTTAGACTATCTAGCCAAGCTGGGGATTACAGCTATTTGGCTTTCTCCAGTTTATGACAGTCCTATGGATGATAATGGCTATGATATTGCTGATTATCAAGCGATTGCGGCTATTTTCGGGACCATGGAAGATATGGACCAACTGATCGCGGAAGCTAAGAAGCGTGATATTCGTATCATCATGGACTTAGTGGTCAATCATACCTCAGATGAGCATGCTTGGTTTGTCGAGGCCTGTGAAAATCCCGACAGCCCTGAGCGAGACTACTATATCTGGCGGGATGAACCCAACGACCTAGATTCTATCTTTAGTGGTTCTGCTTGGGAATACGATGAAAAGTCAGGTCAATACTATCTTCACTTTTTCAGTAAGAAACAGCCTGATCTCAACTGGGAAAATGAAAAACTTCGTCAGAAAATTTATGAGATGATGAGTTTCTGGATTGATAAAGGGATTGGCGGTTTCCGCATGGATGTCATTGACATGATTGGGAAAATTCCTGACGAGAAAGTAGTCAATAATGGTCCTATGCTCCACCCTTATCTCAAGGAAATGAATCAAGCGACCTTTGGAGATCAGGATCTCTTGACAGTAGGGGAAACCTGGGGAGCAACTCCAGAGATTGCTAAGTTCTACTCAGATCCAAAGGGACAAGAATTGTCTATGGTCTTCCAGTTTGAACATATCGGTCTTCAGTATCAGGAAGGGCAACCTAAGTGGCACTATCAAAAAGAACTGAATATTGCTAAGTTAAAAGAAATCTTCAACAAATGGCAGACAGAGTTAGGAGTTGAGGATGGCTGGAATTCGCTCTTCTGGAACAATCATGACCTTCCTCGTATCGTATCAATCTGGGGAAATGACCAAGAATACCGCGAAAAATCTGCCAAAGCCTTTGCAATCTTACTTCATCTCATGAGAGGAACTCCTTATATCTACCAAGGTGAGGAGATTGGGATGACCAACTATCCGTTTGAAACGCTGGACCAAGTAGAAGATATTGAATCCCTTAACTATGCGCGTGAAGCTCTTGAAAAAGGTGTTTCGATGGAAGAAATCATGGACAGTATCCGTGTCATTGGACGTGACAATGCCCGTACTCCAATGCAATGGGATGAGAGCAAAAACGCTGGTTTCTCGACAGGTCAGCCTTGGTTGGCAGTCAATCCAAACTATGAAGTAATCAACGTTCAGAAAGCGCTGGCAAATCCAGAATCTATTTTCTATACTTATCAGAAACTGGTTCAAATCCGTAAGGAGAATAGCTGGCTGATTCGAGCTGACTTTGAACTATTGGAAACAGCTGACAAGGTCTTTGCCTATATCCGTAAAGATGGCGACCGTCGCTTCCTAGTTGTGGCCAACTTATCCAATGAAGAGCAAGACATGACAGTAGAAGGAAACGTCAAATCTGTCTTGATTGAAAACGCCCTAGCTCAAGAAGTCTTTGAAAAACAAATCTTAGCTCCATGGGATGCTTTCTGTGTGGAATTACTATAAATATTTTTTACAGAAAAATTTAAAATTGAAATCGTATAAAAACAAGGGAGGACTGTATGAAAGACAGAAATTCTTTGTTTTTTTAATTCCTAAAGTTTATAAACTTTCATTCTAGAAATTCAATTAACTTTACAAATTTCCACTATTTTGGTAAAATAAACCTATGTTACAAAAACTAACATAAAGGAGAAAGAAGATGACTACAAAAAAGCGTGTCCTTAGTGCAGGCCTGACTTTTGCGGCTGCTTTGCTTTTAGCTGCTTGCGGACAATCAGGTTCAGATACAAAAACTTACTCATCAACCTTTAGTGGAAACCCAACTACATTTAACTACTTGTTAGACTACTACGCTGATAATACATCGATTATCACCAACCTAGTTGATGGTTTACTTGAAAATGACAACCATGGAAACCTAGTTCCGTCTTTGGCAGAAGACTGGTCTGTGTCGAGCGACGGTCTGACTTATAGCTATAAATTGAGAAAAGATGCCAAATGGTTCACGGCTGACGGTGAAGAGTACGCCCCAGTCAAGGCACAAGATTTTGTGACAGGTATCAAGTACGCAGTGGATAATAAATCCCAGGCCATTGACTTGATTCAAAATTCAATCAAGGGCTTGAATGATTATATTACAGGAGCGGATTCTGACTTTTCTAAGGTTGGGGTGAAGGCCATTGACGACCAGACTGTTGAGTATACTTTGGCACGCCCAGAGCCTTACTGGAATTCAAAAACAACCAATAGTATTCTTTTCCCGGTAAATGAAGAGTTTTTAAATTCAAAAGGGAAAGATTTTGGGACTCTATCTCCAGATAGCATTCTTTACAGTGGACCTTACTTGTTAAAAGATTTCACATCAAAATCATCTATTGAGTATGTGAAGAATCCGCATTACTATGATCATGACAAAGTATCAATTGAACATGTGAAATTGGCTTACTTTGATGGTTCAGACCAAGAATTGACTATCCGTAACTTTGAAAGTGGAGCTTATTCAATCGCTGGGGTTTATCCAAATAGTTCTAACTTCGCCAAGACCAAGGAGAAATATAAGGATAATATCATCTATAGCTTGCAGGACAAGACTTCTTGGTATTTCAATTTCAACGTCAACCGTAAGGCTTACAACCATACGTCTAAAACGACAGATGAGCAGAAGAAGTCAACTGAGACAGCTGTCTTGAACAAAAACTTCCGTCAAGCAGTGAACTTTGCCTTGGACCGCACAGCCTATTCTGCCCAGTCAAATGGGGAAGAAGCGGCTAGCAAGACCCTTCGTAACACCTTGGTGCCTCCTACATTTGTCCAAGTTGGAGACAAGACCTTTGGAGAAGTAGTTGCTTCTAAATTGGTCAACTATGGCACAGAATGGTCAGGTATTAACCTGGCAGATGCTCAGGATGCCTATTTCAACAAAGAAAAAGCCCAAGCAAAATTTGCGGAAGCTAAAAAAGAATTGGCAAGTCAAGGTGTGACCTTCCCAATTCACTTGGATGTAGCTGTTGATCAGACAAGTAAAAATGCCGTGACAGGCATGAACTCAGTTAAGCAGACCCTTGAGTCAGTTTTAGGTGCTGATAACATTGTCATTGATGTTCAGCAACTTTCAACAGATGATTTTAATAATGTAGCCTTTTTAGCGCCGACTCCAGCTGATCGTGACTATGATTTGAACTTTGATGGTTGGGTAGGTGATTACCAAGATCCGTCAACCTATCTCAATCCTTTCAATGCAGAGGATGGGTTCTACCTCAAGATCTTTGGTCTAGATGCCCAGGAAGATAAAGCTAAGATTGCTAGCTTGGGGCTTGATACCTACACTAAGATGCTCAAAGATGCAGATAGTGAAAATAAAGATGTAGCCAAGCGCTATGAAAAATATGCTGAAGCACAGGCTTGGATGATTGACAATTCTCTGATTATGTCAGCCATGTCAAGTGGTGGTACAGCATCTGTAACCAAAGTGACACCATTTACACGAGGGTATTCACTCGTCGGCATCAAGGGTGATGGCAATAACTACAAGTACATGAAACTGCAAAAAGATACTGTGACAACCAAGCAGTATGAAGAAGCTAAGACCAAATGGGAGCAAGAAAGCAAAAAAGCAATCGAAAAAGCTCAAAAAGAAGCAGAAAAACATGTTAAATAGTTAGAAATAGCCTTTTCAAGCAAAATCATAAAGACAAATATCAGTTTTGGTGCTTGTCTTTTTAAATCACTCGGCTATTGAAAACTGAGAAATGATTTGTTTTGTGCTAAAATAGATTGAAACGAATACTCAATAAAAATCAAAGAGTAAATGGGAAGTTAGCTCAAAGTACAGCTTTGAGGTTGCAGATGGACGCTGACGTGGTTTGAAGAGATTTTCGAAGAGTATAAGATTCTCTCTTTTACTATAATTAAGGAGATGTAAAGATAAATGATAAGGGAGAGACTATGTACGACTATCTAATCGTTGGTGCTGGTTTGTCGGGAGCAATTTTTGCTTATGAAGCAACCAAGCGTGGGGAAAAAGTAAAAGTTATTGATAAACGTGACCACATTGGTGGAAATATCTACTGTGAGAATGTAGAAGGGGTTAATGTTCATAAATACGGTGCTCATATCTTCCATACTTCTAATAAAAAAGTTTGGGATTATGTGAATCAATTTGCTGAATTTAACAACTACATCAACTCGCCTCTAGCTAATTACAAGGGTAGCCTTTATAATCTACCTTTTAATATGAATACTTTCTATGCTATATGGGGGACAAAAACCCCTCAAGAAGTCAAAAATAAGATTGCTGAGCAAACGGCTCATATGAAGGACGTTGAACCGAAAAACTTAGAGGAACAGGCTATCAAGTTGATCGGTCCAGATATTTATGAAAAATTGATTAAAGGATATACTGAAAAGCAATGGGGACGTTCTGCGACTGACCTTCCACCCTTTATCATCAAACGTCTACCAGTTCGTTTGACTTTTGATAATAACTACTTCAATGACCGTTACCAGGGTATTCCAATTGGCGGTTACAACGTCATCATCGAAAATATGCTCAAGGATGTGGAAGTAGAACTTGGTCTTGACTTTTTTGCCAATCGTCAGGAATTAGAAGCTTCTGCTGAAAAGGTTGTCTTTACAGGGATGATTGACCAATACTTCGATTATAAACATGGTGAGTTAGAATATCGTAGTCTTCGTTTTGAGCATGAAGTTCTCAATGAAGAAAACTATCAAGGAAACGCAGTTGTCAACTATACAGAACGAGAAATTCCTTATACTCGCATTATTGAGCATAAACACTTTGAGTATGGTACACAAGCTAAAACGGTCATTACTCGTGAATACCCAGCTGATTGGAAACGAGGAGATGAACCTTATTATCCAATCAATGATGAGAGAAACAATGCTATTTTTGCCAAATATCAGGAAGAAGCGGCAACAAATGACAAGGTTATTTTCTGTGGTCGTTTAGCAGATTATAAATACTATGACATGCATGTGGTCATTGAACGGGCTTTGGAAGTAGTCGCGGAAGAGTTGGGACAATAATGCAAGGATTCTGTCATTTTAGAATCTTTGCTACTTAAGATTTTTAGAAGTAAGGTCAACAAGATTCTTTTCTGGTTATCAGAAGAGAACTTCTGTTGGCTTTTTTTTGGCATAAATGAACAATTTTATTTTTCAGAATATATCAAATATAACAAATAACTCTTAAAATTCAGAAAATTCTATTGACAGGACTTGAAAAAGAGTCTATAATGAATAAAAAAACAAAGGAGAAGACTATGAAAACAAGAAAAGTATTGGCTCTTGCGGGAGTAACCTTATTAGCAGCTGGTGTTTTAGCTGCTTGTTCTGGGGGTTCAGGTGCTCAAGGTGAAAAAACCTTTGCCTTTACCTACGAGACACATCCAGATAATCTCAACTATTTGACAACTGGTAAGGCAGCAACTTCTGAGATTACTAGTAATGTGATCGATGGATTACTTGAAAATGATAAATACGGGAACCTTATTCCCTCAATGGCAGAAGACTGGTCGGTCTCTAAGGATGGCTTGACTTATACTTATAAGATTCGTCAGGATGCCAAGTGGTATACATCTGAGGGAGAAGAGTACGCTCCTGTTAAGGCTCAGGACTTTGTAACAGGACTTAAATATGCAACAGATAAGAAAGCAGAAGCCCTTTACTTGGTACAGGATTCAATCAAAGGTCTGGATGCCTATGCCAAAGGTGAAATCACAGACTTTGCTCAAGTCGGGATTAAAGCCCTTGACGATCAGACAGTCCAATACACCTTGAACAAACCTGAAACTTTTTGGAATTCTAAAACAACCATGGGTGTGCTTGCGCCAGTCAATGAAGAGTTTTTGAATTCAAAAGGGGATGATTTTGCCAAAGCTACGGATCCAAGTAGTCTCTTGTATAACGGCCCTTATTTGTTGAAATCCATTGTAACTAAATCCTCTGTTGAATTTGCGAAAAATCCGAACTACTGGGATAAAGACAATGTGCATATTGACAAGGTCAAATTGTCATTCTGGGATGGGCAAGATACCAGCAAACCAGCAGAAAACTTTAAAGATGGTAGCCTTACAGCAGCTCGTCTTTATCCAACAAGTGCAAGTTTCGCAGAGCTTGAGAAGAGTATGAAAGACAATATTGTCTATACTCAACAAGACTCTACGACTTATTTAGTAGGAACAAATATTGACCGTCAATCTTATAAACACACATCTAAGACTAGCGACGAACAAAAGACATCTACTAAAAAAGCTCTCTTAAACAAGGATTTCCGTCAGGCTATTGCCTTTGGTTTTGACCGTACAGCTTATGCTTCTCAGTTGAATGGAGAAACTGGAGCAAGCAAAATCTTGCGTAATCTCTTTGTGCCACCAACATTTGTTCAAGCAGATGGGAAGAACTTTGGCGATATAGTCAAAGAAAAATTAGTGACTTATGGGGATGAATGGAAGGATGTCAATCTTGCAGATTCACAAGATGGTCTCTACAATCCAGAAAAAGCTAAAGCAGAATTTGCCAAAGCCAAATCAGCCCTACAAGCTGAGGGAGTACAATTCCCAATTCACCTAGATATGCCTGTTGACCAGACAGCAACTACAAAAGTTCAACGTGTCCAATCTATGAAACAATCCTTGGAAGCAACTTTAGGAACTGATAATGTCGTTATTGATATCCAACAATTGCAAAAAGATGAATTGCTTAATGTAACTCTATTTGCCGAAAATGCTGCTGGCGAAGACTGGGATTTATCAGATAATGTCGGTTGGGGTCCAGACTTTGCCGATCCATCAACCTACCTTGATATTATCAAACCTTCTGTAGGAGAAAGTACTAAAACATATTTAGGATTTGACTCAGGGGAAGATAATGTAGCTGCTAAAAAAGTAGGTCTATATGACTACGAAAAATTGGTTACTGAAGCTGGTGATGAGACTACAGATGTTGCTAAACGATATGATAAATACGCAGCAGCCCAAGCTTGGTTGACAGATAGTGCCTTGATCATCCCAACAACTTCTAAAACTGGTCGTCCAATCTTGTCTAAGATGGTACCATTTACAATACCATTTGCATTGTCAGGAAATAAAGGTACAAGTGACCCAGTCTTGTATAAATACCTTGAACTTCAAGACAAGGCAGTTACTGCAGATGAATATCAAAAAGCTCAAGAAAAATGGATGAAAGAAAAAGCAGAATCCAATAAAAAAGCGCAAGAAGAACTCGCAAAACATGTGAAATAAGATAAAAAGAGACTGAGCAAAAAGTCCTTAAAAGCAAAACGCATATTGTCAGGTGATGAAAGCCTTGATCGTATGCGTTTTATTGTGGGGAAATGTACTTGATCTCTGTATTTCATTTTGAAAATGACAAAATCCTGAGTTTAGAGTTCTCAGGATTTTTTCGTTTACTGTTGTGGTTGCTGTTGAACTTGTGGATTTTGTGGCGTTGGTTGTACTGGTTGTGTCGGTTGAACAGCTTGTCCTTGATTAGGATCAGTTGCTGGAGCATTATTGGGTTGTTGACCAACCGTAGTACTTGCCTGTGTAGTTGAACTTTCAGCTGTTGAGGATTGTTGAGTAGAGGGTTCAGTCCATATTGGGCGAGCTCCATTTTTGAATACAAATTCCCCGTTTCTGAAAAGTCCGTCTGGCATCGTCCAGTCTTCTGGATGAGTATCTTCTGATAGATACGTTATCATTGAGCGATAAACTTTAGCTGCAACTAGGAAACCATCTCCAACGATAGGAGTTAAACGATTTGAGTAACCAGTCCATACAGCCATAGAATACTTACGAGTATAACCTACAAACGATTCATCTGGAGCTACGTAGCCAGTGTTTTTGACATATTTTTCGATTTCTTCATCAGTATAGTTAGAAGTACCAGTCTTACCAGCTTGTGGAAGCCATGGTAGGTAGGCACCACGTCCGATACCATAAACTAAGACTGTTTTCATCATTTCGGTCATCATATAGGCCGTAGTCTCTTTCATAGCTCGTGTACCAGCATCAGAAAATTCTTTTTCACTACCGTCACTGAAGACGACCTTATTGATATACATGGGTTTGTGGTAAATTCCACCGTTGGCAAAGGCAGCATAAGCAGCAGCCATTTTTTCACTGCTTGCACCGTATTGTTTGTTAGATTCTGTTGTATTACTTGAAATGGCGTTTGCATAATGCATGCTTGGATAGTCGATACCAAGACCATTAAGGAAGGTTTTAGCTCTATCTAGACCGACCTTATTCAAAGTCTCAACGGCTGTGACATTTCGTGATTGTTGAAGAGCATACTGGATTGTAATGTTTCCAAAGTAGCCATGATCCCAGTTGTAGAGTGGAGTATCAGTGCCAGGATAGTTATAAGGAACATCATGTACTATAGTTGCAGTAGAGTCATAGACTCCATATTCTAAAGCGGGAGCATAGTCAGTGATTGGTTTCATACTAGAACCCCAGTCACGATTGGTCTCCACAGCCTGGTTGGTGCCGAATGAAACATTACTTGCTTGATGACGAGCACCAAGTTGTGCAATGACTTTACCGTTAGAAACATCAACAATGGTAGAAGCAACTTGCAATTCATCATCTGGATAGGCAACGTATTCGTCTGTATTGTAAATATCCCACAGATGTTTTTGAGCTTCTTGGTCTACATTTGTGTAGACATCCATCCCAGTCGTGAGCAGGTTATAGCCTGTTTCTTCTTCAACTTGATTGATGACTTCCTTGAGGTAATTATCCATGTAAGCAGGGTAATTACTTGCTGATTTGAGACTTTGTAGTCCATCAGTAATTGGTGTGTTGACTGCTTTCTCATACTGTTCAGCAGAGATGTAGCCTTGATTTTTCATTTCAGATAAGACCAAGTTTCGGCGGTCTTGGGCTGCTTCTGGATGTGAATAGGGGTCATATTGGTTTGGTGCCTGAGGCATTCCAGCCAGCAAGGCTAACTGAGGTAAACTTAAATTATTGAGGTCTTTACCGTAGTAGTTTTGAGCTGCTGTCTGCATTCCATAGTTGCCATTAGACATGTAGACCTTATTTATATAGTAGGTCAAGATTTCTTGCTTAGTTGCTTTTTGTTCTAACTGAATCGCTAACCAAGCTTCCTGAGCCTTACGAGAAATAGTCTGGTCGGAAGTCGAGGTTGAAAAGTAAGTCAACTTAATCAACTGTTGGGTGAGAGTTGATCCACCTTGGAGGGAATTGCTTTGCAGATTGCGCAAGAAAGCTCCCAGGATACGGATGGTATCAATCCCCCTGTGGTCGAAGAAGCGATGGTCTTCGATAGAAACGATTGCTTTAACCAAATCTGTGGGAATATCATTAGCTTGGGCATTGACGCGGCGTTCAGAACCCAAGTCAGCAATGAGTTGATTTTTATTGTCGTAGATTTTACTAGAGGTTGTTGCAACTAGTTTGCTCTCGGATAGGTTAGGAGCCTTGCTAACGTAGTAGAAAAAAACTCCTCCGCCTAAGACAATGGATGCGATAACCAAGCTTAAGAAGCTAATGCTCAGATACTTGATTAGGCGCAGAATCGTTGGTTTGTTCATCTTGTTTTACCACCTAATAAATGTTCTTTGATAACATTGAGATAGGGAATTTGAGGGAAAGCACCAGCCTTGATTTCATATCCATATTCTCGAATATATCCAAGTGGCATTGATTTTTGTCCCTTATCTTGATGATAGAAGCGAATCAAATCGAATGCCGGCAATAAGTAGGTTTCTTGCTGAGAAGAAAAGTGAAGAAGGACAAAGCAGATTCCTTGTTGGGCAAGGACTTGTTCCATATGCTGAATCTGATGTGGATGAAAATTTTTCATCGGAATCGCACGTTTTTGTTTTGTTTCCTTGGCTTCAAAGTCGATGTAATATCCATTATAAACGCCAGAATAGTCCGTCGTTGAAGCTTGTCGAAAATAGGCCTCAACAATCTTGGCACGACTTCGTTGTGGATAGTCCACACGTACAATTTGAATAGGAGTTGGTTTCTTGTGTATAACAGCCAAGCCCTGAGACAAATAGTAGTCGTTGGTAGCATTGATCATCTTTTCAAAAGACATTCCTCGGTTTGCGAAATTTTTGGGTTGAGAAAGAGATGGTTGTCTTTTTTGTGATGAAAGTTTATGTGGATAGTTGACCATAATTCTCCTTATTGGTACAATAACATCACTCTATTATACCATAAATTTGCACAGAAAGGGTTAAAAATGGCTACAGCTTTGGTTTTAGGCTATTCTGCTTTTGATTTGGGTTTGTTTTCTGATAAGGATCCTCGTCTTAAATTGATAAAAAAAGCAATACGTAAAGATTTAGAGGCTATGGCAGCAGATGGGGTGTCTTGGCTTGTGTTTACAGGAAGTTTGGGTTTTGAATATTGGGTTTTAGAGGTTGCTCAGGAGATGAAAACCGAGTACGGTTTCCAGTTGGCGACCATTTTTGCTTTTGAAACCCATGGGGAAAATTGGAATGAAGGCAATCAGATGAAACTGAGCCGCTTTAAGCAGGTAGACTTTGTCAAATATGCCTATCCTCGCTATGAACACAAGGGGCAGTTAAGAGATTACCAGCAGTTTTTGCTGGAAAACACGACTAGTTCCTATCTTTTTTATGATGAAGAAAATGAAACGAAACTAGCTTATTTTTACCAAAAGATGAAAAATCAAGAGGACTATTTTATAAAGAGATTAACATTTGATCAATTAAATGAACTTGCTGAAAATTTTTCCGAAAATTGAAGCTTTGACCTTGATTTTTGTTTGCCTTTTTTTATATAATAATACTAGCAAGCGAGAATGGAGAGAGACATGGCAAGTATTATTTTTTCAGCAAAAGATATTTTTGAACAAGAGTTTGGACGTGAAGTCCGTGGCTATAGCAAGGTAGAAGTTGATGAGTTTTTAGACGATGTCATTAAGGATTATGAAACCTATGCTGCCTTGGTCAAGTCACTTCGTCAGGAGATTGCGGATTTGAAGGAAGAATTAACTCGTAAACCGCAAGTGAGCTCGGCTCCAAGTCCTAGTCACCCAGATCCAATTGATGTGGCAGCTTCATCTTCTATGACGAATTTTGATATTTTGAAACGCTTGAATCGTCTTGAAAAAGAAGTATTCGGTAAACAAATTTTAGACAATACTGATTTGTAATTCAGGTCTTGTTACATGCAATTTTTGGATAATCGCGTGAGGAGAATTGCTTCTCATGAGGAAAGTCCATGCTAGCACAGGCTGTGATGCCTGTAGTGTTTGTGCTAGGCGAAACCATAAGCCTAGGGACGAGAAATCGTTACGGCAGTTGAAATGGCTAAGTCCTTGGATAGGCCAGAGTAGGCTTGAAAGTGCCACAGTGACGGAGTCTTTCTGGAAACAGAGAGAGTGGAACGCGGTAAACCCCTCAAGCTAGCAACCCAAATTTTGGTCGGGGCATGGAGTACGCGGAAACGAACGTAGTATTCTGACTGCTATCAGCTAGAGCTGTTAGTGGTAGACAGATGATTATCGAAGGAAGTGGTCCTAGTCACTTCTGGAACAAAACATGGCTTATAGAAAATTGCATATAGGTTGGGGCTGAGAAATTTTCTCAACCTCATTTTTTAAAGTGGACATATAGAAAGGTCTTGCAAGACTGTAACATGAAAAAAGAATTTAATTTAATTGCAACTGTGGCAGCAGGGCTTGAGGCTGTCGTTGGTCGTGAAGTGCGAGAGTTGGGCTATGATTGTCAGGTTGAAAATGGTCGTGTTCGTTTTCAAGGAGACGTGAGAGCGATTATCGAAACCAACCTCTGGCTTCGCGCAGCAGATCGTATCAAAATTATCGTAGGAACTTTCCCAGCTAAGACTTTTGAAGAGCTGTTTCAGGGAGTTTTCGCTTTAGATTGGGAAAATTATTTACCACTTGGAGCTCGATTCCCGATTTCAAAAGCCAAATGTGTTAAGTCCAAGCTTCACAATGAGCCAAGTGTGCAGGCAATTTCAAAGAAGGCTGTTGTTAAGAAATTGCAGAAACACTATGCTCGCCCAGAAGGTGTCCCTCTGATGGAGAATGGCCCAGAGTTTAAGATTGAGGTCTCTATTCTAAAAGATGTGGCAACTGTCATGATTGATACGACAGGGTCTAGCCTCTTTAAACGTGGTTATCGTACGGAAAAGGGTGGCGCTCCTATCAAGGAAAACATGGCGGCAGCCATTTTGCAACTTTCTAACTGGTATCCAGACAAGCCTTTGATTGATCCGACCTGTGGTTCGGGGACTTTCTGTATTGAGGCAGTTATGATTGCTCGAAAGATGGCACCAGGACTTCGTCGCTCTTTTGCTTTTGAGGAGTGGAACTGGGTCAGCGATCGCTTGATTCAAGAAGTGCGCACAGAGGCGGCTAAAAAAGTGGATCGTGAGCTGGAACTGGATATCATGGGTTGTGATATTGATGCTCGTATGGTGGAAATTGCTAAGGCCAATGCTCAGGCAGCAGGGGTTGCAGGAGATATTGCCTTTAAGCAGATGCGCGTGCAGGATTTACGTTCCGATAAAATTAATGGTGTGATTATCTCCAATCCGCCTTATGGTGAACGTTTGTCAGATGATGCAGGTGTTACCAAGCTTTATGCTGAAATGGGTCAAGTATTTGCACCGCTGAAAACCTGGAGCAAGTTTATCCTAACTAGTGATGAAGCCTTGGAGACCAAGTACGGTAGTCAGGCGGATAAGAAACGTAAGTTATACAATGGAACCTTGAAAGTGGATCTGTATCAATATTTTGGTCAGCGTGTTAAACGGCAAGAGGTAAAATAGAAAGGGATACTCATGAGTAAGAAAAGACGAAATCGTCATAAAAAAGAAGGTCAAGAACCGCAATTTGATTTTGATGAAGCAAAAGAGCTAACAGTTGGTCAAGCTATTCGTAAAAATGAAGAAGTGGAAGCAGGAGTCTTGCCTGAAGATTCCATTTTGGACAAGTATGTTAAGCAACACAAAGATGAAATCGAAGCAGATAAGTTTGCGACTCGCCAATACAAAAAAGAGGAGTTAGTCGAAACTCAAAGTCTGGATGACTTGATCCAAGAGATGCGTGAGGCTGTAGAAGAGTCAGAAGCTTATTCGGAGGAAGTTCCATCTTCTGAAGACATCTTACCACCCTTGCCTCTGGATGATGAGGAGCAAGGCTTGGATCCTCTATTGCTAGAGGATGAAAATCCAACAGAAATGACTGAGGAAGTGGAAGAGGAGCAAAACCTTTCTCGTCTGGAACAAGAAGACTTAGAAAAGAAAAGCAAAAAAGGCTTTATTTTGACCGTCCTAGCGCTTGTATCAGTGATTATCTGTGTCAGTGCTTATTATGTCTATCGTCAAGTGAATCGCTCGACCAAGGAAATTGAAACTTCTCAATCAACTACAGCCAATCAATCGGATGTGGATGATTTTAATACACTTTATGACGCCTTCTACACAGACAGCAATAAAACGGCCTTGAAAAATAGCCAGTTTGATAAACTAAGTCAACTCAAGACCTTACTTGATAAGCTGGAAGGTAGTCGTGAACATACGCTTGCCAAATCTAAATATGATAGTCTAGCAACGCAAATCAAGGCCATTCAAGATGTCAATGCACAATTTGAAAAACCAGCTATTGTGGATGGTGTCTTGGATACCAATGCCAAAGCCAAATCGGATGCTAAATTTACAGATATTAAAACTGGAAATACGGAGCTTGATAAAGTGCTAGATAAAGCTATCAGCCTTGGTAAGAGCCAGCAAACAAGTACTTCGAGCTCAAGTTCAAGTCAAACTAGTAGCTCAAGCTCTAGTCAAGCAAGCTCAAATACGACCAGTGAGACAATCCCAAGTAGCTCAAATACTGCCTCAAATGAGACTAGAAGTTCTCGTAGCGAAGTCAATATGGGCGTATCAAGTGCAGGGGTTGCTGTTCAAAGAAGTGCCAGTCGTGTTGCCTATAATCAGTCTGCTATTGATGATAGTAACAACTCTGCTTGGGATTTTGCGGATGGTGTCTTGGAACAAATTCTAGCGACTTCACGTTCACGTGGCTATATCACTGGAGACCAGTATATCCTTGAACGTGTCAATATCGTTAACGGCAATGGTTATTACAACCTCTACAAGCCAGATGGAACCTATCTCTTTACCCTTAACTGTAAGACAGGCTACTTTGTCGGAAATGGAGCTGGTCATGCGGATGACTTGGACTACTAAGCAGTCGTTACAAAATTCTTTCTTTTCAAAAGTAAAAATGATAAAATAAAACAAATCAAACAAGAGGAGTGTCAAATGACAAAAGCTAACTTTGGTGTCGTAGGTATGGCCGTAATGGGTCGTAACCTTGCCCTTAATATTGAATCTCGTGGTTACACAGTTGCTATTTACAACCGTAGTAAAGAAAAAACTGAAGATGTGATTGCTTGCCATCCTGAAAAGAACTTTGTGCCAAGCTATGATGTTGAAAGTTTTGTAAACTCAATCGAAAAACCTCGTCGTATCATGCTCATGGTTCAAGCTGGACCTGGTACAGATGCTACTATCCAAGCCCTTCTTCCACACCTTGACAAGGGTGATATCTTGATTGACGGAGGAAACACTTTCTACAAAGATACCATCCGTCGTAATGAAGAATTGGCAAACTCAGGTATCAACTTTATCGGTACTGGGGTTTCTGGTGGTGAAAAAGGTGCCCTTGAAGGTCCTTCTATCATGCCTGGTGGACAAAAAGAGGCCTACGAATTGGTTGCGGATGTTCTTGAAGAAATCTCAGCTAAAGCACCAGAAGATGGCAAACCATGTGTGACTTACATCGGTCCTGATGGAGCTGGTCACTATGTGAAAATGGTTCACAACGGTATCGAGTATGGTGATATGCAATTGATCGCAGAAAGCTATGACTTGATGCAACACTTGCTAGGACTTTCTGCAGAAGATATGGCTGAAATCTTTACTGAGTGGAACAAGGGTGAATTGGACAGCTACTTGATCGAAATCACAGCTGATATCTTGAGCCGTAAAGACGATGAAGGTCAAGATGGACCAATCGTAGACTACATCCTTGATGCTGCAGGTAACAAGGGAACTGGTAAATGGACTAGCCAATCGTCACTTGACCTTGGTGTGCCATTGTCACTCATCACTGAGTCAGTATTTGCACGTTACATCTCTACTTACAAAGAAGAACGTGTACATGCTAGCAAGGTTCTTCCAAAACCAGCTGCCTTCAAATTTGAAGGAGACAAGGCTGAGTTGATTGAAAAGATCCGTCAAGCCCTTTACTTCTCAAAAATCATTTCATATGCACAAGGTTTTGCTCAATTGCGTGTAGCTTCTAAAGAAAACAACTGGAACTTGCCATTTGCAGACATCGCCTCTATCTGGCGTGATGGTTGTATTATCCGTTCTCGTTTCTTGCAAAAGATTACAGATGCCTACAACCGTGATGCAGACCTTGCTAACCTTCTTTTGGATGAGTACTTCTTGGATGTTACTGCTAAGTACCAACAAGCAGTGCGTGATATCGTAGCTCTTGCTGTTCAAGCTGGTGTGCCAGTGCCAACTTTCTCAGCAGCGATTACTTACTTTGATAGCTACCGTTCAGCTGACCTTCCAGCTAACTTGATCCAAGCGCAACGTGACTACTTTGGTGCCCACACTTACCAACGTAAAGACAAAGAAGGGACCTTCCACTACTCTTGGTATGACGAAAAATAAGTAGGTCTGCCATGGGGAAACGGATTTTATTACTTGAGAAAGAACGAAATCTAGCTCATTTTTTAAGTTTGGAACTCCAAAAAGAGCAATACCGAGTTGATCAGGTTGAGGAGGGGCAAAAAGCCCTCTCCATGGCTCTTCAGACAGACTATGACTTGATTTTATTGAATGCTCATCTGGGGGATATGACAGCCCAGGATTTTGCAGATAAGCTGAGTCGGACTAAGCCAGCTTCAGTCATCATGGTCTTGGACCATCGCGAAGAATTGCAAGATCAGATTGAGACAATCCAACGCTTTGCCGTTTCTTACATCTATAAGCCAGTTATTATTGAGAATCTGGTAGCTCGTATTTCAGCGATTTTCCGAGGTCGGGACTTCATCGACCAACACTGTAGTCAGATGAAGGTTCCAACATCTTACCGCAATCTGCGTATGGATGTAGAACATCATACCGTTTATCGTGGCGAAGAGATGATTGCTCTGACGCGTCGTGAGTATGACCTTCTGGCTACTCTCATGGGAAGCAAGAAAGTTCTGACTCGTGAGCAGTTGTTGGAAAGTGTTTGGAAGTACGAAAGTGCGACAGAGACTAATATCGTGGATGTCTATATCCGTTATCTACGTAGCAAGCTTGATGTAAAAGGTCAAAAAAGCTACATTAAAACAGTACGTGGTGTTGGTTACACCATGCAAGAATAGAAAAGCAGTTGCAGTTATGTAACTGCTTTTTATATGAGTTCTTTATATGTTGACATGCGATTTTGTATTTGCTACAATCAGTTATGGAGGATAGGTCTAATGAAAATAATAAAAAAATTGATGCAAATCGCATTAGCAATCTTTTTCTTTGGTTTGCTAGCGACAAGTACAGTATTGGCGGATACTACAGGTGGACAGTTTGTTGATAAGGATAATAGAAAATATTATATAAAAGATGACCATAAAGCAATCTATTGGCATAAAATAGACGGTAAAACCTACTATTTCGGTGATAGTGGAGAAATGGTAGTTGGTTGGCAATACTTAGAAATTCCTGGGACAGGTTATCGTGATGATTTATTTGATAATCGACCAGTTTTCGAAATTGCCCTTCAACCGAAGTGGTACTACTTTAACCAAGATGGGGTCCTACAAGAATTTGTTGGATGGAAACAATTAGAAGTTAAGGATTCGTTAAATGTTGGCAAAAAACATGGTGAAGGCTTTGAGGGCTTAGAAGTTCTTAAATTAGCAAATTATTACTTTGATCAAGACCATTCTTTAAAAACAGGTTGGCTTTATGATCAGTCTAACTGGTATTACTTAGCAAAAATAGGTTATTCAGGGAAAGACTACCTTGGGGGTGAAAGACGTGCGGGTTGGATCAATGATAACTCAACTTGGTACTATCTAAATCCAGAAACTGGTATCATGCAAACTGGTTGGAAATACCTTGGTAATAAGTGGTACTATCTCCGTTCATCAGGTGCCATGGCAACAGGCTGGTATCAGGAAAGCTCAACTTGGTACTATTTAGATGATCTAAATGGTGATATGAAAACAGGTTGGCAATACCTCGGTAACAAGTGGTACTATCTCCGTTCATCAGGAGCCATGGTGACTGGTTGGTTCCAGGTTGGTAGTAAATGGTACTATGTTTATAGCTCAGGTGCTTTAGCAGTGAATACCACTGTAGATGGCTATTCTGTCAACTATAATGGTGAATGGGTTCGATAATGAAAGAAGCGATTGTGAAGGAAACAATCGCTTTTTTTGTGAAAATATAATAAAATAGATGGGAGAGAAGCAATACTTGTATGAAAAAATAAGACGGTCTTTTTCGTCTAGTAAAAGGAAAACATGATAAAAAAAGTGGGTGTCGGTCAGGCACATAGTAAGATTATTTTAATAGGGGAGCATGCGGTTGTTTACGGTTATCCTGCCATTTCCCTGCCTCTTTTGGAAGTGGAGGTGACTTGTAAGGTAGTTCCTGCAGTGAGTCCTTGGAGTCTCTATGAGGAGGATACCTTGTCCATGGCAGTTTATGCTTCGCTTGAGTATTTGGATATCAAAGAAGCCTGCATTCGCTGTGAGATTGACTCGGCTATTCCTGAAAAACGGGGAATGGGTTCGTCAGCTGCTATTAGCATAGCGGCCATTCGTGCGGTATTTGACTACTATCAGGCAGAACTACCTCATGATGTACTAGAAATCTTGGTCAATAGGGCGGAGATGATTGCCCATATGAATCCTAGTGGTTTGGATGCCAAGACCTGTCTCAGTGACCAGCCTATTCGTTTTATTAAGAATGTAGGATTTACAGAGCTTGAGATGGATTTATCCGCCTATTTGGTGATTGCAGATACAGGCGTTTATGGTCACACTCGTGAAGCCATCCAAGTGGTTCAAAGTAAGGGAAAGGATGCCCTACCGTTTTTGCATGCTTTGGGAGAATTGACCCAGCAGGCAGAAGAAGCGATTACAAGAAAAGATGCTGAAGGACTGGGGCAAATCCTCAGTAAAGCACACTTGCATTTAAAAGCAATTGGTGTTAGTAGCCCAGAGGCGGATTCTCTAGTTGAAACGGCTCTTAGTCATGGTGCTCTGGGTGCTAAGATGAGCGGTGGTGGGCTTGGAGGCTGTATCATAGCCTTGGCAATCAATTTGACACACGCACAAGAACTAGCAGAAAGATTAGAAGAGAAAGGAGCTGTTAAGACATGGATAGAGAGCCTGTAACAGTACGTTCCTACGCAAATATTGCTATTATCAAATATTGGGGAAAGAAAAAAGAAAAAGAAATGGTGCCTGCTACTAGCAGTATTTCTTTGACTTTAGAAAATATGTACACGGAGACGACTTTGTCATCTCTATCGACGGATGCGACAGCTGATGCCTTTTATATCAATGGTCAGCTACAAAATGAGGCTGAGCATGCTAAGATGAGTAAGATTATTGACCGCTACCGTCCAGTTGGAGAAGGTTTTGTTCGTATCGATACTCAAAACAATATGCCTACCGCAGCGGGCTTGTCATCAAGTTCTAGTGGTTTGTCCGCCCTGGTCAAAGCTTGCAATGCTTATTTCAAGCTTGGATTGACTCGGAACCAGTTGGCACAGGAGGCTAAGTTTGCCTCAGGCTCTTCTTCTCGGAGTTTTTATGGGCCACTAGGAGCCTGGGATAAGGATAGTGGAGAAATTTACCCTGTAGAGACAGACTTGAAACTAGCTATGATTATGTTGGTGCTAGAGGACAAGAAAAAACCAATCTCTAGCCGTGACGGGATGAAACTTTGTGTGGAAACCTCGACGACTTTTGACGACTGGGTTCGTCAGTCTGAGAAGGATTATCAGGATATGCTGATTTATCTCAAGGAAAATGATTTTGCCAAGATTGGAGAATTAACGGAGAAAAATGCCCTGGCTATGCATGCTACGACAAAGACTGCTAGTCCAGCCTTTTCTTATCTGACGGATGCCTCTTATGAGGCTATGGACTTTGTTCGCCAGCTTCGTGAGCAAGGAGAGGCCTGCTACTTTACCATGGATGCTGGTCCCAATGTTAAGGTCCTCTGTCAGGAGAAAGACTTGGAGCATTTATCAGAAATCTTCGGTCAACGTTATCGCTTGATTGTGTCAAAAACAAAGGATTTGAGCCAAGATGATTGCTGTTAAAACTTGCGGAAAGCTCTATTGGGCAGGTGAATATGCTATTTTAGAGCCAGGGCAGTTGGCCTTGATAAAGGCTATCTCCATCTATATGAAGGGCGAGATTGCTTTTTCAGATAGTTATCGTATCTATTCGGATATGTTTGATTTCGCAGTGGATTTGACGCCAAATCCTGACTATAGCTTGATTCAAGAAACGATTGCTTTAGTGGAAGATTTCCTTGTTTATCGTGGGCAAACCTTGCGACCTTTTTCTCTAGAAATTCGTGGAAAAATGGAACGAGAAGGGAAAAAGTTTGGTCTAGGTTCTAGCGGTAGCATCGTTGTCTTGGTTATCAAGGCTCTGCTTGCTCTATATGATCTTTCGGTTAATCAAGATCTCTTGTTTAAGCTGGCTAGTGCTGTCTTGCTCAAGCGAGGAGACAATGGTTCCATGGGCGACCTTGCCTGTATTGTGTCAGAGGAATTGGTTCTCTACCAGTCATTTGACCGCCAGCAGGTAGCTGCTTGGCTAAAAGAAGAAAACTTGGCGACAGTTTTGGAACGTGATTGGGGCTTTTCTATCTCACAAGTGAAACCAACCCTAGAATGTGATTTCCTAGTGGGATGGACCAAGGAAGTGGCTGTATCTAGTGATATGGTCAAGCAAATCAAGCAAAATATCAATCAGAATTTTTTAACTTCCTCAAAAGAAACGGTGGCTACTTTGGTAGAAGCCTTGGAGCAGGGGCAAACCGAAAAAGTGATCAAGCAAGTAGAAGTAGCCAGCAAGCTCTTAGAAGGCTTGAGCGCAGATATTTACACAACTTCGCTTAGACAGCTGAAAGAAGCCAGTCAAGATTTGCAAGCTGTTGCTAAGAGTAGCGGTGCTGGTGGTGGTGACTGTGGTATTGCCTTGAGTTTTGATGAGCAATCAACTGAAACCCTAAAAAATCGCTGGGCCGATCTGGGGATTGAGCTCTTATATCAAGAAAGGATAGGACATGACGACAAATCGTAAGGACGAGCATATCCGCTATGCTCTTGAGCAGAAAAGTTCCTATAATAGCTTTGATGAGGTGGAGTTGATTCATTCTTCCTTGCCTCTTTATGATCTGGATGAAATCGATCTTTCCACAGAGTTTGCTGGTCGAAAGTGGGACTTTCCTTTCTATATCAATGCTATGACAGGTGGGAGTAATAAGGGAAGAGAAATCAATCAAAAACTAGCTCAGGTGGCAGAAGCCTGTGGGATTTTGTTTGTGACAGGTTCTTATAGCGTAGCCCTCAAAGATCCAGCAGATGACTCTTTTTCTGTCAAGTATGATCATCCAAATCTCCTTCTTGGAACCAATATTGGATTGGACAAGCCTGTCGAGTTAGGTCTTCAGACTGTAGAAGAGATGCATCCTCTTCTCTTGCAAGTGCATGTCAATGTTATGCAGGAATTGCTCATGCCTGAGGGAGAAAGAACGTTTAGAAGCTGGCAATCGCATCTAGCAGACTATAGCAAGCAAATCCCCATTCCGATTGTCCTAAAGGAAGTTGGCTTTGGAATGGATGCCAAGACCATCGAAAGAGCCTATGATCTGGGTGTTCGAACCTTTGACCTGTCAGGTCGTGGTGGCACCAGCTTTGCCTATATTGAAAACCGTCGTAGTGGTCAGCGTGATTATCTCAATCAATGGGGCCAGTCTACCATGCAAGCCCTTCTCAATGCCCAAGACTGGAAAGACAAGGTTGAATTCTTGGTCAGTGGTGGCGTTCGCAATCCGCTAGATATGATTAAGTGCTTGGTCTTTGGTGCCAAGGCTGTAGGACTGTCACGAACAATTCTGGAATTGGTTGAAAGCTACACAGTCGAAGAAGTGATTGACATTGTTCAAGGCTGGAAAGACGATCTGCGTTTGATTATGTGTGCTCTTAATTGTGCCACCATAGCAGATTTGCAAAAAGTAGACTATCTTCTATATGGAAAATTAAAAGAAGCAAAGGATCAGATGAAAAAGGCGTAACCACCGCCTTTTTTCCATCCTCAGACTGAGGTGACTTTTTTGAATTGTGATAAAATAGAAGGGAGAGGATGAAACTATGAGAAAATTTAAAATCTTTTTATTTATCGAAGTCTGTCTTTTGACAGGAGCTCTGATTTTGATGGTATCAGAGCATTTTTCGCGTTTTCTGCTGATTCTATTCCTCTTTTTGCTTTTGATTCGCTATTACACTGGTAAAGAGGGCAATAATCTTCTGTTAGTGGTGGCAAGCATTCTTTTCTTTTTCATCGTCATGCTCAATCCTTTTGTGATTCTAGCTATTTTTGTTGCGGTCATCTATAGTCTCTTTCTTCTTTACCCGATGATGAACCAGGAAAAAGAGCAGACAAATTTGGTTTTTGAAGAGGTTGTGACGGTTAAGAAGGAGAAAAATCGTTGGTTTGGCAATCTCCATCATTTTTCAAGCTACCAGACTTGCAAGTTTGATGATATCAATCTCTTTCGTCTCATGGGTAGGGACACTATTCATCTGGAGAGGGTCATCCTAACCAATCATGACAATGTCATTATCCTCAGAAAGATGGTAGGAACGACTAAAATCATTGTACCTGTTGATGTGGAAGTCAGTCTCAGCGTTAACTGTCTCTATGGTGATTTGACTTTTTTCAACCAGCCCAAGCGAGCTCTCCGCAATGAACACTATCATCAGGAAACGAAAGACTATCTCAAGAGTAACAAGAGCGTCAAGATTTTCTTGACCGCTATGATTGGGGATGTGGAGGTGGTTAGAGGATGAAAAAACAAGCTTATGTAATCATTGCTCTCACCTCCTTTCTGTTTGTCTTATTTTTCTCCCACAGCTTGCTGGAAATCCTTGACTTTGACTGGTCTATCTTTCTGCACGATGTCGAAAAAACAGAAAAATTTGTCTTTTTATTGTTGGTATTCAGCATGTCCATGACCTGTCTCCTAGCTCTGTTTTGGCGAGGTGTCGAAGAGCTTTCTCTAAGAAAAATGCAGGCTAATCTTAAGCGTTTGTTGGCAGGGCAAGAAGTGGTTCAGCTTGCAGATCCAGATTTGGATGCCAGTTTCAAGTCCTTGTCAGGTAAACTTAACCTCTTGACAGAAGCTCTTCAAAAGGCTGAAAATCACAGCCTTTCTCGGGAAGAGGAAATCATCGAGAAAGAACGGAAGCGGATTGCTCGGGATTTGCACGATACAGTCAGTCAGGAGTTGTTTGCGGCCCATATGATTTTGTCAGGTGTCAGTCAGCAGTCTTTGAAATTGGATAGAGAAAAGATGCAGACCCAGTTGCAGAGTGTCACAGCTATTTTAGAAACCGCCCAGAAGGATTTGAGAGTCTTGCTCCTGCATTTGCGACCGGTTGAATTGGAACAGAAGAGTCTGGTTGAAGGGATTCAAGTCCTCTTAAAAGAGCTTGAGGACAAGAGTGATCTCAAGGTTAGTTTTAAGCAAAATGTGACGAAATTACCTAAAAAAATCGAGGAGCATATCTTCCGTATTCTGCAAGAATTGATCAGCAATACTCTCCGCCATGCTCAGGCCTCTTGTTTGGATGTCTATCTCTATCAGACGGATCTTGAATTGCAACTGAAGGTGGTGGATAATGGGATTGGTTTCCAGTCGGGGAGCTTCGATGATTTGAGTTATGGACTCCGCAATATCAAGGAGCGGGTTGAAGATATGGCAGGAACGGTTCAGTTATTAACAGCTCCCAAGCAAGGGCTGGCAGTTGATATCCGTATTCCCTTGCTCGATAAGGAATGATAAAGGAGTAAAGATGAAAATTTTACTAGTAGATGACCATGAAATGGTCCGATTGGGCTTGAAAAGCTACTTTGACCTCCAAGACGATGTAGAAGTTGTGGGTGAAGCATCCAACGGATCTCAGGGCATTGACTTGGCCTTGGAATTACGTCCAGATGTCATTGTCATGGATATCGTCATGCCTGAGATGAATGGAATTGACGCGACCTTAGCTATCCTTAAAGAATGGCCTGATGCCAAGATTTTGATTGTGACCTCTTATTTGAACAATGAAAAAATCATGCCTGTCTTGAATGCTGGTGCCAAAGGCTATATGCTCAAGACTTCTAGTGCAGATGAATTGCTTCACGCTGTCCGTAAGGTGGCTGCTGGCGAGTTGGCCATTGAGCAAGAGGTCAGCAAGAAGGTCGAATACCACCGCAATCACATAGAACTACATGAGGACTTGACTGCGCGTGAGCGAGATGTTCTCCAACTCATCGCCAAGGGATACGAAAATCAGCGTATCGCAGACGAACTTTTTATCTCTCTCAAGACGGTCAAGACCCACGTGTCCAACATTCTTGCCAAACTTGAAGTCAGCGATCGTACCCAGGCTGCAGTCTATGCCTTCCAGCACCACTTGGTGGGGCATGAGGATTTTTAGTAGTTATATAAAATAATATCGGAGAAATGACTTAATTTAGTACCAAGAAGTGAGTAAGTAGTTCTAGTACGGTAAAATATTTTTTTCACAATGTTTTTATGTTATTTGTTGACATTCATTTTATAGGGGAGTAAAATAGAGTTAGAAATATTTAGATTAACATATATATTATAAAATATAAAAAATCCAAAAGGAGGTTAAAATCATACAGCAACTTTAAATTTTCATGACAGGAGGAAATAGTTATGAAAAAATCTAAATTACTTACTCTTGGTCTGCTTGTAGGTGCTGGTCTGCTTTTGTCTATCAACCAAGCACAGGCTGCAGATACTTGGGTTAAAAATGGTGCTGACTGGAATCTTTCACAAGATGGCAGTCTAGCTAAGGATAAATGGGTACAAAATGCTGGCTCATGGTATCACTTCGACAGCACTGGTAAAATGCAGACAGGCTGGCTCAAAGACGGCAACACTTGGTATTCGCTCGCAGATAGTGGCGCCATGCGTACAGGTTGGTACAAAGAAGGGTCTACTTGGTACTATCTTCATTTTAGTGGTTCTATGATGACAGGTTGGGTGTTCATAAATGGTAATTGGTATTATTTTGAACAATCAGGTGCAATGGCCTCTGATAGAGTTGTAAATTCTAGTGATGGGACAGGCTATATTCTCAGTAAGGATGGCCATATGTTCACTTTACAAAATAGCCCTTATAAAAATGATGATATTGTCCGTTTAGGTGATGGATATGAGTATCTGATTACATCAAAATTTGACGGAAATAACTTTACTGATGTTATCGTGGATAAAAACACTTGGTATATCAAACCGGAGTTCAAGAAGTTTTCCGACAAATATGGGGATCAAGTTTCAAATACAATCTTAGCTTTAGTAGATAATAAAGAAGAAGGACAAGAAATTGATCCTAAAGCTGTTATTCGTAATTTCCAAAATCTACCAGGTCGATATTATTTTGGAGCAGATGGTCGTAGAGTATTACCACTTCCAGAGATGACAACTAGATCAGAAATCAAAAAAGTTGGTAATGATCTTTATCTAGAAGACCCAGGTGTACGACTTAGACTTCCATCTACTGACTTCACCATCAATAACAATAAATTATACTATTTAGATAATGGACAAGGTAAGCTCAAAACAGGTTATTTTGTATTGATCGATGATGGTATGTCTACAACCCACTATCATTTCCTTGTATATGCAGACCAATCTGGAGAAGTTCTTAAGATGAAACGCTTGCCATCAGGATTTTCAGATTATTTTGACAAAGAAATCGATGGTTTCTATGGTCAAAAAATTAAGATTACACAGCCAAATAAGTATGAATATTACAAGGTTCTTGTGGTTAAATAATACAAAACGAATCGCCTAATGAGGGATGTGTGGGCGATTCGTTTTTTACTGTAATCAGCCATCACTAAACATCTTTTATAAGATTATATTCGAAACCTAAAGAAAAACAAGAAGAAACCATACTTCCAGCATGATTGAAAAGCGCAGTCATTACTTGAAAAAAGTCGCCCATTTATGTTATAATAGACTGTATTTAAAAAATTTTAAGGAGAAATGACAGAATGTCTGTATCATTTGAAAACAAAGAAACAAACCGTGGTGTCTTGACTTTCACTATCTCTCAAGACCAAATCAAACCAGAATTGGACCGTGTCTTCAACTCAGTGAAGAAATCTCTTAATGTTCCAGGTTTCCGTAAAGGTCACCTTCCACGCCCTATCTTCGACAAAAAATTTGGTGAAGAATCACTTTACCAAGACGTTATGAACGCTCTTTTGCCAAACGCTTATGAAGCAGCTGTAAAAGAAGCTGGTCTTGAAGTCGTTGCTCAACCAAAAATTGATGTAACTTCAATGGAAAAAGGTCAAGACTGGGTTATCACTGCTGAAGTTGTGACAAAACCTGAAGTAAAATTGGGTGACTACAAAAACCTTGAAGTATCAGTTGATGTAGAAAAAGAAGTAACTGACGCTGATGTTGAAGAGCGTATCGAACGCGAACGCAACAACTTGGCTGAATTGGTTATCAAAGAAGCTGCTGCTGAAAACGGCGACACTGTTGTCATCGACTTCGTTGGTTCTATCGACGGTGTTGAATTTGATGGCGGAAAAGGTGAAAACTTCTCACTTGGACTTGGTTCAGGTCAATTCATCCCTGGTTTTGAAGACCAATTGGTAGGTCACTCAGCTGGTGAAACTGTTGATGTCGTTGTAACATTCCCAGAAGACTACCAAGCAGAAGACCTTGCAGGTAAAGAAGCTAAATTCGTAACAACTATCCACGAAGTAAAAGCTAAAGAAGTTCCAGCTCTTGACGATGAACTTGCAAAAGACATCGACGAAGAAGTTGAAACACTTGCTGAATTGAAAGAAAAATACCGCAAGGAATTGGCTGCTGCTAAAGAAGAAGCTTACAAAGATGCAGTTGAAGGTGCAGCAATTGATAAAGCTGTAGAAAACGCTGAAATCGTAGAACTTCCAGAAGAAATGATTCACGAAGAAGTTCACCGTTCAGTAAACGAATTCCTTGGAAACTTGCAACGTCAAGGTATCAACCCTGATATGTACTTCCAAATCACTGGAACTACTCAAGAAGACCTTCACAATCAATACCAAGCAGAAGCTGAGTCACGTACTAAGACTAACCTTGTTATCGAAGCAGTAGCGAAAGCTGAAGGGTTTGACGCTTCAGAAGAAGAAATCCAAAAAGAAGTTGAGCAATTGGCAGCAGACTACAACATGGAAGTTGCTCAAGTACAAAGCTTGCTTTCAGCTGATATGTTGAAACACGATATCACAATCAAAAAAGCTGTTGAATTGATTACAAGCACTGCAACAGTTAAATAATCTTATACTCTTCGAAAATCAAATTCAAACCACGTCAGCGTCGCCTTACCGTACTCAAGTACAGCTTGCGGCTAGCTTCCTAGTTTGCTCTTTGATTTTCATTGAGTATTCATAAACAAAAAGCCCACCTGAATTGGTGGGTTTTCTTATGCACTATTTTCCAAAAATCTCTTTGAGGTCTGCGTCTGTAATCCCAATCATGGCGGGGATGCTATCCCAGTTTTCTTCGGTTAGGATGTAGGATTGTTCAGAGGTACGTGATGTGGCTGTTTCAGAGATAGCTGGTTGCTTTTCTTCAACATTATCCAATAAATCACTGAAGCGTTCAATCAGATAGGTTTTTCGGGCAGTTCCGATGTGCTGGGTAGCATAGTCGAAGGCCTGTAATTCGCCTAATAAGATAAGTTTGCTTTTGGCGCGTGTAATGGCTGTGTAGATGAGATTGCGCTCCAGCATACGCCTACTAGCACTGGTAATCGGTAGGATGACAACAGGGAACTCACTTCCCTGTGATTTATGGATACTCATGGCATAGGCCAGGCGAATCTTGTACCATTCGTTACGTGGGTAGGAGACCTTGTTGCCATCAAAATCAATGACAATCTCGTCTTGTTTCGACTCGGTGTATTTACCAGGAATCAGGTCTGTGATGACTCCTAAATCTCCATTAAAGACATTGATTTCAGCATCATTGACCAGATGAATGACCTTGTCGCCCTTGCGATAGTGGCACTGGGGAGCTTCAAAACTGAGTTGGTCTTTTTGTGGTGGATTGAGCAGGTCTTGCATGAGCTGATTGATAGCATCAATCCCTGCTGTCCCTCGGTACATGGGAGCCAGAACTTGGATATCACGGGCAGGAATGCCACTTCTGAGGGCAGCGCCTAAGATCTTTTCAATGGTGGCAGGAATATGGCCACTAGCGATTTCAAAGTAGGAACGGTCAGCTTTTTTCTGGGTGAAATCAGCTGGCAAGATGCCCTGTCGAATCTGACTAGCTAGGGTGACGATGGTTGATTCTTCGCTTTGCCGGTAAATTTTTTCCAAGCGAGTCTGAGGAATCAAAGAAATATGAAGGAGGTCAGCTAGAACCTGTCCAGGACTGACAGACGGGAGCTGGTCGCTGTCACCCACGATGAGAATTTTACTGTTAGAAGAGATGTTGGAGAAGAGTTGATTGGCCAGCCAAGTATCCACCATAGAAAATTCATCCACGATAATAAAGTCGGCATCCAGATAATCTTCCAGATGACTGGTATCATCATCACCTGTCATTCCTAAATGACGGTGTATAGTCGCGCTAGGCAAGCCTGTCAATTCATTCATGCGCCGAGCGGCTCGTCCAGTTGGAGCGGCAAGAAGAATCGGTAGGTTGCTTTTTTTCCCGAGATCAAGTCCTTCTAAAAGGGCATAAACAGCGATGATACCATTGATAACAGTTGTCTTACCAGTACCAGGTCCACCTGTCAGGATAAAGACCTTGTTCTGGATAGCGTCGCAGATCGCCTGTTTTTGAATGCTATCATACTCAATCTCCAGCTCTTCTTCGACAGTAGCGATATGTTTTTGAATGGTTTCTAAATCCTGGCTCTTCTGTTTTCCTTTTTCAAGGATACGAACCAAGTGACTGCGGATGCCTTCCTCAGCGAAAAAGAGGCTGTTGTCAAAAATCTTGGTATCAACCTGCTGAACCTTGTCTTCTTCAATCAGGTAGGAGAGTTCTTGAGCTACTTGGCTGGGGTCCAGTTCCACGGGGCGGGAAGACTCAAGGAGAGTAAGGGTTTGTTCTAGTAAATCCCGTGCTTCAACATAGGTGTCCCCTGTTTCCATACAGGCCTGAAAAAGACTATGAACTAGACCGGCACGGAAGCGCTCAGGAGCCTGACTTTCGATGCCTAGTTCTTCCGCTAATTGGTCAGCAATGGTAAAGCCCAAACCCTTGATATCTTCAACCAGTTGATAGGGATAATTTTCAACCACATCAAGGGTTTCTTCCTTGTAAAAATCTTGAATCTGGAAGGCTAGTTTGTTGGGAATGCCGTAGTTGGCTAGTTTGGCCAAAACCATCTCTGTTCCGTAGTTGAGACGGAGGGTGGAGACGAAAGCCTCGCGATTTTTGGCAGATAGTCCTGCGATGCCTTCTAGCTTTTCCGGGTGTTGCAAAATTTCGTCAATGGTATTGTCGCCATAGGTATCCACGATTTTCTGAGCTGTCTTGAGACCAATTCCCTTGAAATGGCTACTTGAAAAGTACTTAACCAAACCCTTGCTAGTTGGTTTTGCGCGTTCATACCGGCTGATTTGCAGTTGCTCCCCATACTTGGAGTGCTGGACAATTTGTCCCCAAAAAGTATAGTCTTCTCCCTCAATCACGTCAGCCATGGTACCAGTGACAATAATTTCAAAATCATCAAAGTTTTCTGCGTCTGTATCTTCGATTTCTAGGAGGAGGATACGATAAAAATTGCTGGGATTTTCAAAAATAATCCGTTCAATGGTTCCTGAAAAATAAACTTCCATAAGATTCCTTTGCATAAATAGGTGAGAGTTAATACTCTTCGAAAATCTCTTCAAACCACGTCAGCTTCGCCTTGCCGTATATATGTTACTGACTTCGTCAGTTCTATCTACAACCTCAAAGCAGTGCTTTGAGCAACCTGCGGCTAGCTTCCTAGTTTGCTCTTTGATTTTCATTGAGTATAACTTTGTTTCTATCTTAATCAAACTGGATAGTGAATAATCATATTCTCACGATAGAAGAAGAGGCTGAGATTTTTGACTCTCGGCCTCTTAGGTTTCTTAAAATGTTCCGATACGGGTGATGGGCCAGAAGCGGAATTTAGCTTCCCCTGTGATATCTTTTGCTTTAAAAGTACCTACGTGACGACTGTCACTTGAAACCAAGCGGTCGTCTCCGAGGAGAAGGTATTCTCCTTCTGGGACAGTAAAGCTAAAGTTGGTATTGTAGTTGACATCAACTGTGAAGGCTTGGGCTTTTTGAGCGATACTTCTAAAGAAAGTGCCTTTATTTCCTTCAAATCCCTTGCCTGAGTAAGTGCTTTGGAGTTTGTCATCTTTGAAGCGTTTGATATAGTCAGCTAGATAAGGTTCATCTGTCTCTTTGTCATTGATGTAAAGTTTATCATTTTCGTAACGGATGGTATCGCCAGGCATTCCAATGACACGTTTGACAATGTCCTTATTACCGTCTTCCTCATGGGCCACCACGATATCAAAACGGTCAATAGGAAGGTGTTTGACAACAAAGAGGATTTCGCCATCCGCTAGGGTAGGATCCATGGAGTGTCCTTCTACGCGGACGTTACTCCAAAAAAAGATACGGCTCAAAGCTAGTAATGACAGAATCAGGAGGAATAATCCCCACTCTTTTAGGAAATTTTTAAATGAATTCATAACTTACCTTTCTAAGCGTTTTTTCGCTTTTTCAGTATTTTTAAAGTGCAGTTTGGCGCAGAAGTTAAGTCCCTGCATACCATAGGCTTGTAAAATCTGGCTAGCCACCTTGTCAGAAGCCGTTCCAGCCCCACTTGGAAGTTGATAACCCAGTTCTCGTCCCAGATTTTCAAGATTTTCCAGAAAGAGATCACGCGCAATGATAGAAGAAACTGCGACAGCCAAGTATTTGCCCTCAGCCTTTTCTTCTAAGCTGATAGGATTACTGAAACGATTGGCCTCTTGTGCCAAGTACTTGTCATAATTTTTAGCACTGGTAAAGGCATCAATCACAATTTTTTCAGGCTGAACACCTTTTTGAAGGAGGAGATAGATAGCCTGATTATGGAGGGCTACCTTAACCGAAACAGCATTGTAGCGGTCTCCGATGATCTCGTTGTACTTGCTTGGTGAGAGAAGCAGTGCCTGGTGCTGGATTTTTTCCTTTAGGATAGGGGCAATCTGACGAATCTTTTGGTCGGTCAGAGTCTTAGAATCTCCCACACCGAGTTTTCGCAAGAAGTCATGCTGGTCAGGTGTGACAAAGGAAGCCACAACTGCAAGTCCACCAAAGTAGGAACCATTTCCAACCTCATCAGTCCCAATCAAAGGAAGATTTTGATCGCTGTTTTCTTCTACAATTTGATAGCCAAAGAAACGAGCGTATTTCTCGGCCCCCTCACCCTGAAGCAAGACCTTTCCAGAAGTATAGATAGAAACCGTTGCTTGAGGTAGTCGCAAAAAGTAGCGAATATAGGGATTCTTGCTGGGAGCCAGACTGGTTTGATAGTGTTCAAGAAAAGACTGAATCTCCTTTTCGCTTGGTGTGAGTGTTATACTTGCCATAGTTTCTATTGTACCACAAAAGCAGGCAAATTTGTAAAAACTGACAAAATTAGCGAATTTTGGTATAATATCGTGAGGTGAATTTTATGGCAAATCTAAATCGATTCAAATTTACATTCGGGAAAAAAACGTTAACCTTGACAAGCGAGCATGATAATCTCTTTATGGAGGAAATCGCCAAGGTTGCGACAGAAAAATACCAAGCAATTAAAGAACAAATGCCTAGTGCAGATGATGAAACAATCGCTCTTTTGTTGGCAGTCAACTGTTTATCAACTCAGCTCAGTCGTGAGATTGAATTTGATGATAAGGAGCAAGAGCTAGAAGAACTCCGTCACAAGCTTGTGACTTGCAAGCAAGAACAGAGCAAGATTGAGGACTCCTTATGATTTCACTCCTTCTTCTATTGGTCTTGGCTTGGGGATTTTATATCGGCTATCGGAGAGGCCTGCTCTTACAGGTTTATTACCTGATTTCAGCCATGGCATCGGCTTTTGTGGCTGGCCAGTTTTATAAGGGGCTTGGAGAGCAGTTCCATTTATTACTCCCTTATGCAAATCCGCAGGAAGGTCAGGGGACTTTTTTCTTCCCATCGGATCAACTCTTTCAGTTGGATAAGGTCTTTTACGCAGGGATCGGCTACTTGTTGGTTTTCGGGGTTGTCTATAGCATCGGTCGTTTGCTTGGTCTCCTCTTACATTTGCTTCCTAGTAAAAAACTGGGTGGTAAGTTGTTCCAAGTTTCAGCAGGTATCTTGTCCATGTTGGTGACCTTATTTGTCTTGCAAATGGCCTTGACAATCTTAGCGACCATCCCCATGGCAGCTATACAAAATCCTCTTGAAAAGAGTATCGTCGCAAAACACATCATCCAGAGCATACCAGTAACAACCAGTTGGCTCAAACAAATCTGGGTGACAAATTTAATCGGATAAAAAGGGCAGGAATTTTCCTAGCCCTTTGTTTACAGATTGACTCGAATCTGTCAGAATGTAAAAAGCTACCACACCTAGACATGCAAAGACAAGGAAATAAAGATGAATAAGAAAATATTAGAAACATTAGAGTTCAATAAGATCAAGGCTTTGTTTGAACCCCATTTGTTGACCGAGCAGGGCTTGGAGCAATTGAGACAGCTGACTCCGACTGCCAAAGCGGATAAAATCAAACAGGCTTTTGCTGAGATGAAGGAAATGCAGGCTCTTTTTGTTGAGCAACCGCATTTCACTATTCTCGCAACCAAGGAAATTGCAGGAGTCTGCAAGCGGTTGGAGATGGGGGCAGACCTCAATATCGAGGAGTTCCTCCTCTTGAAACGCGTGCTTCTTGCTAGTCGAGAACTGCAAAGTTTTTATGCTAATCTGGAAAATGTCAGCTTGGAAGAATTAGCCCTTTGGTTTGAGAAATTACATGATTTTCCGCAATTACAAGGAAATCTACAAGCCTTCAATGATGCAGGTTTCATTGAAAATTTTGCCAGTGAAGAATTAGCGCGAATCCGTCGAAAAATCCATGATAGCGAGAGTCAGGTACGCGATGTTTTACAGGACCTGCTCAAGCAAAAAGCGCAGATGTTGACAGAAGGAATCGTTGCCAGCAGAAATGGCCGTCAGGTTTTACCAGTCAAAAACACCTACCGCAATAAGATTGCAGGTGTTGTTCATGATATTTCTGCTAGTGGAAACACCGTCTATATCGAACCTCGTGAGGTGGTCAAACTGAGCGAAGAAATTGCCAGTTTGCGAGCAGATGAGCGCTATGAAATGCTTCGAATTCTCCAAGAAATTTCTGAGCGTGTCCGCCCTCATGCGGCTGAGATTGCCAATGATGCTTGGATTATCGGCCATCTGGACTTGATTCGTGCCAAGGCCCGCTTTATCCAAGAAAGACAAGCAGTCGTACCTCAGCTATCAGAAAATCAGGAAATTCAACTGCTCCATATCTGCCATCCTCTGGTCAAAAATGCCGTCGCAAATGATGTCCATTTTGGTCAAGATTTAACAGCTATTGTCATTACAGGTCCCAATACAGGTGGGAAGACCATCATGCTTAAAACTCTGGGCTTGACGCAGGTTATGGCTCAGTCTGGTTTGCCAATTTTAGCAGACAAGGGAAGTCGTGTTGGTATTTTTGAAGAAATTTTTGCTGATATTGGCGATGAACAGTCTATTGAGCAGAGCTTGTCTACCTTCTCTAGTCACATGACCAATATTGTGGATATTCTTGGCAAGGTCAACCAACATTCGCTCTTGCTCTTGGATGAGTTGGGGGCAGGTACAGATCCCCAAGAGGGAGCCGCCCTTGCTATGGCCATTCTGGAGGACCTTCGTCTGCGTCAAGTCAAGACTATGGCGACCACCCACTATCCAGAACTCAAGGCCTATGGTATCGAGACAGCCTTTGTGCAAAATGCTAGCATGGAGTTTGATACTGCGACTCTTCGCCCGACCTATCGCTTTATGCAGGGCGTTCCTGGCCGAAGCAATGCCTTTGAAATTGCCAAACGTCTGGGCCTATCTGAAGTTATCGTAGGGGATGCTAGTCAGCAGGTCGATCAGGACAATGATGTCAACCGAATCATTGAACAATTGGAAGAGCAGACGCTAGAGAGTCGCAAAAGCTTGGACAATATCCGTGAGGTGGAGCAAGAAAATCTCAAGATGAACCGTGCTCTCAAAAAACTTTACAACGAGCTTAATCGTGAAAAGGAAACCGAGCTTAACAAGGCGCGTGAACAGGCTGCTGAGATTGTGGACATGGCCCTAAGTGAAAGTGACCAGATTCTCAAAAATCTCCACAATAAATCCCAGCTCAAGCCCCATGAAATCATTGAAGCCAAGGCCAAGTTGAAAAAATTGGCTCCTGAAAAAGTAGATTTGTCTAAAAACAAGATCCTTCAAAAGGCCAAGAAAAAACGAGCTCCAAAGGTGGGAGATGATATCGTTGTTCTCAGTTATGGACAGCGTGGTACCTTGACCAGTCAACTCAAGGACGGCCGCTGGGAAGCTCAAGTTGGCTTGATCAAGATGACCTTAGAAGAAAAAGAATTTGACCTCGTTCAAGCCCAGCAAGAAAAGCAAGTCAAGAAGAAACAGGTCAATGTCGTGAAACGAACTTCTGGTCGTGGCCCACAAGCCAGACTGGACCTTCGAGGCAAACGTTATGAAGAGGCCATGAATGAGCTAGATGCCTTTATCGACCAAGCCTTGCTTAATAATATGGCTCAAGTTGATATCATCCATGGTATCGGAACAGGAGTCATCCGTGAAGGTGTCACCAAATACCTACAAAGAAACAAGCATGTCAAGAGTTTCGGCTATGCCCCACAAAATGCTGGAGGCAGTGGTGCGACTATTGTGACATTTAAAGGATAGAAGTATTCCGAGCTTTATACAGTAAAAACTGTTGAATTAAGTTTTACTAATAAACACATTGACAAAAGCCAACATTTTTTGTAAAATAAGAATCAATTAAATACCAACACCGAATGAAGTTTAATAGAAGTGGCGAATCGTTTGATTTTCCATGACTGTAAATGGACGGAACTCTGGAGAGACCGTAAAGGCACCGAAGGGGCAAGGCAGGCAACTGCTCAAACTCTCAGGTAAAAGGACAGAGCTAGGATAGACCGCTTTTTAGCATTTATCTAAGCATTCCAGAGTACATGTATCTTACATGTGCTCTTTCTTTTGGGGTTGAAAAGATAGGAGAAGGAAATGTTAGAATTGCTTAAATCAATCGATGCTTTTGCTTGGGGACCGCCCCTCTTGATTTTATTGGTCGGAACAGGGATTTACCTAACTATTCGGCTAGGACTCTTGCAGGTTTTGCGTCTGCCTAAGGCCTTTCAGCTTATTTTTATCCAGGATAAGGGACATGGGGATGTATCCAGTTTTGCAGCTCTGTGTACAGCCTTGGCATCAACCGTTGGAACAGGGAATATCATAGGGGTTGCGACGGCTATCAAGGTTGGTGGACCAGGAGCTCTATTTTGGATGTGGATGGCGGCTTTCTTTGGAATGGCTACCAAGTATGCGGAAGGACTCTTGGCCATCAAATACC
Organism: Streptococcus mitis; assembly: GCF_965111725.1. Classification (GTDB taxonomy): domain Bacteria; phylum Bacillota; class Bacilli; order Lactobacillales; family Streptococcaceae; genus Streptococcus; species Streptococcus mitis_DV. The sequence continues at coordinate 1,770,056 of NZ_OZ217341.1, read as the reverse complement.
GCACCAAGGACGACCATGGTGCAGTAGCGGGAGGTCCCATGCACTATATCCTTCTAGGAATGGGAGAAAAGTGGCGACCACTTGCTGTTTTGTTTGCCCTGGCAGGTGTCTTAGTGGCTTTGTTGGGGATCGGGACCTTTACCCAAGTCAACTCGATTACAGAATCTATCCAAAATACAACGGCTATTTCGCCAGCCATCACCGCTCTCGTTTTGTCTGTCTTTGTAGCGATTGCTGTCTTTGGTGGACTCAAGTCCATTTCCAAGGTTTCAACAACCGTAGTTCCTTTTATGGCCATCATCTATATTTTGGGAACTCTTACAGTTATTTTCTTTAATATTGGGAAAATCCCTGCTACAATCGCTTTAGTCTTTACCTCAGCTTTTAGTCCCCTTGCTGCGGTAGGTGGATTTGCTGGTGCTAGCGTTCGGATGGCTATTCAAAATGGTGTGGCGCGTGGTGTCTTCTCAAACGAATCTGGTCTGGGTTCTGCTCCCATTGCAGCGGCTGCGGCTAAGACAAATGAACCAGTAGAGCAAGGTTTGATTTCCATGACAGGAACCTTTATTGACACCCTCATTATCTGTACCCTGACTGGTTTGACCATCTTGATAACTGGTGTTTGGAGTGGTGACTTGAATGGAGTGGCTTTGACTCAGTCAGCCTTCTCAACAGTCTTTTCACACTTTGGACCTGCCCTCTTAACAATCTTCCTTGTTCTCTTTGCCTTTACAACGATTCTAGGTTGGAACTACTATGGAGAACGCTGTTTTGAGTTCCTCTTTGGGGTTCGCTTTATCTGGCTCTACCGTGTGGTTTTTGTGCTCATGGTCTTGCTGGGAGGATTTATCGAGTTGGATATGGTTTGGATTATCGCAGATATTGTCAACGCCTTGATGGCTCTGCCAAACTTGATTGCCCTCTTAGTCTTGTCGCCAGTCGTTATTGCTGAAACTAAAAAGTATTTTGACAAATAATGAAATCACACAGCTCGTGTGATTTTTTTGCCTATAAATGATTTTTATCAAGCTGATATATAATATATATTATGCAAGTGATTGGAAGTGTGATAAACTAATACTCAATGAAAATCAAAGAGCAAACTAGGAAGCTAGCCGCAAGCTGTACTTGAGTACGGTAAGGTGACGCTGACGCGGTTTGAATTTGATTTTCGAAGAGTATAATATACAACGAAAATCTTATGAGAGGAATAAAGCTTTATCTTAGATAAACTTAGGAATCAGGATTTTATAAGATTTTCCAATAATATTAGTGTCAATAACAAGAAAAGAGGTATCTTATGACAACATTTACAATCCATACAGTAGAATCAGCGCCAGCAGAAGTGAAAGAAGTTCTTGAAACAGTAGAAAAAGACAACAATGGCTATATTCCCAACCTAATCGGCCTCTTGGCCAATGCACCGACTGCTTTAGAAGCCTACCGAACTGTCGCATCTATCAACCGTCGCAACAGCCTGACACCTGTTGAGCGCGAAGTAGTGCAAATCACGGCAGCTGTGACAAATGGTTGTGCCTTCTGCGTCGCAGGTCACACAGCCTTTTCCATCAAACAAATCCAGATGAATGATGACTTGATTCAAGCTCTTCGCAATCGTACTCCAATTGAGACAGATCCTAAATTGGATACCCTAGCTAAGTTTACTTTGGCAGTTATCAATACCAAGGGTCGTGTAGGAGATGAAGCCTTGTCTGAGTTTTTAGAAGCTGGTTACACTCAGCAAAATGCTTTGGATGTGGTTCTTGGTGTCAGCCTAGCAAGTCTCTGTAACTATGCCAATAACCTAGCCAATACCCCAATTAACCCAGAATTGCAACCTTATGCTTAATTCATATCTGAGTAAAATGAAGTCTGAAATAATCGGACTTCGTTTTTTTATACTCAATGAAAATCAAAGAGCAAACGAGGAAGCTAACCGCAGGTTGCTCAAAACAGTGTTTTGAGGTTGCAGATAGAAGCTGACGTGGTTTGAAGAGATTTTCGATGAGTATTAAGTCCTCATTTCAGCCTTTTTATGATATACTAAAGATAATATCATTATTGGAGGTTAGGATGAAAAAACTCCCCTTGGTATTTTCTGGTTGTTTGCTAGGTTTGGCAGGAGCTGGAAATCTTATTTTAGATACGTTGCCGGTTCTGTCACATCTGTTTAGTCTGACAGGTTTGATTTTGTGGATTTATTTTCTAATTCTACATCTCTTTAATTGGAAAGACACCAAGCAAGAATTGACCAAGCCCCCTCTTTTGTCAGGAATGGCGACCTTTCCCATGGCTGGGATGATTTTATCTACCTATGTCTTTCGCGTCTTCCCTCATCTTCCTTTGGTTGCGCAAGGAATCTGGTGGTTTTCATTTCTCTTGGATTTGGTCTTGATTGCTGGTTTTACCATCAAGTTTGCCTGTCCAGGTCGTAGGGTTCATGCGACTCCTAGCTGGACGGTTCTCTATGTGGGGATAGCGGTGGCTGCCTTGACCTATCCTCTGGTAGGCATCATCGAAATTGCCTATGCGACCTTGAGTTTTGGTTTTCTCTTGACCTTCTATCTCTATCCCCTTATTTATAGCGATTTAAAGAAACATCCACTCCCACTAGCCTTGCTTGGCCAAGAAGGAATCTATTGCGCTCCCTTCTCTCTACTCTTGGCTTCTCTAGTTCGAGTTGGAGGAGAGAGTCTACCAACTTGGCTCTTAATCGTTATGATTTTGGCTTCTCAATCCTTCTTTTTCTTTGTTTTAACTCGCCTGCCCAATATTTTAAAGCAAGGCTTTCAACCAGCCTTCTCAGCCCTCACTTTCCCGACCATTATCACAGCTACTTCGCTTAAGATGGCTCAGGGAATCTTGAAACTTCCATTTTTGGATTATTTGGTAGTGGCTGAAACCGCTATTTGCTTAATTATTTTACTCTTTGTATTAGGTGCTTATCTGATTTGGTTACGAAAAAAGGTCTAGCTAGAAATAGCTAAACCTTATTTTTTATGGTTTGATGACTTCAGCTCCACCCATGTATGGACGAAGAACTTCTGGGATGGTCACAGAACCATCTGCATTTTGGTAGTTTTCAAGAATAGCAGCCACTGTACGTCCAACTGCAAGTCCAGAACCATTCAAGGTATGGAGCAATTTCACCTTGCCATCTGCTTCATCACGGTAACGGATTTGGGCACGACGGGCTTGGAAATCTTCTGTGTTTGAACAGCTTGAGATTTCACGGTAGGTATTTTGTGCTGGAATCCAAACTTCCAAGTCGTAAGTCTTCGCAGCTGAGAAGCCCATATCTCCTGTAGAGAGAGCAACGACACGGTATGGAAGGTTAAGTTTTTGAAGGATATTTTCAGCGTTGGCTGTCATTTTTTCCAATTCTTCGTAAGATTCTTCTGGTTTGGCAAATTTAACCATTTCAACCTTGTGGAATTGGTGCAGACGAATCAAACCACGAGTATCACGGCCAGCTGAACCAGCCTCAGAACGGAATGATGGGCTCATAGCAGTAAAGTAGATTGGTAGGTCTTTACCGTCAAGGATTTCATCACGGTAGTAGTTTGTCAGAGGAACTTCGGCTGTAGGAATAAGGACATAATTGCTGTCGCTCAATTCAAAAGTATCTTCCTTGAATTTTGGATATTGACCAGTCCCAAACATAGAGTCATGGTTAACCATGTATGGTGTGATGACTTCAGTATAGCCTTCCTTTCCATGCTCATCCAACATAAAGTTGTAGATAGCACGTTCCAAACGAGCACCGAGGCCTTTATAGAAGAGGAAGCGAGCTCCTGTTACCTTACCACCGCGTTCCCAGTCAAGGATGCCAAGGTCTTCACCAAGATCCCAGTGAGCTTTAGGTTCGAAGTCAAACTCGCGTGGAGTCCCCCAACGGCGAACTTCCACATTGTCATCTTCATCAGCCCCAACAGGAACACTGTCAGCTGGGATGTTAGGAAGAGTCGTTGTAAATTCTGTCAATTTAGCATCGATGTCTGCCAATTCAGCATCCAAGGCTTTGACCTCAGCAGATAGAGTTTGCATGGCAGCAATCTTGTCATCTGCATTTTCCTTGTTGCGCTTAGCTTGGGCAATCTCAGCAGAAACTGTGTTGCGTTCTGCCTTGAGAGTTTCAACTTTGACCAAGATGTCACGACGCTTAGCATCGATTTCTTTCATCTCATTCAAGACAGCAGCATCTACACCACGTGTAGCCAATTTTTCTGCGACAGCATCAAAGTCTGTACGAATACGTTTGATATCTAACATAAGAACTCCTTTATGAAAAAAGCACACCTGACAAAGCGTTGGAGTGGCAGGGCCACGGTTCCATCCAACTTCACAGGTGTGCACTTGATTGTTTATGTAATTGTTACCAACGGTAGAATTTCACCTATCCCTCCTATCTGCTCGCAGCACCCGCAGACTTTCTGAAAGAAGAAGATAACCTACTTATCCGTTGCTATGATTATACTAAAGTTTCTACTTTTTTGCAAATAGATTTTTAAATTTTTGGCTAATTGTCTGAATCAGGGTAGGAAGTTTGACGACCTTGTCATTTCCCAGCTTTTCGCGTGCAATTTTGAGAATGGCACCTGAGTCTTTTGAAGCAAAGAGGAATTTTCCTTTGTCTGTAAAGACTTCGAAGTGGCGACTGATTTTTCGTCCAGTGACATTGGCTCCAATCTGATTGATATGGCTCCAAGGAATCTGGATAAATTGTTCGACATTGACATCTGGGTAAAATTCTAAGGCCTGATCTCCGACAAGGAATTTCCCAACTTTCCCAGCGATAGAGAGGTAGGAAGTTCCTGTCGTACTGAGAAGCACTGTTTTATTAAGCGATTGGGCCATGATTAGTCTTCCTTACTTTCGCCGAAAAAGGCATTGTAGAGGGCTTTGATTGCTGCTTTCTCTTGGTCTTTATTGACAACAAACATAATAGAAACTTCACTAGAACCTTGAGACATCATCTGGATGTTGATCTTGTTTTCAGATAGAGCGCGTGTCGCAGTAGCAGTTACTCCGATATGACTCTTCATTTTTTCTCCAACAATCATAATGATAGAAAGGTCGTGTTCGATTTCTGCATGGTCTACTTCAGCCTTTTGAACCAACTGACGCAGGATTTCTTCTTCCTTGATAGGAGTTAGTTCGCGAGAACGTAGGATGATTGAAAGATCGTCGATACCTGTTGGCATATGTTCCCAACCGATGTTAAGGTCTTCAAGGATTTGCAGAACCTTGCGTCCAAATCCAACCTCACGGTTCATAAGGTATTTCGACATGTTGATGCTGACAAAGCCTGAGTCACCAGCAATTCCCACAACTGGAAATTCATCACTACTGTGTTTTAGAACGATACGAGTACCTGGATGGTCAGGGTTGTTGGTATTCTTGATAACGAGAGGAATTTTTCCACGGTAGGCAGGAAGAAGCGCTTCGTCATGAAGGACTGAGAATCCTGCATAGGCCAACTCACGCATTTCACGGTAGGTTAACTCAGGGATTGAGTGTGGTTGGTGAATAATACCAGGGTGGGCTGCAAAGATACCATCAACGTCTGTAAAGTTTTCATAGAGGTCAGCTTTAACCCCTGCAGCAATGATAGAACCTGTAATGTCTGATCCTCCACGTGAGAAGGTACAGATTTGATTTTCCTTGGTAACTCCAAAGAAACCAGGAATGACAAGGACTTCATTTGCATTTGTCAATTCTTCAATCTTGTCATAACTTGATGGAATGATGCGAGCGTGACCAGGTTCACTTGTGACCACAATCCCAGCTTCTCTAGGGTGAACATAGCGTGCATCGATACCGTTTTGGTTAAAGTAGGCAGCAATCAATTTGGCATTGTTGTTTTCACCGGCTGCTAGGAAAGTGTCGTAGAGAAATTCATTTTCTTCGATAGGAAGAGTGGCCAAGGCGCGAATGCTTTTTGAAATTTTGTCTAGCACAGCTGGTTTCAGTCCTAATTCACTAACCATAGCGGCATAGCGATCGATAATCCAGCTTTGGCTCTTGCTAATATCGTTACCAGCAACATAATCACGGTAGTATTTAATCAAGGCATCCGTAACCTTGGTATCTTCAGCATTGCGTTTTCCTGGTGCAGAAACAACTACAAAACGGCGCTCTTTATCGCTTTTGACAATGTTTAAAACTTTTTCTAATTGACCAGCAGAGGCAAGAGAGCTACCTCCAAATTTAACAACCTTCATAAGAACTCCTAAAGTAAGTATTTTATACGATTATAGCAGAAAGAAAGGCTTTTTTCAATGAAGAAAATAAGATGTTTTCTAGCCTAAAGCGCGCCTTTCCAATCGGCTGAGACACTTTCAGTTGATTTTTTCTTGCTTTCGAGTTTTAAAAAAGCTATACTTTGACAATGAAATAATTTAATATTCAATGAAAATCAAAGGGCAAACTAGGAAGCTAGCCGTAGACTGCTCAAAGTACTGCTTTGAGGTTGTAAATAAGACTGACGAAGTCAGCTCAAAACACTGTTTTGAGGTTGTGGATAGAACTGACGAAGTCAGTAACCATACCTACGGCAAGGCGAAGCTGACGTGGTTTGAAGAGATTTTCGAAGAGTATAAACTGCTTATAAAATAAAAGGAGTCCTGATGGAACACATTATTTATCAGCTTGAAGAGGATTTAGCAATCCTTACCTTGAACCGTCCTGAGGTTGCAAATGGCTTTCATATTCCTATGTGTGAGGAGATTTTAGAAGCTCTGACTTTAGCAGAAGAGGATCCGGCTGTGCATTTTATCTTAATCAATGCCAATGGCAAAGTCTTCTCAGTTGGTGGAGATTTGGTAGAGATGAAGCGTGCAGTGGATGAGGATGATATTCCATCATTGACGAAAATCGCAGAGTTGGTCAATACGATTTCCTATAAAATCAAGCAAATAGCTAAACCTGTTTTAATGGAAGTTGACGGTGCTGTTGCAGGTGCCGCAGCGAATATGGCTGTTGCTGCAGATTTCTGTTTAGCGACCGATAAGGCTAAGTTTATCCAAGCTTTTGTTGGCGTTGGTTTGGCTCCAGATGCAGGGGGAATTCATCTCTTGAGCCGCAGTATCGGTGTGACGCGTGCTGCTCAATTAGCCATGACAGGAGAGGCTTTGACAGCAGAAAAAGCTCTAGAGTGGGGCCTGGTTTACCGTATTTCTGAAGCTGATAAGTTAGAAAAAACCAGAGAACAGCTTCTTAAAAAATTGAGACGTGGCTCAAGCAATTCCTATGCAGCCATTAAGAAGTTGGTCTGGGAGAGCCAATTCAAAGACTGGCAGGATTATGCTGCTTTAGAATTGAAGCTACAGGAATCCTTGGCTCAAACAGAGGATTTCAAAGAAGGAGTGCGAGCTCATTCGGAGAGAAGACGGCCTAAATTTACAGGAAAATAAAAAAATACTTGCATCATTCTTTGAACTTTGATATAATTCTCTTGTCAAATGTTTTGATTGTAAAAGTTTTTTTGAGAAGGAGGGATATGAAAAATGGACTACCAACGAATTAATGAATATTTAACATCTATATTTAACAATGTCCTTGTCATTGAGGAAGTGAGCTTGAGAGGTAGTCGTTTCAAGGATATCTCCATCAAAGAAATGCATACGATTGATGTGATTGGGAAATTCCCAGACGTGACACCAAGTCAAGTGTCAAAAGAGTTGATGGTGACTCTTGGGACAGTTACGACTAGTTTGAATAATCTCGAACGCAAGGGTTACATTGAACGCATTCGCTCAGAGCAGGATCGTCGCGTGGTGCATCTACATTTGACAAAGAAGGGTCGCTTGGTTCATAGGCTGCATAAACGCTTCCACAAGGCCATGGTTGAAAAAATCATTGATGGTATGAGTAAGGAAGAAATTGATGTTATGAGCAAAGGTTTGACCAATCTTTATCAATTTTTGGAGGATTTGAAATAATGGCTTTTGCAAAAATAAGCCAGGTTGCTCATTATGTGCCAGAGCAAGTGGTTACAAATCACGACTTGGCTCAGATTATGGATACCAATGATGAGTGGATTTCAAGTCGGACGGGAATACGACAAAGGCATATTTCAAGAACAGAATCTACCAGTGATTTGGCTACGGAAGTTGCTAAGAAACTGATGGCAAAAGCTGGAATAACAGGGGAGGAGTTGGATTTTATCATCCTAGCTACCATTACTCCAGATTCGATGATGCCCTCTACAGCTGCTCGTGTTCAAGCTAATATTGGTGCTAATAAGGCCTTTGCTTTTGACCTAACAGCGGCTTGCAGTGGATTTGTATTTGCTCTTTCAACTGCTGAAAAGTTTATCGCTTCTGGTCGCTTTCAAAAAGGCTTGGTGATTGGTAGTGAAACCCTCTCTAAAGCAGTCGATTGGTCAGATCGATCAACAGCTGTGTTGTTTGGAGATGGTGCTGGTGGCGTCTTGTTAGAAGCTAGCGAGCAAGAGCATTTCCTAGCGGAGAGTCTCAATAGTGATGGGAGTCGTAGTGAGTGTCTGACCTATGGGCATTCAGGCCTGTATTCTCCATTTTCAGATCAAGAAAGTACAGATTCGTTTTTGAAGATGGATGGACGCGCAGTCTTTGATTTTGCCATTCGGGATGTAGCCAAGTCTATCAAGCAGACTATTGATGAATCTCCTATAGAGGCGATAGACTTGGATTATCTGCTACTTCATCAGGCTAATGACCGTATTTTGGATAAGATGGCTAGAAAAATCGGTGTCGATCGAGACAAACTTCCAGCTAATATGATGGAGTATGGCAATACCAGTGCAGCCAGTATCCCGATTTTACTTTCAGAGTGTGTGGAACAAGGTCTCATCCCTTTAGATGGTAGCCAGACTGTTCTACTATCAGGCTTCGGTGGAGGCTTGACCTGGGGCACGCTCATTCTTACAATTTAGGTAATCATGTGGTGAACACATTGTTATAAAAAACTATTTATTTTAAAGGAGTCCTATCATGGCAGTATTTGAAAAAGTACAAGAAATTATCGTTGAAGAACTTGGAAAAGACGCATCAGAAGTAACACTTGAATCAACTTTTGATGATTTGGACGCAGATTCATTGGACTTGTTCCAAGTAATCTCAGAAATCGAAGATGCTTTTGATATCCAAATCGAAGCAGAAGATGACTTGAAAACAGTTGGTGACTTGGTTGCCTACGTTGAAGAGCAAACAAAATAATACTCAATGAAAATCAAAGAGCAAACTAGGAAGCTAGCCGCAGGCTGTACTTGAGTACGGCAAGGTGACGCTGACGTGGTTTGAATTTGATTTTCGAAGAGTATAAGCAGAATATAAGATAGAAGGAGTAGGGGAACCCGCTCCCTCTTGTTTAGGCAATAGTTTGATTGTCAAATTATGACAGTATCGAACTATTACGTAAGCAAGAAACGATGGAGGCACTATGAAAACGCGTATTACAGAATTATTGAACATTGATTATCCTATTTTTCAAGGAGGAATGGCCTGGGTTGCTGATGGTGATTTGGCAGGGGCTGTTTCCAAGGCTGGTGGACTAGGCATTATTGGTGGGGGAAATGCCCCGAAAGAAGTTGTCAAGGCAAATATTGATAAGATCAAATCGTTAACGGATAAACCTTTTGGTGTCAACATCATGCTCTTGTCTCCTTTTGTGGAAGATATTGTAGACCTCGTTATTGAGGAGGGAGTTAAGGTAGTGACAACAGGCGCAGGAAATCCTGGTAAATACATGGAACGCTTTCATGAAGCAGGGATCACAGTCATTCCAGTTGTACCAAGTGTTGCCCTAGCTAAACGCATGGAAAAAATCGGTGCGGACGCTGTTATTGCAGAAGGAATGGAAGCTGGGGGGCATATCGGTAAATTAACAACCATGACCTTGGTGCGTCAAGTGGCGGCAGCTGTATCTATTCCTGTTATTGCTGCAGGAGGGATTGCGGATGGTGAAGGTGCTGCGGCTGGCTTTATGCTAGGTGCAGAGGCTGTTCAGGTTGGAACGCGCTTTGTCGTTGCCAAAGAGTCTAATGCACATCCAAATTATAAGGCGAAAATTTTAAAAGCTAGAGATATTGATACTACGATTTCAGCTCAACACTTTGGTCATGCTGTTCGTGCAATTAAAAATCAGTTGACTCGTGATTTTGAAAAAGCTGAAAAAGATGCCTTTAAACAAGAAAATCCTGATTTGGAAATCTTTGAACAAATGGGAGCGGGTGCTCTAGCCAAAGCGGTTGTTCACGGAGATGTGGATGGTGGCTCTGTTATGGCAGGTCAGATTGCAGGGCTTGTTTCCAAAGAAGAAACAGCTGAAGAAATCCTAAAAGATTTGTATTACGGAGCAGCTAAGAAAATTCAAGAAGAAGCCTCTCGTTGGGCAGGAGTTGTAAGAAATGACTAAAACAGCCTTTTTATTTGCTGGCCAAGGTGCCCAGTATCTAGGTATGGGACGGGATCTCTATGATCACTACCCTATTGTCAAAGAAACGATTGATCAAGCAAGTCAGGTACTTGGTTATGATTTACGTCATCTCATTGATACGGAAGAAGCAAAACTCAATCAGACTCGCTATACGCAACCTGCCATTCTAGCGACTTCGGTTGCTATCTACCGTTTATTGCAAGAAAAGGGCTATCAGCCTGATATGGTTGCTGGTTTGTCTCTTGGAGAATATTCTGCCTTGGTGGCCAGTGGCACCTTGGATTTTGAAGAAGCTGTTGCCTTAGTTGCTAAGCGTGGAGCCTATATGGAAGAAGCGGCTCCTGCTGGCTCTGGCAAGATGGTTGCTGTTCTCAATACGCCAGTAGAGGACATTGAAGAAGCCTGTCAAAAAGCTTCTGAACTTGGAGTGGTTACCCCAGCCAACTATAATACACCTGCACAAATCGTGATTGGTGGAGAAGGGGCTGCAGTTGACCGAGCTGTTGAACTCTTGCAAGAAGCTGGAGCTAAACGCTTGATTCCTCTCAAGGTTTCAGGTCCTTTTCATACCGCTCTTCTTGAACCTGCTAGTCAGAAACTAGCTGAAACACTAGCTCAAGTAAGTTTTTCAGATTTCACTTGTCCCCTAGTCGGCAATACAGAAGCAAGGGTCATGCAAAAAGAAGACATTGCTCAACTCTTGACGCGTCAGGTCAAGGAACCAGTTCGTTTCTATGAAAGTATTGCGGTTATGCAAGAAGCAGGCGTAACCAACTTTATCGAGATTGGACCGGGGAAAGTCTTGTCAGGCTTTGTCAAAAAAATTGATAAGACAGTCAAACTAGCCAATGTTGAAGATCAGGCGAGTTTGGAAGCCTTGCTAGAAAACGAGTAATCCCTTCTCCCATAAATACAAGAGGAAACAGGAGAAAAGAATGCAACTAAAAAATAAAAATATCTTTATTACAGGTTCGAGTCGTGGAATTGGTCTTGCCATTGCCCACAAGTTTGCTCAAGCAGGAGCCAATATTGTTTTAAACAGTCGTGGGGCAATCTCAGAAGAATTGCTTGCTGAGTTTGCAGACTATGGTGTCAAGGTTGTTTCTATATCAGGAGACGTGTCAGACTTTGCAGACGCTAAACGTATGGTTGAACAAGCTATTGTAGAGCTGGGTTCAGTAGATGTTTTGGTCAACAATGCAGGGATTACCCAAGATACCCTTATGCTCAAGATGACAGAAGTAGATTTTGAAAAAGTGCTTAAAGTGAATCTGACTGGTGCCTTTAACATGACACAATCAGTCTTGAAACCGATGATGAAAGCCAGAGAAGGTGCTATCATTAATATGTCTAGTGTTGTTGGTTTGATGGGAAATATCGGTCAAGCTAACTATGCAGCTTCTAAGGCTGGTTTGATTGGTTTTACCAAGTCTGTGGCTCGTGAAGTGGCCAATCGCAATATCAGGGTTAATGCTATTGCACCGGGAATGATTGAGTCCGATATGACAGCTGTTCTATCAGACAAGGTAAAAGATGCCATGCTGGCACAAATTCCTATGAAAGCATTTGGGCAGGCAGAGCAGGTTGCAGATTTAACAGTATTTTTAGCAGGCCAAGATTATCTAACTGGTCAAGTGGTTGCCATTGATGGTGGCCTCAGTATGTAGAGAAGCTAGAGGTAAAAAAGATGAAACTAAATCGCGTAGTAGTAACAGGTTATGGAGTAACATCTCCAATCGGAAATACACCAGAAGAATTTTGGAATAGTTTGACAAGTGGAAAAATCGGAATTGGTCCAATTACAAAATTTGATCATAGCGACTTTGATGTGCATAATGCAGCAGAAATTCAAGATTTTCCTTTTGACAAATACTTTGTAAAGAAAGATACCAACCGTTTTGATAACTATTCTTTATATGCCTTGTATGCAGCTCAAGAGGCTGTCAATCATGCTAATTTGGATGTAGAGGCTCTTGACAAGGATCGTTTTGGTGTTATTGTGGCCTCTGGTATTGGTGGAATCAAGGAAATTGAAGATCAAGTGCTTCGTCTCAACGAAAAAGGGCCAAAACGTGTGAAACCATTGACCCTTCCAAAAGCCTTACCAAATATGGCTTCAGGAAATGTTGCTATGCGTTTTGGAGCAAACGGTGTTTGTAAATCTATCAATACTGCCTGTGCTTCATCAAATGATGCGATTGGGGATGCTTTCCGCTCAATTAAGTTTGGTTTCCAAGATGTTATGTTGGTAGGTGGTTCAGAAGCCTCTATCACACCTTTTGCTATTGCTGGTTTCCAAGCCCTAACAGCTCTCTCTACTACAGAGGATCCTACTCGTGCTTCCATTCCATTTGATAAGGACCGTAACGGTTTTGTTATGGGTGAAGGTTCAGGGATGTTGGTTCTTGAAAGTCTGGAACACGCTGAAAAACGTGGGGCAACTATCCTTGCTGAAGTGGTTGGTTACGGAAATACTTGTGATGCCTACCACATGACTTCACCACATCCAGAAGGTCAGGGAGCTATCAAGGCCATCAAACTAGCCTTGGAAGAAGCTGAGATTTCTCCAGAGCAAGTAGCCTATGTCAATGCTCACGGAACGTCAACTCCTGCTAATGAAAAAGGAGAAAGTGGTGCGATCGTAGCTGTTCTTGGTAAGGAAGTACCTGTATCATCAACCAAATCATTCACAGGACATTTGCTAGGTGCTGCTGGTGCGGTAGAAGCTATCGTCACAATCGAGGCTATGCGTCATAACTTTGTACCAATGACAGCTGGAACAAGTGAAGTATCAGATTATATCGAAGCCAATGTCGTTTATGGACAAGGCTTGGAGCAAGAAATTCCATACGCTATTTCAAATACTTTTGGTTTTGGTGGCCACAATGCAGTTCTTGCTTTCAAACGTTGGGAGAATAAATAAGTATGAATTTAAACGATATTAAAGACTTGATGGCTCAATTTGACCAATCAAGTTTGAGAGAATTTTCTTATAAAAATGGGACGGATGAGTTGCAGTTTAGCAAGAATGAAGCGAGACTTGTATCTGAAGTTGCACCTCAAGTTACTTCGGCACCCGTTCTAGCAACACCAAGTCCAGCGGCGCCTACATCTGCTTCAGCAGAAACTGTAGTGGAAGAAGTTCCAGCTCCAGCTGAAGTAAGTGTGGTTGCTGAGGGAGATCTTGTAGAGAGTCCACTTGTTGGGGTGGCTTACTTGGCTGCTGGCCCAGATAAACCTGCCTTCGTCACAGTTGGTGATAGTGTCAAAAAAGGTCAAACTCTGGTAATTATTGAAGCCATGAAAGTCATGAATGAAATTCCAGCTCCTAAGGATGGTGTGGTAACGGAAATTCTCGTTTCTAACGAAGAAATGGTTGAATTTGGTAAAGGATTGGTACGTATCAAATGATCGATATTCAAGGAATCAAAGAAGCCCTTCCCCACCGTTATCCTATGCTCCTAGTGGACCGTGTCTTGGAAGTGAGCGAGGATAGCATTGTTGCCATCAAAAATGTGACCATCAATGAGCCCTTCTTTAATGGTCATTTCCCTCAATATCCAGTTATGCCAGGTGTTCTGATTATGGAAGCCTTGGCGCAAACAGCTGGTGTGTTAGAGTTGTCAAAACCTGAAAATAAAGGAAAATTGGTCTTTTACGCTGGTATGGACAAGGTTAAGTTCAAGAAGCAGGTTGTACCAGGTGACCAATTGGTTATGACAGTAACGTTTGTAAAACGTCGTGGCACGATTGCTGTGGTTGAAGCAAAGGCTGAAGTGGATGGCAAGCTTGCAGCCAGTGGTACTCTTACCTTTGCAATAGGGAACTAAGGAGGTTCTCCATGTTTCGAAAAATTTTAATTGCCAATCGTGGTGAAATTGCGGTTCGTATTATCCGTGCGGCGCGTGAATTAGGGATTGCGACGGTAGCGGTCTATTCAACTGCTGATAAGGAAGCCCTGCATACACTTTTGGCAGACGAAGCAGTTTGTATCGGTCCTGGCAAGGCAACAGAGTCTTATCTCAATATCAATGCGGTTCTATCAGCTGCAGTCTTGACTGAGGCAGAAGCCATTCACCCCGGTTTCGGATTTCTCAGTGAAAATTCCAAATTTGCAACCATGTGTGAAGAGGTGGGTATTAAGTTTATCGGCCCATCTGGCCATGTCATGGATATGATGGGAGACAAAATCAATGCGCGTGCTCAGATGATTAAAGCAGGTGTGCCTGTCATTCCAGGTTCGGATGGAGAAGTGCATAACTCTGAAGAAGCTTTGATTGTTGCTGAAAAAATTGGCTATCCTGTTATGCTCAAGGCTTCAGCAGGTGGTGGCGGTAAAGGGATTCGTAAGGTTGAAAAACCAGAAGACCTCGTTTCTGCCTTTGAAACAGCCTCTAGCGAAGCCAAGGCCAATTATGGCAATGGTGCCATGTACATAGAACGGGTTATCTATCCAGCTCGTCACATTGAGGTTCAAATTCTAGGAGATGAGCACGGAAATGTGATTCATTTAGGTGAACGGGATTGTTCTCTTCAACGGAATAATCAAAAGGTTTTGGAAGAAAGTCCTTCGATTGCAATCGGAAAAACGTTGCGCAATGAAATCGGTGCTGCGGCTGTTCGAGCTGCAGAGTCTGTTGGATATGAGAATGCAGGAACTATTGAGTTTCTTCTTGATGAAGCAAGTAGCAACTTCTACTTTATGGAGATGAATACTCGTGTACAGGTGGAACATCCAGTAACAGAATTTGTTTCAGGTGTGGATATCGTTAAGGAACAAATTCGCATTGCGGCAGGTCAGCCTTTGTCTGTTAAGCAAGAAGATATTGTTCTACGAGGTCATGCTATTGAGTGTCGTATCAATGCAGAAAATCCAGCCTTTAACTTTGCTCCAAGTCCAGGTAAGATTACTAATCTCCATCTGCCAAGTGGTGGAGTTGGCTTGCGCGTGGATTCAGCAGTTTATCCAGGCTATACCATTCCACCTTATTATGATAGTATGATTGCTAAAATCATTGTTCATGGTGAAAATCGTTTTGATGCCTTGATGAAAATGCAACGTGCTCTCTATGAATTAGAGATTGAAGGAGTGCAGACCAATGCAGATTTCCAGCTTGACCTCATTTCAGATCGCAATGTCATTGCTGGAGATTATGATACTTCCTTCTTGATGGAAACCTTCTTACCCAAATATCAAGAAAAAGAATAAAATGACTTCAAGAGTTTAAACCGAAAAGGGGAATCAATGGCTCTATTTAGTAAAAAAGATAAGTATATTCGAATCAATCCCAATCGTTCGGTTAGGGAAAAACCTCAAGCTAAGCCAGAGGTTCCAGATGAATTATTTTCCCAGTGTCCGGGCTGTAAGCATACCATCTATCAGAAGGATCTGGGAAGTGAGCGTATCTGTCCGCACTGTAGCTATACCTTTCGTATTTCTGCCCAAGAACGCTTGGCTTTTACGATTGATATGGGAACCTTCAAGGAATTGTTTACAGGGATTGAAAGCAAGGATCCCTTGCATTTCCCTGGTTACCAAAAGAAACTGGCATCTATGCGTGAAAAAACAGGTCTGGATGAAGCGGTTGTGACAGGAACAGCTCTTATTAAAGGTCAGACTGTAGCTCTGGGGATAATGGATTCCAACTTTATCATGGCTTCTATGGGTACAGTTGTAGGGGAAAAAATCACTCGCTTGTTTGAGTATGCGACTGTTGAAAAATTGCCAGTTGTCCTCTTCACAGCTTCTGGTGGAGCCCGTATGCAGGAAGGAATCATGAGTCTCATGCAGATGGCCAAGATTTCTGCGGCGGTTAAACGCCATTCAAATGCTGGTCTCTTTTACCTGACCATTTTGACAGATCCAACGACAGGTGGTGTGACAGCTTCTTTCGCTATGGAGGGTGATATTATTCTAGCTGAACCACAGAGCTTGGTCGGTTTTGCTGGGCGTCGTGTCATTGAAAATACGGTTCGTGAAAGCTTGCCTGAGGATTTCCAAAAGGCGGAATTCCTATTGGAACATGGCTTTGTGGATGCGATTGTCAAAAGAAGAGATTTGCCAGATACCATTGCTAGCCTAGTCAGATTGCACGGAGGGAGTCCTAGATGAATATTGCAAAAATAGTCAGAGAAGCGCGTGAGCAGAGTCGCTTGACAAGCTTGGACTTTGCGACAGGCATTTTTGATGAATTTATCCAATTACACGGTGACCGTTCTTTTCGTGACGATGGTGCAGTTGTTGGTGGTATTGGTTGGCTTGGAGACCAAGCTGTAACAGTGGTTGGTATCCAAAAAGGCAAGAGTTTGCAAGACAACCTCAAACGGAATTTTGGACAACCACATCCAGAAGGCTACCGCAAGGCTCTACGGTTGATGAAACAGGCTGAAAAATTTGGCCGTCCAATTGTGACCTTTATCAATACAGCAGGTGCCTATCCTGGTGTCGGAGCGGAAGAACGTGGACAGGGAGAAGCCATTGCTCGCAATCTCATGGAAATGAGTGACCTGAAAGTTCCTATTATCGCCATTATTATCGGTGAAGGTGGTTCTGGTGGGGCTCTGGCTCTAGCAGTCGCAGACCGTGTCTGGATGCTGGAAAATTCTATCTATGCTATTCTCAGTCCAGAAGGCTTTGCTTCTATTTTATGGAAGGACGGCAGTCGTGCCATGGAAGCGGCAGAACTGATGAAAATCACTTCGCATGAGCTGCTAGAAATGGACGTGGTGGATAAGGTGATTTCTGAAGCAGGACTTTCTAGTAAAGAACTGATTAAGAGTGTCAAAAAAGAACTCCAAACTGAACTAGCTTTACTTTCACAAAAATCGTTAGAAGCGTTGTTGGAAGAACGTTACCAACGATTTAGAAAATACTAATACCTCAGAATACATAAAAACTAGAACTGGCAGTCAGTTCTAGTTTTTATGTGCTTCTTATACTCAATGAAAATCAAAGAGCAAACTAGGAAACTAGCTGCAGGCTGCTCAAAACACTGTTTTGAGGTTGTAGATAAGACTGACGAAGTCAGCTCAAAACACTGTTTTGAGGTTGCAGATAGAACTGACGAAGTCAGTAACATCTATACGACAAGCCGACGCTGACATTGGTTTGAAGAGATTTTTGAAGAGTATTACTCTGTGCAGAGAGGAAAGTAAAAAGGTGCTTGGAAGACCAAACACCTTTTCGATTATTCATTTTCTTCAGTTACAAATTGACTAAGCAATCCGTTGATAAAGCGGGCTGATTTTTGATCTGAAAAATTCTTAGCGAGTTCAATGGCTTCATTGACTGCTACCAGCTGAGGTGTATCAAATGATGTGATTTCAAAGATACCCAAGCGTAGTAAGTTTTTTTCGACCAAGGTCAAGCGTTCAACTGTCCAGCCTGACTTGAGGTGCTGGTTGATTTGTTTATCCAACTCTTCTTTTTGAGCTTGGATACCAGAAACCAAGTTTAGAAGAAAGGCTGGAATTTGCACATCTTCATCTTCTCGGTCATGTGTGTAGGCAAAGCGACAAGCTGTTTCTATATCTGTGTCGAATTCAAGGCTCATAAGAGCTTGAAAAGCGCATTTACGAAGTTCACGTCTGGATTCTAATAGTGGACTAGTCATTGAGGAAGTCCTCGTCAAACAGATCTTTCAACTCAGGTTTTGGTGTTTTGTCTGGAACGATTCCCGCAACGTGAATATTGACAACAGAAAGTTCCACATCAGCCATATTACGAACAGCGTCCTTAACAGCTTTTTGGATAGCCATAGCGACTTTAGGTACTTTCACACCGTACTCAAGATAGAGATAGATGTCAGCAGTTAGCTCTTCGTTGCTTTCTTTTAAGTAGACGCCACGACCAAGAGAGAGTTTTGATAGGGTGTCAGATACGGATTTATTTGAAAATGAGTGGACACCATCAACTTTAGCAGTTGCGATGGCAATGATTTTTTCAAGTACACGTGGAGCGATAACGATTTCGCCAAATTGTTCTTCAATTCCCATAGAATGACCTCTTTCTAGAGATTAGGCACGAGAAACGTAAGTTCCTTCTGCAGTGTTGATGATCAATTTTTGTCCAGCTTCGATGAAGTCAGGAACGTTGACAACAAGTCCAGTTTCCATAGTTGCTGGTTTACCAGAACCTGTAACAGTAGCACCTTTGATAGATGGTTGTGTTTCAGCGACTGTCAATTCAACAGTAGTTGGTACAGTTACACCGATTACTTCAGTTCCGTAGAATTGGATTTTTACATCAGAGTTTTCAAGGATGTAAAGCAATTCATTTTCAACGTTTACGACTGGGATTTCGTATTGGTCGTAAGTTTCAGTGTTCATGAAGTAGGCAGTTTCATCCATTTTGTACAAGTATTGAGCTGGAACAGTCTCGATAATAGCTTGTTCGAATTTTTCTTCTGGACGGTAGCTTGTATCAAATGTAGAACCAGTACGGACATCACGCAATTTCATACGCATGATTGTATTCCCTTTACCTGGTTTGTGGTGGCTAGCTTCCAAAACGCGGATCAATTTTCCGTCTGCAGTTTCAAATGTCATACCAGCTTTCAATTTGCTTGCTTCAATCATGTTTTTACCTCTTTAATAAATATTATTACTCTTCATTTTACCATAAAATCTTCTGGAAATAAAGCCAAAATAGTTAATGAGATTTGGTAGGAGCGAAAAAAACCAACCTCAGGGCTGGTTTCTTTTACATATTAATCTTCTTTCAACTTCGCCAATTCTTGGGCAAGGAGTTTAAGGGCGACTTGTGGGTTGGCTTGGCCTTTGGTTGCTTTCATAAGGAATCCTGTAAAGGCCTTATCTGCGTTGCGTTTGCCTGACTTGAAGTCGGCAACAGCAGCTTCGTTATCCGCAAAGACTTGGTGGATAATTGGAATCAAGACAGCTGGATCTGAGATTTGAACCATACCTGCTTTCTCAACGTATTCACGCGCTCCACCACCATTTTTAGCTAGGTGGACAAAGACTTTCTTGGCAATCTTAGATGAGATAGTCCCGTCTTCGATGATGGCAATCATTTCAACCAAGTTTTCTGGTGTCAATTCGATTTGTTCCAGTGTTTTGCCTTCAGCATTCAAGAACTGAGCAACCTCACCTTGAAGCCAGTTAGAGACTTGTTTGGCATCACCACCGAGGGCAACAGCTTTCTCAAAGAAGTCAGAAGTGACTTTATTTGCAGTCAACTGGCTAGCATCGTAGTCTGACAAGCCAAGGTCAGCCACGTAACGCGCACGACGTTCTTTTGGAAACTCTGGCAACTCTGTACGCATTTCCTCAATCCACTCATCTGAAATTTCAAAGAGAGGTAGGTCTGGCTCTGGGAAGTAGCGATAGTCTGCAGCCCCTTCCTTGACACGCATGAGGATGGTTGCTTTGTTAGCTTCATCGTAACGGCGTGTTTCTTGGCGGATTTGACCACCTGAGCGAAGGATTTCGGCTTGACGTTGGACTTCGTATTCAAGACCCTTGCGAACATTTGAGAAGGAGTTGAGGTTCTTCAACTCAGTCTTGGTACCGAATTTCTCTTGACCATAAGGACGAAGAGAGATGTTGGCATCCACACGCATAGAACCTTCTTCCATCTTAACGTCAGAAATACCAGCATACTGGATAACTTCCTTGAGGGCTATTAGATAAGCATAGGCTTCTTCAGGAGAACGCATGTCTGCTTCAGATACAATCTCAATCAATGGCACCCCTTGGCGGTTGAGGTCAACGTAAGAGTAGCCGTCTGTACTGTGGGTGTTTTTACCAGCATCTTCTTCTAGGTGAGCGCGCTCGATACCGATTTTCTTGGTCGTACCGTCTTCTAGCTCGACTTCAATCCAACCGTTATAACCGATTGGCTCATCAAACTGAGAAATTTGGTAGGCTTTGGGATTATCAGGATAGAAGTAGTTCTTGCGGTCAAAGTGCATCTTTTTATGGATGTCCATGTTGAGAGCAAGAGCAGCCTTGATACCGGCATCGACAACACCTTTATTGAGAACTGGCAGAACTCCTGGGAAAGACCAGTCAATCACGTTAGTGTTGGCATTTTGGTCATTTCCGAAGTGGGCAGAAGTAGGTGAGAAGATTTTTGAATTGGTGTTGAGCTCTACGTGGACTTCAAGTCCGATGACTGTTTCAAAGTTCATTAGTTGTCACCTCCAAAAATCACGGGTTGTTGTTTGTGGTAGTTTGTTGTTGATTCAAAAGCAGCAGCAGCTTGGTAAATAGTTTCCTCAGAGTACTTAGGACCAATCAATTGCAGTCCGACAGGTAGACCTTGAGAGAATCCAGCAGGAATAGAAATTCCTGGGAGACCAGCTAAGTTGACTGGGATGGTCAAGAGGTCAGCTAAGTACATAGCAACTGGATCGTGGTTGAGAGAATCCAAGTCATAGGCAACACTTGGAGCAGTTGGACCCAAAATCAAATCGTAATCCGCAAAGACTTTTTCGAAATCTTGGATGATGAGGGTACGGACTTGACCAGCCTTCTTGTAGTAAGCATCGTAATAGCCTGATGAAAGGCTGAAAGTTCCAAGCATGATACGGCGTTTCACCTCTTCACCGAAACCTTGGCTTCGGCTGTTTACATAGATTTCATCAAGATTAGTCGCATCCTCTGCGCGGTAGCCGTAACGGATACCGTCAAAGCGTTGCAAGTTTGATGAAGCTTCAGATGAAGCGATGATGTAGTATACGGCAACCCCGTATTTAGAGTGAGGAAGGCTGACTTCTTCAACGATAGCACCAAGTTTCTCAAAGTGCTTAGCGGCATTCAGGATGGTTTCTTTAACTTCTGGGTCAATTCCTTCACCGAGATATTCCTTAGGCAAAGCGATCTTCATGCCCTTGATGTCTTGACCGATTTTTGAAGTAAAGTCGGCAATGCGGACAGGAGCAGAAGTAGAGTCTTTTGCATCTTCGTTGGCAATAGCGTTGAGCAAGAGGGCGTTTTCCTTAACAGTTGGTGCGAAAGGTCCGATTTGATCTAATGAGCTACCGAAGGCAATGAGACCGAAACGAGAAACTGTTCCGTAGGTTGGTTTGAGACCAACAATCCCGTTGAAGGCAGCAGGTTGGCGGATAGAACCACCCGTATCAGAACCAAGTGACAAGCGGACTTGTCCTGAGGCTACAGCTGCAGCAGAACCACTTGATGATCCACCAGGAACCTTGCTGTGGTCCCAAGCATTTTTAGTGGCACCGTAGTGAGAAGTTTCACCTGACCCCCCCATGGCAAATTCGTCCATGTTGGTTTTCCCTACGACAATCATACACTTGGCTTTTGCATTGGCAACGGCTGTCGCATCAAAAATTGGCTCATAGTTGTAGAGCATTTTTGAGGCAGCAGTTGTGAGAATGCCGTCTGTAGAGATATTATCCTTAACAGCAAGTGGAATTCCTGAAAGGACATTGTCAGCGTCAATTCCAGCTTCATCAATAGCTTTGGCTTGAGCAAGAGCTTGTTCCTCAGCGATGGTGACAAAAGCGTTGATAGCTGTCTCGCGAGACTTGATATCTTCAAACGTTGCTTGGGTCAATTCTGTTGCAGAAATTTCCTTAGAGACAAGGAGATTGTGCAAGTCTTCAATGGTTTTATTGTTAAAAGTCATTAGGCATCTCCTCCATCGTCTAGGATAGCTGGTACCTTGATATAGTAGTTGTCTTTTTCAGGTACGTTTTTAAACAAGCGGTCGCGGTCTGTTCCTTCTTCGGCCACATCAGGGCGGAGTACAGTCTTGCGGTCAGCCATGGTCGTAGTAGGTGCGACACCAGTAGTGTCGACTTCGCCCAGCAATTCAACCATGTCAACAATCTTAGACAAGGTAGTCGCAAAGGCAGCAGTTTCTTCTTCAGAGAATCTTAATTTTGAAAGATTGGCAACGTGTGTTACCTCTTCTTGCGTAATTTTCATCTTGCATCCTTTCGTGAAATGATGATTTTTAGTCTGTTCTATTTTACCATATTTTCCTATAAATAAGGGAGGGAAAGATGAAAAAAGACAGGTATAGGATGGAGAACGGATTTTGATGATGATTTATTTGAAAAGCGGATTTCAAAGGGGAAAATATATGGTACAATAGTTTAACAGAGAAGTGAAGACGGTGGTTACGAAATCGAAAGGATGGTGATGCTTATGTGCAGAACCTGTAAAATCTTAGTAGAAAGGAGTAACCAGATTTGTCCCCTTTTGAGGCTTTGACACTCATGTTTGTAGCTGGTAACTTTGTTATCACACTCCTAAAGTTCATCCTTGAATTGGTAAAAGAGACAAAAAAATAGCCGTCCTAACTTTGGCGAGTTAACGAGCTATTTTTTAGTTATGTAATTACAGCCACCGTCTTAAACGGCTCTGTGGGGTGTTGTTGTCGCAACACCTTTTTCTATATTTATTGTAACATTTATTTGAAAAATTGCAAGGGGGAGTAGGATGGTTAATACCTAAGTGGGGCAATAGTTGAATAGTAGGCATTAAAATTGCTAGATAGTTTTTGTTTATTGTTGATTAGCAAACTAAGATTCTTTGATTTTAATATGCACTTTTTTGGTATTCATTCCATAAAGCCTGAAGTTCATCTGCATTTTCTAAAACATATTGCCTGATTATTTTTAGGTCTTTTGCCTTTAATTTACCATCTCTCAGTTCACCGTTCAGAAACATTGAGCCGACCTCTTCTCCGTGGATATAAATGTGAATATGTGCTTTTTGACCTTTATGGTTATGTTCGTTAGGACGAATTTCAATACCATACTTTAAGAAAGAATATTTAGGCATGTAGTAGTCCCACGTAGTCCTTCCATGTTTCAAGGTAGTTATCGCGATTTAACTCAATTTGCTTTTGAGCAAAACGAATATCATAGTCTGCCAAGTCCAAATTTTCCAATACTTCTCCAGTTAGAATACTAAAGGTTCCAATTAATTCATCGTCATCATACATGCGCAAAATAGGGTTATTTGGATTCTTGTAAATATCATCTTTTGTCACTTCTAAATTAGTTACACCAAATTCTTTGAACATGATTATATCTCCTTTTTCTTTTATTATATCATTTTTGCTAGAATTGTCACTGTTTTCTATCTATTTGACTACAAGGGAAAGCTTTTATTCAATATAAAATAGAAATTGAAAAAAATGCTAAAATCCGATATAATGGAGTGTTGAAAGGAATGGTAAAATCCAATGTAAAAATCATTCTTAGCTATTGAAACAAGAAAAATAGAAAATCAAAGAAAGAGAACTTATGAATATTCAAGAAGAAATTAAGAAACGTCGTACCTTTGCCATCATCTCCCACCCGGACGCGGGGAAAACTACTATTACTGAGCAGTTGCTCTACTTTGGAGGCGAGATTCGTGAGGCTGGTACCGTAAAAGGAAAGAAAACAGGGACTTTTGCCAAGTCTGACTGGATGGATATCGAGAAGCAACGTGGGATTTCGGTGACTTCATCTGTTATGCAATTTGACTACGACGGAAAACGCGTGAATATCCTCGACACACCAGGGCATGAGGACTTTTCAGAAGATACCTATCGTACCTTGATGGCGGTGGATGCTGCGGTCATGGTCGTGGACTCTGCCAAGGGTATCGAGGCGCAAACCAAGAAATTGTTTGAGGTTGTCAAGCACCGTGGTATTCCAGTCTTTACCTTTATGAACAAGCTAGACCGTGACGGACGTGAGCCACTGGACCTCTTGCAAGAATTGGAAGAAGTCTTGGGTATTGCGAGCTATCCGATGAACTGGCCTATCGGGATGGGGAAAGCCTTTGAGGGCTTGTATGACCTTTATAATCAACGCTTGGAGCTCTATAAAGGGGATGAGCGTTTTGCTAGTTTAGAAGATGGGGATAAGCTTTTTGGTAGCAATCCTTTCTACGAGCAAGTCAAGGATGATATTGAACTTTTAAATGAAGCTGGGAATGAGTTTTCAGAGGAAGCGATTCTGGCTGGAGAATTGACACCTGTCTTCTTCGGTTCAGCCCTTACTAACTTTGGTGTGCAGACCTTCCTTGAAACCTTCCTCAAGTTTGCTCCAGAACCACATGGTCACAAGAAAACAGATGGCGAAATTGTGGATCCTCATGATAAGGATTTCTCAGGATTTGTCTTTAAAATCCAAGCCAACATGGATCCCCGTCACCGTGACCGTATTGCCTTTGTCCGTATCGTATCAGGTGAATTTGAGCGCGGTATGAGTGTTAACCTGCCTCGTACAGGTAAGGGGGCTAAACTGTCTAATGTTACCCAGTTTATGGCGGAAAGTCGTGAGAATGTAACCAATGCTGTGGCAGGTGATATTATCGGGGTTTATGATACAGGTACTTATCAGGTTGGGGATACCTTGACAGTTGGAAAAAACAAGTTTGAGTTTGAACCACTGCCAACCTTTACTCCTGAAATTTTCATGAAAGTTTCTGCTAAGAATGTCATGAAGCAAAAATCCTTCCACAAGGGGATTGAGCAATTGGTACAAGAAGGAGCCATTCAGCTTTACAAGAATTACCAAACAGGCGAGTACATGCTGGGAGCTGTTGGTCAACTTCAGTTTGAAGTCTTTAAGCACCGTATGGAGGGCGAGTACAATGCAGAAGTGGTCATGAGCCCAATGGGTAAAAAGACCGTTCGTTGGATTAAGCCTGAGGACTTGGATGAACGCATGTCATCAAGCCGCAATATCTTGGCTAAAGACCGTTTTGACCAACCAGTCTTTCTATTTGAAAATGACTTTGCCCTTCGCTGGTTTGCGGACAAGTATCCAGATGTAGAGTTGGAGGAGAAGATGTAAATCGTTACAAATGACTAGCAACATAAAGTTGCTGTCATTTGACGGTAAGCGCTATGGCGGCTTACCTAAACGCTTCACTAGGCAAAGTCCACGAATGGTATCGATTCGTAAAACTTTCCGTCGTAACGGGTAGTGAGTGGCCTAGCTAACTGCTTTACTAACTACGTTTGGCAATAGAATCGATTTGCCAAACTCCGTGTCGTGGTGTAAAAAATAGCCTTACCTAAACGCTTCACTAGTAAAAGTCCGCGAATGATATTGATTCGTGGATTTTTCCGTTGTAGCAGAAAGTAGGTAGCCTAGCTAACTGCCTTACTAACTACGTTTGGCAAATAAAATCGATTCGTAAAACTCAGTGTCGTAATGTGAAAATCGTAAACCGTAATGGGACTTCAACTAAAATCTCCACCGGTATGGTTTTACGAACGAATGGGCGAAAATAATGGTTACGTAGAAACATATGATGGGAATAAAAAAGAAATGAGACAAAGAATGAAAGAAGAGAAAAAAGCGATTGTCTTAGGAGCAAGTAATGCTCAGTATGAATAAAGTTGAAACAACAATAAAATCTCTTTGTGTTCATCATGATAATCGGAAGTTTTATATTTTTAATGATGATCTTCCGATTGACAGTAGTATTCTGAAAGATTATCGTTTACCCTTTGAGGGACTTTCTTACGCTACCTTCTTTAGGTATTTTATTCCTAAGTATGTAAGTGAGGTTCGTGTACTGTATTTAGACTCGGATATTATCGTAAGAAAACCGATAGATGAGCTGTGGTACTTAGACGTTACAGGCATCTCCTTAGTAGCAGTTAGAGATGATTTTTATACACCTATTTTTAATGCTGGTTTTTTGTTAATCAACAATGACATGTGAAGAGCAGAAAATGTCACGTAAAATCTGATTTAAGACACAAATAAAAAATCTTCCAATTCTCTGTTTCCGTGTTTGAAGGCTTCTTTTCCTTTCTGTTGATAGGCTAGTAGCAGACGATTGATTTGTCTTTCAGAAAGATTGAGTTCGACACAAGCCCGTTTCTTTGTTTTCTTTTCTTGGGCAATAGCTCTTATCACAAGATATTTTTTCGTTTCATTCATATTCAGTTGGATCTTTTTCATATGACTATTCTACCAAATGGGACATTTTCACGTTCGATTTACTAAAGACATGATCACATTCGAATCACATTAAATAAAAAAATCTTCCAATTCCCTTGCAAAAATGAAGAAAGTGTGATAACATAGTACGGTATGTGGTGCTAGCACATCCGCTATATTAGATCTAATAGGAGGAAAACACAATGGCTAAAGTATGTTACTTTACAGGTCGTAAGACTGTATCAGGAAACAACCGTTCACACGCGATGAACCAAACAAAACGTGCCGTAAAACCAAACCTTCAAAAAGTTACTGTTCTTATCGATGGTAAACCTAAAAAAGTTTGGGCTTCAGCTCGTGCTTTGAAATCAGGTAAAGTTGAACGCGTTTAATAATAAAAGTAAGGAGACCTCAGGGTCTTTTTCTTTTGTCATAGTGAAAAAATCATTTTAAAAGCAGAGTAAATATCCGCTGATACAGTATTCTGCTTTTACACTTGGACTGAAATATGATAAAATAGAGTATCAACTAGTTGAGGTAAAAAGGATGACTGTAAAAATCAATACAAAAGATGGTCAAATCGAACTAACAGATGAAGTAATTGCAACTGTCGTAGGCGGTGCAACAACTGAGATTTTTGGTGTGGTCGGTATGGCTAGTAAAAATGCCCTCAAAGATAATTTCCAAGCCCTTCTAGGTAAGGAAAATTATTCTAAAGGTGTCGTCGTAAAGGCAGCCGAAGATGGCAGCATTGCAGTTGATGTGTATACCGTGTTGAGCTACGGAACAAAGATTAGTGAAGTGTCAAAAAACATTCAAGAGCGTGTTGCCTTTAGCTTGGAAAACCAGCTTGGAATTACTGCTCAGACTGTAAATGTCTACATTCAAAATATCAAAGTTGTAGGAGAATAACCGTGTCAAAAATTACTACTAGCTTATTTCAAGAAATGGTGCAGGCTGCATCAACTCGCTTGAATAAGCAAGCTGAATATGTCAATTCATTAAACGTCTTTCCCGTTCCAGATGGAGATACTGGAACAAACATGGGGATGACCATTGAAAATGGTGCTAAAGAAGTTGCAGACAAGCCAGCTTCTACAGTTGGAGAGGTAGCGAGCATTCTTGCTAAAGGGCTTTTGATGGGTGCGCGTGGAAACTCAGGTGTTATTACCTCTCAGCTTTTCCGTGGATTTTCACAAGCTATCAAGGATAAAGACGAGTTAACAGGTCAAGACTTGGCTCTTGCTTTCCAATCAGGTGTGGAAGTTGCCTATAAGGCAGTAATGAAGCCAGTTGAGGGAACGATTTTGACAGTTTCTCGTGGGGCTGCTATCGGTGCTAAGAAAAAGGCTGAGCAAACAGATGACGCTGTTGAAGTCATGCGTGCAGCCTTGGAAGGTGCTAAAACAGCTCTGGCTAAAACGCCAGACATGCTTCCAGTCTTGAAGGAAGTTGGCGTTGTGGACTCAGGTGGTCAAGGATTGGTCTTCATCTACGAAGGTTTCCTTTCAGCTCTTACTGGCGAATATATTGCATCTGAGGACTTTGTAGCGACTCCTGCCAACATGAGTGAGATGATCAATGCAGAGCATCATAAGTCTGTGGCTGGTCATGTAGCGACTGAGGACATCACATTTGGTTACTGTACTGAAATCATGGTAGCTCTTAAGCAAGGCCCAACCTATGCCAAAGATTTTGACTACGATGAATTCCGTAACTACTTGAATGAGCTTGGGGATTCTCTCCTCGTTGTCAATGATGATGAAATTGTCAAAGTTCATGTCCATACAGAAGATCCAGGACTTGTTATGCAAGAAGGTCTCAAATATGGTAGCTTGGTCAAGGTAAAAGTTGACAATATGCGTAACCAACACGAAGCACAGGTTGAGAAAGAAGCTACTCAAGTTAGCAAACCAGCTGAAGAAAAAGAGTATGCTTTGATTGCTGTCGTTGCTGGTAAAGGTCTAGCAGATATCTTCCGTTCTCAAGGTGTGGATTATGTTATCGAAGGCGGTCAAACCATGAACCCTTCAACAGAAGACTTTATCAAGGCTGTTGAACAGGTCAATGCTCGTAACATCATCTTCCTACCAAACAACAAGAATATCTTTATGGCAGCTCAATCTGCAGCAGAAGTTTTGGAGCAACCAGCAGTAGTGGTAGAAGCTCGTACTCTTCCTCAAGGTTTGACAAGTCTTCTTGCCTTTGATCCAAGCAAGTCCATCGACGAAAACCAAGAGCGTATGACTGCTGCTCTTAGCGATGTCGTTAGCGGAAGCGTCACAACAGCTGTTCGTGATACAACCATTGATGGTTTAGAAATCCATGAAAACGATAATCTTGGTATGGTGGATGGGAAAATCCTCGTGTCAAACCCTGATATGCACCAAACCTTGACAGAAACATTGAAACATATGTTGGATGAAGATAGTGAAATCGTAACCTTCTATGTCGGTGAAGACGGAAGCGAAGAACTTGCTAATGAAATTGCTCAAGAAATCGCAGAAG
The DNA here is from genome assembly GCF_965111725.1 of Streptococcus mitis. Lineage (GTDB taxonomy): Bacteria > Bacillota > Bacilli > Lactobacillales > Streptococcaceae > Streptococcus > Streptococcus mitis_DV. Next base: position 1,741,236 of record NZ_OZ217341.1, on the reverse strand, counting down.
AATTCGAAGATGTTGAAGTCGAAATCCACCAAGGCCAACAACCAGTTTACCCCTACCTATTTAGTGTGGAATAAGATTAATGAAGGACTGAGAAATCAGTTCTTTTTTTCTTTTTTGAATAATGAAATCGGTATCTTTTTAATAAAAACAAAAATAACATTCATAAATAAACGTTAAAATAGAAAATTCAGAAAATTTCTTCTTTTCTCTTGAAAATTTTTGAAAAAATGGTATGATAGTAACAAGTTATTTTTAAGAGGAAAGAAAGGGGAACAATGGAGAAAATCAGTTTAGAATCTCCTAAGACGGGGTCGGACCTAGTTTTGGAAACACTTCGTGATTTAGGAATTGATACTATCTTTGGTTATCCTGGTGGTGCGGTTTTGCCTTTTTATGATGCGATATATAATTTTAAAGGCATTCGCCACATTCTAGGACGCCATGAGCAAGGTTGTCTGCATGAAGCTGAAGGTTATGCCAAATCAACTGGAAAGTTGGGTGTTGCCGTCGTCACTAGCGGACCAGGAGCAACAAATGCCATTACAGGGATTGCGGATGCCATGAGCGATAGCGTTCCCCTTTTGGTCTTTACAGGTCAGGTGGCGCGAGCAGGTATTGGGAAGGATGCCTTTCAGGAGGCAGACATCGTGGGAATTACCATGCCAATCACTAAGTACAATTACCAAGTTCGTGAGACAGCTGATATTCCTCGTATCATTACGGAAGCTGTCCATATCGCAACTACAGGCCGTCCAGGGCCGGTCGTCATTGACCTACCTAAAGACGTATCTGCTTTGGAAACAGACTTCATCTATTCACCAGAAGTGAACCTACCAAGCTATCAGCCAACTCTTGAGCCAAATGATATGCAAATCAAGAAAATCTTGAAGCAATTATCCAAGGCTAAAAAGCCAGTCTTGCTTGCTGGTGGTGGGATTAGTTATGCTGAGGCTGCTGCGGAATTAAATGAATTTGCAGAACGCTATCAAATTCCAGTGGTAACCAGCCTTTTGGGTCAAGGAACAATTGCAACGAGTCACCCACTCTTCCTTGGAATGGGGGGGATGCATGGGTCTTTCGCAGCGAATATTGCCATGACAGAGACGGACTTTATGATTAGTATTGGCTCTCGTTTTGATGACCGTTTGACAGGAAATCCTAAGACCTTCGCTAAGAATGCTAAGGTTGCTCACATTGATATTGACCCAGCTGAGATCGGCAAGATTATCAGTGCAGATATTCCTGTAGTTGGAGATGCTAAGAAAGCCTTGCAAATGTTGTTGGCTGAACCGACAGTTCATAACAATACTGAAAAATGGATTGAGAAAGTTACTAAAGATAAGAACCGTGTTCGTTCTTATGATAAGAAAGAACGTGTGGTTCAGCCGCAAGCTGTTATTGAACGAATTGGTGAATTGACGAACGGAGATGCCATTGTAGTAACAGACGTTGGTCAACACCAAATGTGGACAGCCCAGTATTATCCCTACCAAAATGAACGTCAGTTAGTGACTTCAGGTGGTTTGGGAACGATGGGATTTGGAATTCCAGCAGCAATTGGAGCTAAAATTGCTAACCCAGATAAGGAAGTAGTCTTGTTTGTTGGGGATGGTGGTTTCCAAATGACCAACCAGGAATTGGCTATTTTGAACATTTACAAGGTGCCAATCAAGGTGATCATGCTGAACAACCACTCACTTGGAATGGTTCGCCAGTGGCAGGAATCCTTCTATGAAGGTAGAACGTCAGAGTCAGTCTTTGACACCCTTCCTGATTTCCAATTGATGGCACAGGCTTATGGCATTAAAAACTATAAGTTTGACAATCCTGAGACCTTGGCTCAAGACCTTGAAGTCATCACTGAGGATGTTCCTATGCTAATCGAGGTAGATATTTCTCGTAAGGAACAGGTGTTACCAATGGTACCAGCTGGTAAGAGTAATCATGAGATGTTGGGGGTGAAGTTCCATGCGTAGAATGTTAACAGCAAAACTACAAAATCGTTCAGGAGTCCTCAATCGCTTTACTGGCGTTCTGTCTCGTCGCCAGGTTAATATCGAAAGCATCTCTGTTGGAGCAACAGAAGATCCGAATGTATCGCGTATCACCATTATTATTGATGTAGCTTCACATGATGAAGTGGAGCAAATCATCAAGCAACTCAATCGTCAGATTGATGTGATTCGCATTCGTGATATTACAGACAAGCCTCATTTGGAGCGCGAGGTGATTTTGGTTAAGATGTCAGCGCCAGCTGAGAAGCGTGCTGAGATTCTAGCCATTATTCAACCTTTCCGTGCAACAGTGGTAGACGTAGCGCCAAGCTCGATTACTATTCAGATGACAGGAAATGCTGAAAAGAGTGAAGCTCTATTGCGAGTCATTCGACCATACGGTATTCGCAATATCGCTCGAACGGGTGCAACTGGATTTACCCGCGACTAATACTCTTCGAAAATCAAATTCAAACCACGTCAGCTCTATCTGCAACCTCAAAACAGTGTTTTGAGCAACCTGCGGCTAGCTTCCTAATTTGCTCTTTGATTTTCATTGAGTATAAAAATATTTTAAATTTGTTAATCCAGCCTAAAAGGCAATAAATAATAGAAAAGAGAGAAAAAACTATGGCAGTTCAAATGGAATACGAAAAAGATGTTAAAGTAGCAGCACTTGACGGTAAAAAAATCGCCGTTATCGGTTATGGTTCACAAGGACATGCGCATGCTCAAAACTTGCGTGACTCAGGTCGTGATGTCATCATCGGTGTACGTCCAGGTAAATCTTTTGACAAAGCAAAAGAAGATGGATTTGACACTTACACAGTAGCAGAAGCTACTAAATTGGCTGATGTTATCATGATTTTGGCACCAGACGAAATCCAACAAGAATTGTACGAAGCAGAAATCGCTCCAAACTTGGAAGCTGGAAACGCAGTTGGATTTGCTCATGGTTTCAACATCCACTTTGAATTTATCAAAGTTCCTGCGGATGTAGATGTCTTCATGTGTGCTCCTAAAGGACCAGGACACTTGGTACGTCGTACTTACGAAGAAGGATTTGGTGTGCCAGCTCTTTACGCAGTATATCAAGACGCTACAGGAAATGCGAAAAACATTGCTATGGACTGGTGTAAAGGTGTCGGAGCAGCCCGTGTAGGTCTTCTTGAAACAACTTATAAAGAAGAAACTGAAGAAGATTTGTTTGGTGAACAGGCTGTACTTTGTGGTGGTTTGACTGCCCTTATCGAAGCAGGTTTCGAAGTCTTGACAGAAGCAGGTTACGCTCCAGAATTGGCTTACTTTGAAGTTCTTCACGAAATGAAATTGATCGTTGACTTGATCTACGAAGGTGGATTCAAGAAAATGCGTCAATCAATTTCAAACACTGCTGAGTACGGTGACTATGTATCAGGTCCACGTGTAATCACTGAACAAGTTAAAGAAAATATGAAGGCTGTCTTGGCAGACATCCAAAATGGTAAATTTGCAAATGACTTTGTCAATGACTACAAAGCTGGACGTCCAAAATTGACTGCTTACCGTGAACAAGCAGCTAACCTTGAAATTGAAAAAGTTGGTGCAGAATTGCGTAAAGCAATGCCTTTCGTTGGTAAAAACGACGATGATGCATTCAAAATCTATAACTAATTGATAGAAATTAAGGTGAAGGCGAGTTGGGGGACTAACTCGCTTTTATAATCAATTCATCTCACTTTTAAGGGGATGGATTGCGATAAGTATGAAATATTCTAGGAGAAAAAGATGTTAAGTTCAAAAGATATCATCAAGGCTCACAAGGTCTTGAACGGTGTGGTTGTGAATACACCGCTTGATTATGACCATTATTTATCGGAGAAGTATGGTGCTAAGATTTATTTGAAAAAGGAAAATGCCCAACGTGTTCGTTCCTTTAAAATTCGTGGTGCCTATTATGCTATTTCTCAGCTCAGCAAGGAAGAGCGTGAACGTGGGGTAGTCTGTGCCTCTGCGGGAAATCATGCGCAGGGAGTAGCCTATACTTGTAATGAGATGAAAATTCCTGCTACTATTTTTATGCCCATTACCACTCCGCAACAAAAGATTGGTCAGGTTCGCTTTTTTGGTGGGGATTTTGTAACTATTAAACTAGTTGGAGATACCTTTGATGCCTCAGCCAAAGCAGCTCAAGAATTTACAGTCTCTGAAAATCGTACCTTTATTGATCCCTTTGATGATGCTCATGTCCAAGCAGGTCAAGGGACCGTTGCTTATGAGATTTTAGAAGAGGCTCGAAAAGAATCGATTGATTTTGATGCTGTTTTGGTCCCTGTTGGCGGCGGTGGTCTCATTGCTGGGGTTTCTACCTATATCAAGGAAACAAGTCCAGAGATCGAGGTTATCGGGGTAGAGGCGAATGGAGCGCGTTCCATGAAAGCTGCTTTTGAAGCTGGTGGTCCAGTCAAACTCAAGGAAATTGATAAATTTGCGGATGGGATTGCTGTGCAAAAGGTAGGACAGTTGACCTATGAGGTAACTCGTCAACATGTTCAAACTTTGGTAGGTGTCGATGAGGGATTGATTTCTGAAACCTTGATTGACCTTTACTCTAAGCAAGGGATTGTAGCAGAACCTGCTGGAGCGGCTAGTATCGCCTCTTTAGAGGTTTTAGCTGAATATATTAAGGGGAAAACCATTTGTTGTATCATTTCTGGAGGAAATAATGATATCAACCGTATGCCAGAAATGGAAGAGCGTGCCTTGATTTATGATGGGATCAAACATTACTTTGTGGTCAATTTTCCACAGCGTCCAGGAGCTTTGCGTGAATTTGTAAATGATATCCTGGGGCCAAATGATGATATCACACGTTTTGAGTACATCAAACGAGCTAGTAAGGGAACAGGTCCAGTATTGATCGGAATCGCCTTAGCGGATAAGCATGATTATGCAGGTTTAATCCGTAGAATGGAAGGTTTTGATCCGGCTTATATTAACTTAAATGGGAATGAAACGCTTTATAATATGCTTGTCTGAGGACTAATAAAAAAATATCATATTATTTGCACAACTGATGTATAGGTGCTATAATGAAGATGAAGAAAGGGGGCGATTCCTATGGTTTTAGGAAACTTATCGTGCAATTCTTACTTCTGTTCATTATAGCACTTATGATGTTTGGCTCAGATTTCCATCCTTCATTTTGATTTCCCGTCTATTTTGAAAAGTAAACTCACACGGTCTTTAAGATGTGATTTGCTTTCTTTTTGCTGACAAACATACCATATTAAAAGGATATATGAGTAACTGACTGAGCTTATCTGTCTTGTCATCTTTATTAAGGATGGTTTAGAGAATCGGGTGTCTGCTTCTAGGCTAGCACCTCAATATCCAAATGCGTGATGAGTTTGAATAATATAAGGAATAACTATCTATCAGATGATTTATTGAGGAAGAAAGATAGGAGTTTTTGAGCTAGTGAAGGCTTGGATTTCTAAAGGTTAGAACTGTCATCTTCAGTTCTTAAATTGAAGAAATAAGCTATCTTACGGGAATAGAGAAGCATTTTTTTAAGAGCTTGAATAATTTTGCACCTCAAGAGGGTAATAATACAATATTTTTATTAGCAAATATTTATGGTGTAGAGGCTAGCAAAACCTATATATTATCGGCTTTAAAAAGGAAGTAAGAAAATTCTGAACTAATTATTTTCGTTGAATATATGTTTTTTTATTGACAAAAGTAGTAAAAACGTATACAATTAAGTATTGTAAAGAAGAAAATAGGAGAAAAACATGGCTAAGTCAAACTTTGAAAAAGTAGAATCAGTTGTTGGCTGGGTTCGTGATAAGAAAATCACAGGCTACCGTATCTCTAAAGAAACGAATGCACGTGAAATGTCTATCATTGCTCTGGCGCAGGGTCGTGCAAAAGTAAAAAATATTTCATTTGAAACAGCCCTAGGCCTAATTGATTTCTATGAAAAAAATCATGAAAAATTTGAAGATTAATCTTTGGATAACGGCGGATTCTTGACCCTCAAGTAGTAGAGATAGAGAATCTGCCTTTTCATTTTGAACAGCAAAAAGACTGCACAGTTGATGCAGCCTTTTCTTTTTATTTGAGATAGCGTTGAAGGAATTCTTTTGTACGGTCTTCTTTAGGATTGGTGAAGAGGTCTTCTGGTTTGCCTTCTTCAGCAATCACACCCTTATCCATAAAGATAACACGGTGAGAGACATCACGGGCGAATTCCATTTCGTGGGTTACGACAATCATAGTCAAGCCTTCCTGAGCCAGATCTTGCATGATTTTGAGGACTTCTCCAACCATTTCTGGATCGAGAGCTGATGTTGGTTCATCAAAGAGAATGGCGTCAGGATTCATGGAAAGGGCACGAGCGATGGCTACACGTTGTTTTTGACCACCTGATAGTTGTTTTGGTTTTGCTTGCCAGTAGCGTTCCCCCATGCCGACCTTTTCAAGGTTTTCTTTGGCAATCTTTTCAGCTTCTGTACGTTCGCGTTTAAGGACAGTTGTCTGAGCGACAATTGTGTTTTCAAGCACGTTGAGATTTTCAAAGAGGTTAAAGGATTGGAAAACCATTCCCAACTTTTCACGGTATTGCGTGAGGTCATAGCCTTTTTCGAGGACGTTTTGTCCATGATAAAGGATTTGTCCATCAGTTGGTGTTTCAAGGAGGTTAATGGAGCGTAGGAAGGTTGATTTTCCGCTTCCAGAGCTTCCGATGATAGAGATGACCTCTCCCTTGTGGACAGTGAGTGAAATGTCTTTTAGCACTTCGTTTTGTCCATAGGATTTTTTGAGGTGTTTAATTTCAAGGATTGCTTGTGTCATTATTTCAAATCCTCCGTTTGCATTTGGTTAGCACCTGTAGTATAGGTATCCATGTCCATTCGGCGTTCGATGAAGCGTAGGATACGTGTTACGGTGAAGGTGAGGACAAAGTAAATCACGGCGATGATTGTAAATGTCTGGAAGTATTGATAGGTTTGCGTTGCCACGGTATTTCCTGAGAAATAAAGTTCGACAACAGAGATAACGTTCAATACAGATGTATCTTTGATATTGATGACAAATTCATTACCAGTTGCGGGTAGGATGTTACGGACCACTTGAGGGAGGACAATCTTACGCATGGTTTGGTTATGAGTCATACCAAGAGCAGTAGCGGCTTCAAATTGTCCCTTGTCAACTGCTAGGATACCACCACGGACGATTTCAGTCATATAGGCACCCGTGTTGATTGAAACGATGAAGATAGCAGCCAGTGTGCGGTCAAGGTTGATACCGAAAGCTTGGGCAGTTCCATAGTAGATAACCATTGATTGAACAATCATAGGTGTACCACGGAAAATTTCGATATAGACATTGAGGATCCAGCCGACTAGTTTTTGTAGGCCATAAATGGCTTTATTTTCAGAGAGAGGAGCAGTACGGAAAACACCAATGGCAAGACCGATAATGAGACCTGTGATGGTTCCGACAATAGAGATTAAAAGAGTGATACCAGCACCACGCAAGAGTTGTTGCCAGTTTTCAGAAAGAATTTTAGCGACTTGGCTAAAAAAACTACTGCTAGTCTCTTCAGTTGTTGTAGCTTCGGCAGGTTGTTCCTTGATCATACGATCCATCAAGGCAACTTGGTCGTCTTTTGAAATGGTTTCAATGCTGGCATTGATTTGGCTAATACGATTGTCATCTTTACGAAGTCCAATAGCGATAGCTGTATCTTCTTCCCCAGTTTTGAAACCTGGTTCTACTTGGACCATCTTAAACTTAGAGTTCGCAGCTTCAGCAGTCAGAGCTTCTGGTCGTTCAGAAACATAAGCATCGATAACACCAGCCTCAAGAGCTTGGCGCATTTGAGCGAAGTCTCCCATGGCTGTTTCTTTTTTAGCACCTGTGATTTGTGCAATCAAGTCATAAAGGTAAACACCTTGTTGAGAAGTGATTTTTGCACCGTTAAAGTCATTCAAAGATTTAGCATTTGAATAAGTAGAATCTTTTTTGACAAGTAGAACTGGTTCGCTAGTGTAGTAACTGCTCGAAAAGGCAATTTCTTGTTTGCGCTCAGCAGTAGGACTCATACCTGCGATAATCATGTCAATCTTACCAGAAGTAAGGGCAGGGACTAGACCTTCCCACTTGGTTTTAACAACCAAAGGTTCTTTCCCTAAGTCCTTAGCGATTTTCTTGGCGATTTGAACATCGTATCCGTTAGCATACTGGTTGGTTCCATCGATTTTAACAGCTCCGTTGCTATCATCATCCTGGGTCCAGTTAAAGGGAGCATATGCTGCTTCCATCCCGATGCGTAAATATTCATCGGCTTGAGCAACATTGACAAGTCCCAGCATCAGCAAGAGACCTGTGAAAATAGATAAGTATATTTTTCTCATGATTTCTCCTATTTCTAATCTATTAAAAAATAACTGTCTCCTATTTTATCGAAAAATGCGTAATTTTTCAACATAAGTAAGCCTTTACTTACGAAAAAATGCTATAATGATAAGAAAGATAAAAAGGGGGCTTAATTGATGAAAAAAACTTTTTTCTTATTTGTTTTAGGCTTGTTTTGCCTTCTGCCATTCTCTGTTTTTGCCATTGATTTCAAGATAAACTCTTACCAAGGGGATTTGTATATTCATGCAGACAATACGGCAGAATTTAGACAGAAGATAGTTTATCAGTTTGAGGAGGACTTTAAGGGCCAAATCGTGGGACTTGGACGTGCTGGCAAGATGCCTAGTGGGTTTGACATTGATCCTCATCCAAAGGTTCAGGCTGCGAAAAATGGTGCTGAACTAGCAGACGTTACGAGCGAAGTGACAGAAGAAGCGAATGGTTATACTGTGAGAGTCTATAATCCAGGCCAGGAAGGCGACACAGTTGAAGTTGAGTTTACATGGAACTTAAAAAATTTGCTTTTCCTATATGATGACATTGCTGAATTAAATTGGCAACCTTTAACAGATAGTTCAGGGGCTATTGGCAAGTTTGAATTTCATGTAAGGGGAGACAAGGGAGCTGAAAAACTCTTTTTCCATACAGGGAAACTTTTTAGAGAGGGAACGATTGAAAAGAGTAGCCTTGATTATACTATTCGTTTGGACAATCTTCCGGCTAAGCGTGGAGTTGAATTGCATGCCTACTGGCCTCGAACTGTTTTTGCTAGCGCTAGGGATCAGGGATTGAAAGGAAATCGTTTAGAAGAATTTAATAAGGTAGAAGACTCGATTGTTAAAGAAAAAGAGCAAAGTAAACAACTCCTTACGTGGGTGTTTCCTTCGATACTTTCCATCTCCTTGTTATTGAGTATCTGCTTCTATTTTATTTATAGAAGAAAGACCACTCCTTCAGTTAAATATGCAAAAAATCATCGTCTTTATGAACCACCAATGGAATTAGAGCCTATGGTTTTATCAGAGGCTGTCTACTCGACCTCCTTGGAGGAAGTGAGCCCCTTGGTCAAGGGAGCTGGAAAGTTTACCTTTGACCAACTTATTCAAGCTACCTTGCTAGATGTGATAGACCGTGGGAATGTTTCTATTATTTCAGAAGGAGATGCAGTTGGTTTGAGGCTGGTCAAAGAAGATGGTTTGTCCAGTTTTGAGAGAGACTGTCTAAATCTGGCTTTTTCAGGTAAAAAAGAAGAAACTCTTTCCAATTTGTTTGCGGATTACAAGGTATCTGATAGTCTTTATCGTAGAGCAAAAGTCTCTGATGAAAAACGGATTCAAGCAAGAGGGCTTCAGCTCAAATCTTCTTTTGAAGAAGCATTGAAAGAGATGCAAGAAGGAGTGAGAAATCGAGTTACCTTCTGGGGGCTTCCAGATTACTATCGTCCTTTAACTGGTGGGGAAAAGGCTTTGCAAGTGGGTATGGGACTCTCCACTATCTTGCCCCTATTTATTGGATTTGGTTTGTTCTTGTACAGTTTGGATGTTTATGGCTATCTTTACTTCCTCTTGCCAATACTTGGTTTTCTAAGTTTGATTTTGGCTGCTTTCTATTATTGGAAGCTTCGACTAGATAATCGTGATGGTGTCCTAAATGAAGCAGGAGCAGAAGTCTATTATCTCTGGACCAGTTTTGAAAATATGTTGCGTGAGATTGCGCGATTGGATCAGGCAGAGTTGGAAAGTATTGTAGTCTGGAATCGCCTCTTGGTCTATGCGACCTTATTTGGCTATGCGGACAAGGTTAGTCATTTGATGAAGGTTCATCAGATTCAAGTGGAAAATCCAGATATCAACCTCTATGTAGCTTATGGTTGGCACAGTATGTTTTATCATTCAAGCGCGCAAATGAGCCATTATGCCAATGTCGCAAATACAGCAAGTACCTACTCTGTATCTTCTGGAAGCGGAAGTTCTGGCGGTGGCTTCTCTGGAGGTGGAGGTGGTGGAAGTATCGGTGCCTTTTAAAGAGAGCTATCACTGGCTGAAAAAATATGCTATAATGGAAGATAGAAAAAGGAGTAATCTATGTATCTTATTGAAATTTTAAAATCTATCTTCTTCGGTATTGTTGAAGGAATTACGGAATGGTTGCCGATTTCCAGTACAGGTCACTTGATTTTAGCAGAGGAGTTTATCCAATACCAAAATCAGAATGAAGCCTTTATGTCCATGTTTAATGTCGTGATTCAGCTTGGTGCGATTTTAGCAGTTATGGTGATTTATTTTAACAAGCTCAATCCTTTCAAACTGACTAAGGACAAGCAGGAAGTTCGTAAGACTTGGAGACTATGGTTGAAGGTCTTGATTGCGACCTTGCCTTTGCTTGGCGTCTTTAAATTTGATGATTGGTTTGACACCCACTTCCATAACATGGTTTCAGTTGCCCTCATGTTGATTATCTACGGGATTGCCTTTATCTATTTGGAAAAGCGCAATAAAGCGCGTGCTATCGAGCCAAGTGTAACAGAGTTAGACAAGCTTCCTTATACGACAGCTTTCTATATCGGACTCTTCCAAGTTCTTGCCCTTTTACCAGGGACTAGCCGTTCAGGTGCAACGATTGTCGGTGGTTTGTTAAATGGAACCAGTCGTTCAGTTGTGACAGAATTTACCTTCTATCTAGGGATTCCTGTTATGTTTGGAGCTAGTGCATTAAAGATTTTCAAATTTTTGAAAGCAGGACAGCTCTTGAGCTTTGGACAATTGTTCTTGCTCTTGGTTGCGATGGGAGTAGCTTTTGCGGTCAGCATGGTGGCTATTCGTTTCTTGACAAGTTATGTGAAAAAACACGACTTTACCCTTTTTGGTAAATACCGTATCGTGCTTGGTAGTGTTTTGCTACTGTATAGTTTTGTTCGTTTATTTGTATAAGAAAAACCTTGAAGGGGCAGCTCTTCAAGGTTTTAAAATCCAGTCACGGTAATCCCCAACAGGCGGACACCTCTTTCTTTCTCGCTTAACTCTTCATAGAGTTGCAGGGCGATTTGGCTTATCTGACTAGCATACTGTGTTTTTTGAGTCAGACTTTTTCGTTTGGTAAGAGTTGAAAAGTCCTCGTAGCGGATTTTCAAAATGACAATTTTTCCAGCTTTTTCTTGTTGATGTAGATTGAGAGCGACTCTTTCTGATAGAAGAGTCAGCTCTTTTTTGATGTCTTCCTCAGCACGGAGAATCTTCCCGTAGGTTTTCTCCTTTCCGATTGATTTACGGATGCGATTGGATTTGACGGGGGAATTGTGAATACCACGAGCCTTTCGATACAGGTCATAGCCCAGTCTGCCAAAGCGGTCTATTAGGGTCACTTCAGGAACTTCAAGTAGGTCAGCGCCAGTAAAAACACCCATGTGATGAAGCCGTTCCACCGTCTTTTTTCCTACTCCATGAAACTTGGAAATATCCATTTGTTTGAGAAAGTCCTCAGCCTGGTCAGGTAGAATTACTGTCAAACCATGTGGTTTTTGATAATCACTAGCCATCTTAGCTAAGAATTTGTTGTAGGAAACACCTGCGGAAGCAGTCAGATGGAGTTCTTGCCAGATATCCTCTTGAATGAGGCGAGCGATTTTGACCGCTGACTTAATCCCAAGTTTATTTTCTGTCACATCCAAATAGGCTTCATCAATGCTCATGGGTTCAATCAAATCTGTATAGCGCTTAAAGATAGCTCGAATCTGGAGTCCCACAGTCTTGTATTTTTCATAATTCCCTGAGATAAAGACTGCCTGGAGACAACGTTCATAGGCTTCTTTAGAACTCATAGCAGAATGGACACCAAAAGCTCGCGCCTCATAGCTACAAGTGGAAACGACACCACGCCCACCTGTTTGCCGAGGGTCACTGCCGATAATGACAGGTTTTCCTCTGAGTTTAGGATTATCCCTGATTTCTACCGCAGCAAAAAAGGCATCCATGTCAATATGGATGATTTTTCTTGACAAATCATTTAACAAAGGAAAAATCAACATGCCTAGCACCTTTTTACCGCTTATTTTCTTTTATTATACCCTTTTTTCTGAAAAAAAGAAAAAAGGACTTTCTTTTTTCAAAAATATAATACAGTTTGAAATAAAATGTAGACTGTTTTAGAAAAGAAAGTGTAAAAATAGGGAATTTTCACTTGTTGAAATCGGTTACTGTATGGTATACTTGACTCATGAATGTAACAGATGGTTGTTACTAGAAAGAAAAAAGAGGACATTAACATGGTTGTTAAAACAGTTGTTGAAGCACAAGATATTTTTGACAAAGCTTGGGAAGGCTTCAAAGGCGTAGATTGGAAAGAAAAAGCAAGTGTATCACGCTTCGTACAAGCTAACTACACACCTTACGATGGAGACGAAAGCTTCCTCGCAGGACCAACAGAACGTTCACTTCACATCAAAAAAATTGTAGAAGAAACGAAGGCACACTACGAAGAAACTCGTTTCCCAATGGACACTCGTCCAACATCTATCGCTGACATTCCAGCAGGATTTATCGACAAAGAAAATGAAGTTATCTTTGGTATCCAAAATGATGAACTCTTCAAATTGAACTTCATGCCAAAAGGTGGTATCCGTATGGCTGAAACTACTTTGAAAGAAAATGGATACGAACCAGACCCAGCTGTTCACGAAATCTTTACTAAATACGTAACAACAGTTAACGACGGTATCTTCCGTGCTTACACTTCAAACATTCGTCGCGCTCGTCACGCTCACACTGTAACTGGTCTTCCAGATGCATACTCACGCGGACGTATCATCGGTGTTTATGCACGTCTTGCTCTTTACGGTGCAGACTACTTGATGCAAGAAAAAGTAAACGACTGGAACGCAATTGAAGAAATCGATGAAGAAACAATCCGTCTTCGTGAAGAAATCAACCTTCAATACCAAGCATTGCAACAAGTTGTTCGCTTAGGTGACCTTTATGGAGTTGACGTTCGCAAACCAGCGATGAACGTTAAAGAAGCTATCCAATGGGTTAACATCGCCTTCATGTCTGTCTGCCGTGTTATCAACGGTGCTGCTACATCTCTAGGTCGTGTGCCAATCGTATTGGACATCTTTGCAGAACGTGACCTTGCTCGTGGTACATTTACTGAATCAGAAATCCAAGAATTCGTTGATGATTTTGTTATGAAACTTCGTACAGTTAAATTTGCTCGTACAAAAGCTTATGACCAATTGTACTCAGGTGACCCAACCTTCATCACAACTTCTATGGCTGGTATGGGTAACGACGGTCGTCACCGTGTTACTAAGATGGACTACCGTTTCTTGAACACTCTTGATAACATCGGTAACTCTCCAGAACCAAACTTGACAGTTCTTTGGACTGATAAATTGCCATACAACTTCCGTCGCTACTGTATGCACATGAGCCACAAACACTCTTCTATTCAATACGAAGGTGTAACAACAATGGCTAAAGACGGATATGGTGAAATGAGCTGTATCTCATGCTGTGTGTCTCCACTTGACCCAGAAAATGAAGAGCAACGCCACAACATCCAGTACTTCGGTGCGCGTGTAAACGTATTGAAAGCCCTTCTTACTGGTTTGAACGGTGGTTACGACGATGTACACAAAGACTACAAAGTATTTGATATCGAACCAATCCGTGACGAAGTTCTTGAATTTGAATCAGTTAAAGAAAACTTTGAAAAATCTCTTGACTGGTTGACTGACACTTATGTAGATGCTTTGAACATCATCCACTACATGACTGATAAGTACAACTACGAAGCTGTTCAAATGGCCTTCTTGCCAACTAAACAACGTGCCAACATGGGATTCGGTATCTGTGGATTTGCTAACACTGTTGACACATTGTCAGCTATTAAGTACGCTACAGTTAAACCAATCCGTGACGAAAATGGCTACATCTACGATTACGAAACAATCGGTGAATACCCACGTTGGGGTGAAGATGACCCACGTTCAAACGAATTGGCAGAATGGTTGATCGAAGCTTACACAACTCGTCTACGTAGCCACAAACTTTACAAAGACGCTGAAGCTACAGTATCACTTTTGACAATCACATCTAACGTTGCTTACTCTAAACAAACTGGTAACTCACCAGTTCACAAAGGTGTATACCTCAACGAAGATGGTTCTGTGAACTTGTCTAAACTTGAATTCTTCTCACCAGGTGCTAACCCATCTAACAAAGCTAAAGGTGGCTGGTTGCAAAACTTGAACTCACTTTCTAGCCTTGACTTTAGTTATGCAGCTGATGGTATCTCATTGACTACACAAGTTTCACCTCGTGCTCTTGGTAAGACTCGTGATGAACAAGTTGATAACTTGGTAACAATCCTTGATGGTTACTTCGAAAACGGTGGACAACACGTTAACTTGAACGTTATGGACTTGAACGATGTTTACGAAAAAATCATGTCAGGTGAAGACGTTATCGTACGTATCTCTGGATACTGTGTAAACACTAAATACCTCACTCCAGAACAAAAAACTGAATTGACACAACGTGTCTTCCACGAAGTTCTTTCAATGGATGATGCCTTGGATGCATTGAGCTAATCAAGTTCTTGAATAATGAAATAAGGAACCCTCGGTCAGTCGACTGAGGGTTTTGTGCTTGGGATAGTGTGAGCAATTCCTTCGGCGCAATATGCAATGTTTTTGGGAAGGAATAGTGGACCGAATCTGAAATAGTCCACTGAAACGGCTCAAACAGTGCTAGAAATTGACTGGAATTCTCTAAGCGATTTGTTCAGATTTTATTTCATTTCATCATAAAAACAAGACGACTGGCTAATTGACAATCATCTTGTTTTATACTGTTAATAAAATTCGCGAAGTTTATCTTGATTTTCTTTAAAAAATTTTTCTAACCAATCCATACCATAAGCATAACTAAAGCCTTCTAATAGAACAGAGAGGTCAATAGTATCAAATCCCATGTCTTTTAAATATTTAAAGGTATCGAATGGTGAATGAAAGTTTTTGTATTTAATAATTGCACCAATATCTTTCAAATCCTGCTCCCTGATACTCATCATCTTCATTCCTAACACATACTCAATAGGGACTACTAAAACGGTCAGATTCTCAAATGAGTACAAGGATTCACATAAACTTAAGGGAGGTTGTTTGTTCATATTTGCAACATGATTGTTGAGCCATAACTCTTCGTAGGTGTTAAGATTAAACTGTTTTCCTACACGAGCAATAATTTCATTGATTTTCTGATTTTGGTCATAAAAAGCATCAACATCTTGTGTGGCACGTAAACCATGATATTCTAAGACATAACCACCGACACAGATAATTGTTAAAGTCAGATTTTCCTGAATTAATTCCTTATTTAGGGCTTGGAAGACCGGTTTCATTTTATCCATGCTTGTATTTCTCCATCAATTTTTGAACATTGGTTAACTTAGCAGGTTTATTTAATGAAATCACATATTTATGAGTTGGAGTATGCTCTTGAAAGGCATACTTCAAGCTAATTTTTTGAAAATGGGTTAGTTCTTTGGAGTCTAGCAACTTTTTTACATCTTGGTTTGTTAAATAAGAATAGTCTTCAAAAATAACTTTTCGCAAATAGCGAAACCAATGGCTTGCGTTGAATTGTGATTGTTTGGATGCTTGTATCATATAATCGTACCAATCCATTGTCTTCCTCCTATGAAATTTAGTTTATCTTATTGTAGTTTATATTCAAAAATGTAGTTTTTTTTACTTAGCTCGGATCTATAGGATGATACTGAAAATCTTCTTGTTGCTTTAAATCACAATCGAAAAATTCTGTTTTTCATCTTAGAAAAGAGTGTTTAGAAATGTAAAATGAACCTTTTTTCTTATCCAAGAACCTTACTAAAGTATATAATTTAGGAAGTCAATCCTGTATGATAATGTTTGTACTATCGTCGAGTTTTTGCTTGATTGCCTAACGAGATAAATTTTAGAAGAATTTTCGGTGTGATTTGACAGGCTTCTGACTGGAAGGATAGTTACACTAGTATTGTTTATTAAAATGAGCAGATAGAGAAAATTTGGAATCTATTTGTTTATTATCAATCGTTTTTTTATCTTATTTGTCTTAGATTGGTATAGAACTGATCCATGGATTAATCCTCTTGTATCTTATCCTGTTCCTAAATATGTTGGTAGAAAAATGAAGCAGTTGTTACGAGTGTCTGTATTGGGAAAAATTTTGTCTATACAATTCTTTAAATGATATGAAGGCTAGGAATGCCAAAACACTGACATATTTCGTTTGAATCTCATCCAATCCCTATACTTGTATTTGTAGAAATGCTATCAGTAATATATTCGCGAATACTATGATTTACAACAGTGTGGTCGTACATCTTTGTAACTTTATTATACAACAACCATTTACAGGTGTAAAGTTGAGTAGTGTCTTTAGTAAATTTAGGGACTTGTTTTGTCACAGTTTTGATACCTGTATTCCTTGTTTCATGAGCATTTAACGTTCCTTTTCATGTAGGCATTTCAACAATTAGAATGATATTTTTCCGAGGATGAACTTATATATTGTGACTTTTTAGAGTTATGATGCCTCTTGATCTGACTACCGCTATCAATTTCATCTATTTTTACAGTTTCATTCAACATAGCGAGAAGGCGGTTTCCTATATGGAAGTCGTCTTGTTTTCATATTGTCTAAATACGAGATATTTACTACAGGTTATAGTTGATTTAAACAGGTCTATAGATTTCTAATATATATTAAGGTGAAATAATATCTTGTAAAACATTGCTATGCTCTATGAAAAAAGCGACGATAGCTAATGCACAAGCTCCTATACTTCCACGATGTTTGTTGTAAGGTAAAATTTCAATTTCTATATTACGAGTAAAAGGAACGAAGTGGAGCTGGTCTTGGATTTTATCCCTGACTTCATGAGTGAAAGGCTGATAATTAAGCAATTGACTGTTGATATAGATTTTATCAGCAGGATTGATGAGGAGAAGATTTGCAATAGAAGTGGCCAATAAATTGACTCCTTTATCAATTTGTTGGCGTAAAGCAGAGTCGCCTAAGTTGTAAGCTGTTAAAAGGGTATCTAAATGAATGTCTTTTTCAGTCTTTACAAGGCTTTTTAGTACAGTTAGTTGAGAATTTTTAAATAATAATTGGGCATGTTTGATTAACCAAGCATCCGAAATATATGTTTGTAAACAACCTTTTTTTCCGCATTCACAATATTGCCCATTCAATTCGACAATGGTGTGTCCAATTTCTCCGATATAAGGATTTTTAGAAGCTCCTATTTTTTCTTTTGTGAAAAAGGAAGTGTAAATACCTAATCCAGCGTGTAGGAAAATAAAGTTATCGGGGGTATTGTGTGGATTAAAAAGGTATTGTCCTATAGCCATACAATCGATATTATTTTTTACAATAAAAGGAAAATTGAAATCTTTAATTACATTTAATAAATTAAAAGATTCCCATATGGGGTTATTTGTAATGATGCTTCCGGAGTCTTTGTTATAATGTCCAGGTATTGATAAGCCAAATCCAAGTAATTTTGTCTCCAAAGGGACATACTCTATAGCTGTTTTTATCATATTGGTAATGGTGGAATTGATTTCTGAAATAGGATAATCTTCATTCAAAATTTCTGTCTCGAAAAGAGTTTTCCCTTGTAAGTCGCATAGACTGAGAAAGATACCTAGGACGTTTATTTCAATACCTCCAACAACATATGGAATATTATCTGTGATAGAAATAGTTTTTCTACGTCTTCCAGATCCGGAAAACTCGCTAAATTCATCACCAGTTTCGTATATGAGGGACTGTTCACTTAGCTCTTTTATGATGTTAGTCGTTGTTGCTGGAGTAAGTCCTGTTTCATTAACAATATCTGTACGGGATGTTGCTGGATTTCGATATAGAAACTCCAGTATAGTGGCTCTATTTTGTAAAAAGGCTGATTGTTTTGTAATCATTTGTTTCCTCCTTTGGTTTATTTTATATTAAACATAAGAAAAAATCAATTAAAATTATTATTCTATACAAAGAAAAAAATATTGTAAAAACAGCAAAAAATATATTGACAACGCTTTCTGTTAGTGGTATATTTAATTTATAAAAAATAAAAAAAGGAGTTCCGGTGATGAACAATATTTTAACGTTTTTAGAAACGAAAGTCGCTCCGTTTGGTGAAAAAGTTGGCAACCAACGGCATTTGAAAGCTATTCGTGAAGGATTTATGATGGCAATGCCTTTGATTTTAGTCGGCTCTTTATTTCTTATTCTAATCAGTTGGCCTCAAGAGGCTTTTACAAATTGGCTGAATAGTGTTGGATTGCTAAGTATCTTGACAACTATGAATCAGTCAACAGTAGCGATTATTTCCTTGGTCGCTTGTTTCGGTATTGCCTACAGGTTGTCGGAAGGATATGGTACAGATGGTCCGTCTGCAGGGATTATAGCCTTATCCAGTTTTGTATTGATGGCACCTCGTTTTTCAAGTATGGTTTATGATAAAAATGGGGAGCAGGTCAAGCAGTTATTTGGCGGCGCAATACCATTTTCTAGCCTGAATGCATCTTCTTTATTTATGGCGATTACCATTGGATTGGTTACAGCGGAGATTTATCGTATGTTTATCCAGCGCGGAATTACGATAAAAATGCCAAGTGGTGTCCCAGATGTGGTCAGTAAATCATTTTCAGCTCTTTTACCTGGTTTTACTACTTTTGTTTTGTGGGCTTTGGTCTTAAAAGGTCTGGAAGCGGCAGGAGTTGCAGGAGGTCTCAACGGACTCCTAGGTGCAATTGTTGGAACACCGCTTAAGTTAATTGCAGGAACGCTTCCAGGTATGATTCTATGTGTTATTGTAAACTCATTCTTTTGGTTCTGTGGAGTTAACGGGGGACAAGTTTTAAATGCTTTTGTAGACCCAGTTTGGTTACAATTTACTACAGAAAACCAAGAAGCTGTGGCTGCAGGACAAACCCTACAACACATTATTACATTACCGTTTAAAGATTTATTTGTATTTATTGGTGGCGGTGGAGCGACTATTGGTCTTGCGATTTGTCTCTTCCTATTTAGTAAGAGTCGTGCTAATAAAACATTAGGTAAGCTAGCTATTATACCGTCTATCTTTAATATCAATACAGCTATTCTATTTACGTTTCCAACGGTTTTAAATCCGATTATGCTGATTCCGTTTATTGCTACTCCTACAATCAATGCCTTGATTACCTATGTATCAATGGCTGTAGGATTAGTACCTTATACAACAGGTGTAATCCTTCCGTGGACAATGCCACCGATCATAGGAGGATTCCTTGCGACAGGGGCTAGTTGGCGAGGAGCTCTATTACAAGTTGTTTTGATTTTGGTTTCTGTAGCAATTTATTATCCATTCTTCAAAATTGCAGATAAACGCAATCTTGAAAAAGAAAAAGCTACTGTTGGAGGGGAATAAGATGGTTATCAGAGTATTTGATCAGCAGAAAAATACTTATTCTAGCTTTGCCTTAGAGGAATTGAGTTACTATATGAATCGGGTCTTTAAGACTGACATAGAACTTGTCGAGGAGAAGGAAGCGGATATTTTTGTAGGATTAGTCAATAAAGAGGATAGAAAAGACCATGTTCTTATCTCATTAGACAAGGGTAAGGGGAGAATTGAGTCTAATACAATTGTAGGTTTACTTATTGGAATTTACCGAATGTTTCATGAATTTGGTGTTGTGTATACTAGACCAGGGCGCGGACATGACTTTGTTCCAGAGTTAGGATTTGAAGATTTTTTAGATAAACAGCTATCTATAGATGAAACAGCCAGTTACTATCATAGGGGAGTATGTATAGAGGGAGCAGATTCATTTGAAAATATACTAGATTTCATTGATTGGCTACCTAAGATTGGGATGAACAGTTTTTTCATTCAGTTTGAAAATCCCTATTCTTTTTTGAAACGTTGGTATGAACATGAGTTTAATCCATACCTAAATAAAGAAAAATTCTCAAATGAATTAGTACAAGAATTGAGTGATAGGTTGGATAAAGAATTGCAAAAAAGAGGTCTTATTCATCATCGTGTTGGTCATGGATGGACAGGTGAGGTTTTAGGTTACTCTTCAAAATTTGGCTGGGAATCAGGTCTTAGTATTTCAGAGGAGAAGAAACCGTATGTCGCTGAAATAAACGGGAAGCGAGAATTATTTAGTACGGCTCCAATTTTAACAAGTCTGGATTTTTCAAATTCAGATGTGGCGGATAAGATGGTAGAAATTATTACGGATTATGCCAAGAAAAGACCTGATGTGAATTACTTACATGTATGGTTGTCGGATGCTCGTAATAATATTTGTGAATGCGAAAACTGTAGACAAGAATTGGTTTCGGATCAGTATATTCGTATTCTCAATCAATTGGATAGGGCTTTAAGGAGTGAGGGATTAGATACAAAGATTTGTTTTCTGCTTTACCATGAGTTGTTATGGGCACCTCAGAAAGAAAAATTAGATAATCCTGAACGCTTTACCATGATGTTTGCACCGATTACAAGAACATTTGAAATGAGTTATGCAGATGTAGATTTTGACAATTCCATACCTACGCCTAAACCTTATATGCGTAATAAAATTATACTTCCGAATTCTCTTGAGGAAAATTTATCTTATCTTTTTGAGTGGCAAAAAACATTTAAAGGGGATAGTTTCGTATATGACTATCCTTTAGGGCGTGCTCATTATGGCGATTTAGGCTATATGAAAATTAGTAAAACTATTTACAGAGATGTATCTTATCTTTCCAACCTACATTTGAACGGGTACATTTCGTGTCAAGAATTACGTGCCGGATTCCCTCATAATTTTCCTAATTATGTCATGGGGCAAATGCTCTGGAAGAAGACAAGAAGTTATGAAGAATTGATTGAAGAATACTTTTCTGCTTTGTATGGGTCAAATTGGCAGTCTGTTGTTGAATATTTAGAAAAATTATCCATTTATTCCTCTTGTGATTATTTTAATGCAATTGGCAGTCGTCAAAATGATGTTTTAGCGAATCATTATTATATAGCTTACAATCTAGCTGATAATTTTTTGCCAATTATTGAGGAAAATATTTCTAAGTTAGTGAATAGTCAAAAAGATGAATGGAAACAGCTCAGTTATCATCGTGAATATGTTGTTAAGATGGCGAAAGCTTTATATCTTCAAGCAACCGGAAAAACAAGACAAGCTCAAGATGAGTGGAAAAATGTTTTGAATTATATCCGTGGTCACGAATTGCTATTCCAATCTAATTTGGATGTTTATCGTGTAATTGAAGTAGCAAAAAATTACGCTGGTTTCCACTTATAAATCATAAGTATAGAAAATGAACTAAGGTATTCAGAGAAGATTGATCCTAAATATTATGAAATTTAAGGATTTTTAAGATATTTAGGGTCAACTTTCTATTTGTATGGTAGCGAAGTCATTTTAATAATGATGTGTAAAAGATGGATCAAGATTGAGGAGGAAGAAAGATGAAATCAAAAGAAGAAATAAATATGCTTGGTTTTACAATTGTCGCTTACGCAGGAGATGCAAGGTCAGATTTGATGGATGCTTTGGCGTTTGCGAGAGATGGATATTTTGAACAGGCAAGAGAATTGGTTGAGTCTGCAAACGACTCAATAGTGTCTGCCCATCGAGAACAGACTAATTTATTAGCGGAGGAGGCATCTGGAGATAATTTTGAAGTGAGCTTTATTATGATTCATGGTCAAGATACTTTGATGACAACGATGCTATTGTATGATCAGGTAAAGTTTTTTATTGATGAATATGAACGAATTCGAAAGATTGAAGAACATATTGGTTTGCAATGAGGATTAGTCATGGAAAATTTACAGGTTAAAGCCTTACCGAAGGAGTTTTTATTAGGAGCTGCTACCGCTGCTTATCAAGTAGAGGGTGCAACTAGGGTAGATGGCAAAGGAACAAATATGTGGGATGTTTATTTGCAAGAAAACAGTCCGTTCTTACCAGATCCAGCTAGTGATTTTTATTATCGTTACGAAGAAGATATAGCCTTGGCGGCAGAACATGGTTTGCAGGCTTTGCGTTTATCTATTTCCTGGGTTCGCATATTTCCTGATATAGATGGGGAGCCGAATATATTGGCTGTTCAGTATTACCATAGAGTCTTTCAGTCCTGCTTAAAACATAATGTGATTCCGTTTGTTTCTTTACATCATTTTGATTCGCCTCAGAAAATGTTAGAAACAGGGGATTGGTTGAATAGAGAGAATATTGATCGTTTCATACGATATGCTCGTTTTTGTTTCCAAGAATTTACAGAAGTCAAGCATTGGTTTACAATCAATGAACTGATGTCTCTTGCCGCAGGTCAATATATAGGAGGTCAGTTTCCTCCGAATCATCATTTTCAATTATCTGAAGCAATTCAATCGAATCATAACATGTTGTTGGCGCATGCTCTTGCAGTCCTCGAATTTCATCAATTAGGGATTGAGGGAAAGGTAGGTTGTATTCATGCCTTAAAGCCAGGCTATCCTATTGATGGGCAAAAAGAAAATATTTTGGCAGCTAAACGGTATGATGTTTATAATAATAAATTTCTATTAGATGGAACTTTTTTGGGCTACTACAGTGATGACACGCTTTTTCACTTAAATCAAATATTGGAAGCTAATAATTCTAGCTTTATTATTGAAGATGGTGATTTAGAAATTATGAAAAGAGCTGCACCTCTTAATACGATGTTTGGGATGAATTATTATCGTTCAGAATTTATTCGTGAATACAAAGGTGAAAATAGACAAGAATTTAATTCAACAGGAATAAAAGGACAGTCTTCTTTTAAATTAAATGCTCTAGGTGAATTTGTAAAAAAGCCTGGTATTCCGACAACAGATTGGGATTGGAATATTTATCCTCAAGGCTTATTTGATATGTTGCTTCGTATCAAAGAAGAATATTCTCAACATCCGGTCATTTATTTAACTGAAAATGGTACAGCCCTTAAAGAGGTTAAGCCAGAGGGCGAGAATGATATTATTGATGACAGTAAGAGAATCCGTTATATTGAGCAACATTTACACAAAGTTTTAGAGGCTCGAGATAGGGGAGTCAATATTCAAGGCTATTTTATATGGTCTTTGCAAGATCAATTTTCTTGGGCGAATGGCTACAATAAGCGATATGGTCTTTTCTTTGTTGATTATGAGACACAGAAGAGATATATTAAGAAAAGTGCTCTTTGGGTAAAAGGGCTAAAACGGAATTAAGGTTAGCGATTTGAATGATGTTTAATATGTTTTAAATATGAGGTTGAATTTTTTATAGGAGGAGTTTTATGGATAAGCTAGTCGCTGCCATTGAAAAGCAACAAGGGAAATTTGAAAAAATTTCTACTAATAATTATATGATGGCTATTAAAGATGGATTCATTGCTACTATGCCTTTAATTATGTTTTCAAGCTTTTTGATGATTATTATTATGATTCCTAAAAATTTCGGAGTAGAGTTACCGAGTCCAGCTATTGTCTGGATGAGGAAAGTGTATATGCTAACCATGGGAGTTTTGGGTGTTATTGTTTCAGGGACAGTTGCAAAGTCATTGGCTGGAAATGTTAATAGAAAAATGCCTCCTGGAAAGGTAATAAATGATACTTCTGTAATGTTGGCAGCCATATGTAGTTATCTGGTATTAACTGTAACGCTTGTAGTTGATGAGAAGACGGGATCTACAAGTTTGTCGACAAACTATTTAGGATCTCAAGGATTGATAACTTCGTTTGTCAGTGCCTTTATTACTGTAAATGTTTACCGATTCTGTATTAAGCGAGACATTACTATTCATTTACCTAAGGAAGTTCCTGGAGCTATATCACAAGCTTTTAGAGATATTTTTCCTTTTTCTTTTGTTTTACTTATTAGTGGTTTGTTAGATATTGTATCTCGGTTTAGTTTAGATGTTCCTTTTGCCCAAGTATTTCAACAACTATTGACCCCTATTTTTAAGGGTGCAGAATCATATCCTGTTATGATGTTGATTTGGTTTATGTGTGCTTTGCTTTGGTTTGTTGGAATTCATGGACCATCTATTGTCTTACCTGCTGTTACAGCTTTACAACTAAGCAATATGGAAGAGAATGCTCAACTCCTTGCAAATGGGCAGTTCCCTTATCATTCTTTAACACCTAATTTCGGGAATTATATCGCTGCTATCGGAGGAACGGGGGCTACCTTTGTTGTACCATTTATTTTGATTTTCTTTATGCGATCTAAACAATTAAAATCGGTAGGTAAAGCTACAATTACTCCTGTTTTATTTGCGGTAAATGAACCTCTTCTATTTGGTATGCCTGTTATTTTGAATCCCTATCTTTTTGTCCCTTTTTTGATGACTCCACCAGTGAATGTATTTCTAGGAAAGGTCTTTATTGATTTCTTTGGAATGAATGGATTTTATATCCAGTTACCTTGGGCCTTTCCTGGTCCCTTGGGATTGTTAATTGGAACGAATTTTCAACCTATCTCCTTTGTATTTTTATCTTTGATTTTAGTTGTCGACATATTGATTTATTTGCCATTCTGTAGAGCGTATGATAGACAGTTACTGATGAAAGAAGATGTTGCAAGCTCAAATGATATTATTTTAGAGGAGGATACAAGTGAAATAATGCCTGGTGAGTTAGATGAAATAAAAAGTAAGGAGTTGAAAGTATTGGTTCTTTGTGCAGGGTCTGGAACAAGTGCGCAATTAGCCAATGCAATTAACGAGGGCGCTCAATTAGCAGAAGTTAGAGTGATTGCGAATTCAGGAGCGTACGGAGCTCATTATGATATTATGGGTGTTTATGATTTGATCATTCTGGCTCCACAAGTTCGGAGTTATTATAAAGAGATGAAGGTGGATGCAGAAAGATTAGGTATTCAGTTAGTTGCTACCAGAGGAATGGAATATATTCATTTAACAAAGAATCCAAGTAGAGCCTTACAATTTGTATTGGAGCATTACCAAGCTGTGTAGTCAGTTTTTCCATCTTTTATTTGAGTTAGGACTTTGCTTACAGACAGGCTTGGATTTAAAAACGTTCCCCCTTTTTTAATATAAAAATCCCTCTTTCACAATTGTAAAAAGAGGGATTTTGTATTTTATCTCTTAGACCAAGTTCTTTTCATAAAGAGAAGTAGGATTGGGTAAATCTCCAAGCGCCCTGCAATCATTGCAAAGGAGAGGAGAATTTTTGAGATAGGACTAAAGATTGAGAAGCTAGAAGTGGTTCCTAGAATAGGTCCGATATTATTGAAGCAGCTAAAGACAGCACTGGTAACGACTAGGAAATCATTGCTATCTAGGCTGACAATAAAGATAAGCGCTAGCAAAATCATAGCATAGATGACAAAGTATTTGAGAATTTTATGCTGGGTATCCTTGTCAATCACCGTTTTATTAACATGGAGTGTCAAAACACGGTGGGGCGATAGGATTGACAAAATTTGATTTTTGGCAATTTTTGAAAGGATAAGGCCTCGAATAACCTTGAGTCCACCTGCAGTTGAACCAGCAGAACCACCGATTGCCATGAGGAAGAGAAGGATAAACTGGGAGAAGAGGGGCCAATTGGTAATATCTCCATATCCAAAACCAGTCGTTGTAATGATATTGGAAACCTGGAAGAAGGCCATTTCAAAACTCTTAGAAAATCCTGGGTAGAGATAGAGGGTATTGAGGCTGATCAAGCCTGTAGAAAGCAGAACAATGACCAAGTAAGCTCGAAGTTCTTCGTCACCAAAGAAGGCCTTGACGCGACGGAGCATGAGGTAGTAGTAGAGATTGAAATTTACTCCAAAAACCAAAACTCCGATACTAACCAGATAGGTAATCAGTGAGCTACCATAGTGGGCAATTCCATCGTTATAGACGGTAAATCCTCCTGTACCTGCTGTCCCCATGGCAATGACAAAACTATCAAATAGGGGCATGCCAGCTAGATAATAGATGATGACAAAGAGGGAGAAGAGAGCTAGATAAAGGAGATAGAGAATCTGGGCAGTATTTTTGAGTTTGGATACAACCTTACCGAAAACAGGGCCAGGAACCTCAGCCTTCATCACTTCTAGGTGGCTATTCTTGGCATTATCCATAATAGCAAGTGCAAAAACAAGCACTCCCATTCCTCCAATCAAGTGGGTAAAACTTCGCCAGAAGAGGAGGGAACGGCTGAGAACCGAAACGTCGTTCAAAATACTTGCTCCAGTAGTTGTAAAGCCAGAACTGATTTCAAAAAAGGCATCGATAACGCTGGGAATTTGTCTAGCAAAGACAAAGGGGAGACCGCCAAAGAAGGACCAAAGGATCCAGCAGAGGGCCACAATCAAGATTCCCTCCTTGGCATAAATCCGTTGATTTTTTGGCTTTTGTAAAATTCCTGAGCCGCCTAGTAATACGAGAATCCCAATCGTTGTAAAGAGGGCTGTAAAGACTTGGCTCGATTCACGGTAATAGACAGCGACAGACACAGGAACCAAAAGAAGAACAGCTTCAATCAAAAGTAATTTTGAAAGGAGGTAACGAATCATACTTTTATTCATTTCTTACCTCGCGATCAAGTCATAAATCTTGGTGATGTTTGGTAACAAGGTTGTTACTAGGAGCTTGTCTCCGACTTCCAGCATATCCTCCCCGGTAGGGAAAATAGTCTTTCCTTTTCGAATGATAGCTGCGATAAGAACCCCTTTTTTCAATTTCAGTTGAGAAAGAGGTTTGGCAGTCATTTTATTAGCTTCCTTGATATGGAATTGCAGGGTTTCGATTTGGCCATTGGCTAGATGGTGCATGGCTTGAAGGTCTGAATACTGGGCATTAACACGACCACGAATAAAGTGCATAATCGTATCTACAGCGATGCTTTTAGGTGTGATGATACTTGAAAAATCAGGCGCATTGATAATCTCGAGGAGACTGGTACGATTGACCTTGGTAATATTTTTCTGTACACCTACCCTGTCAAGGAACATAGAGGTAATCAGATTTTCCTCATCGACCCCTGTTAGAGTCGCAACGGCATCATAGTTTTGAGCACTTTCTTCCAGCAGGATATCTTTTGCGGTACCATCTCCTTGAACGATGTGGAGGTTTGGAAATTTCTCGCTAAAGAAGCTAGCAATTTCAGGATTGATTTCAATAACCTTGGTATCGATACGACTGTCTTTGAGGATACCTAGTAGATAATAGGCAATTCTACCAGCTCCAACAATAAGAAGACTCTTCACGGCACGAGACTTGAAATAATTATGGAAGAGCATCATGTCAACACGGTTACCAGTGACAAAGATTCTATCTTTATCCTGTATGGTCATATCACCACTTGGGATGATAATTTGATGATCTCTTTCTATCGCACATACAATGACATTGCCAAATTTTTTCCGAAAATCAGAAATGGGCATTTGGCAAAGACCACTGGAGGATTTAACAGTGAATTCCATCAAGCTGACCCGTCCACCAAAGAAACGTTCGACAGACAGGGCGTTGGGGAAGTCAATGATATTAGCAATAGCGCGGGCAGCCAAGAGCTCAGGATTAACGATAAGAGAAAAACCGAGAATATTCTTTTCCTTGAAATAAGAGTTAGAATATTCAGGGTTCCGCACCCGAACGATGGTCTCTTTAGCTCCCATTTTTTTGGCTAGAACGGCTGCAATCATGTTCACTTCATCATATTCAGTCAGGGCGATAAAGATATCACAATCCTGGACACTGGCTTGCTCAAGGATGGTAAAATCGGCCCCGTTACCAAGGATACCCATAATATCAAAACGACTGACGATATGATTGAGAACAGCTTCGTTTTGTTCAATCAGTAAAACATCATGCTTTTCTGCAACCAAGGAGCGACAGAGGGCAAAACCAACTTTTCCCCCTCCGACAAGGATAATTTTCATAATAAAACCTACTTCTTCATTATGTAACTATCATACCTTTTTTCAAGAAAAAATGCACCTGCTAGCTAATAACCAGAGCTTTTAGTAGGAAATTTGCTATAAGGTAAAACTATACCCTAACCAATTGAAATAGCTATTAGCGACTTTCTCTGAAATATGGTATGATAAAGGATATACAAGGAGATAAAATGAATAATAATTTACTGGTATTACAATCAGACTTTGGTCTGGTTGATGGTGCGGTATCGGCTATGATTGGAGTGGCTTTAGAAGAATCTCCAACCTTAAAAATTCATCACTTGACGCACGATATCACGCCTTATAATATTTTTGAGGGGAGTTACCGTCTCTTTCAGACGGTGGATTACTGGCCTCAGGGAACGACTTTTGTATCGGTGGTCGATCCAGGTGTCGGCTCGAAACGTAAGAGTGTGGTTGCCAAGACTGCAAAAAATCAATACATTGTCACGCCAGATAATGGGACGCTTTCTTTTATCAAGAAACACGTTGGCATTGTAGCTATTCGTGAAATTTCTGAAGTGGCCAATAGACGTCAAAATACAGAGCATTCTTATACCTTCCACGGTCGTGATGTCTATGCCTATACTGGTGCTAAATTAGCCAGTGGTCACATTAGTTTTGAGGAAGTGGGGCCAGAGCTCAGTGTGGATCAGATTATAGAGCTTCCAGTCGTAGAGACCATCATTGAAGATCATCTGGTGAAGGGAGCCATTGATATTCTGGATGTGCGTTTTGGTTCGCTTTGGACCTCTATCACACGGGAAGAATTTTACAAACTGGAACCAGCATTTGGTGATCGTTTTGAAGTGACCATCTATCACGCTGATATGCTGGTCTATCAAAATCAGGTTGTTTATGGCAAATCATTTGCAGATGTGAGAATTGGGCAACCCATCCTTTACATCAACTCTCTCTATCGTTTAGGTCTGGCTATCAACCAAGGTTCCTTTGCCAAGGCTTATAATGTGGGTGTCGGTTCATCTTGGACCATTGAAATAAAGAAAATAGAATCATAAAATAGGAGAATATAGATGAAAAATCAATCAATTAAACAAGTTGTTGCTATCGGTGTTGGAGCTGCGCTCTTTGTTGTCATCGGGATGATCAGCATTCCGACCCCTGTTCCAAATACAAGCATCCAGCTTCAGTATGCGGTACAGAGCCTCTTGTCTATCATTTTTGGTCCTATAGTGGGACTACTTGTTGGCTTAATTGGGCATGCGGTGAAGGACGCTATTGCTGGCTACGGTCTGTGGTGGACTTGGATTATCGCTAGTGGACTCTTTGGTCTAGTTGTGGGGCTATTTAGAAAGTACGTTCGCGTGATCAATGGTGTCTTTGACTGGAAAGATATTCTCATTTTTAACCTCATTCAACTACTTGCAAATGCTCTTGTTTGGGGTGTCTTGGCACCACTTGGAGATGTTGTGATTTATCAAGAAGCGGCAGAAAAAGTATTTGCACAAGGAATTGTTGCGGGAATTGCTAATGGTGTATCTGTAGCTATTGCAGGAACTCTTCTCTTGCTTGCCTATGCAGGAACTCAAACTCGTGCAGGAAGTTTGAAAAAGGACTAAAATGATGGGGAAGGCTGGGCAACCAGTCTTTTTCGATGTTTATAGATTAGTTAGACAAGTAAGCTAGGATAGGAATCTTTTGGGCGCTAAGATTTTAAGAGAAGAGACTGCAAGAAGGGGTAGATTTATGATAAAATAGAAGTCTAAGAAGCGAATGAAGAGAGTAAGATGAAAGAAGCTATAATTGAGTGGAAGGATTTCTCTTTCCGGTATGAAACACAACAAGAGCCGACCTTGCAAGGGGTGGATTTGACTATTTATAAGGGAGAGAAAGTCTTAATTGTTGGGCCATCTGGGTCAGGTAAATCTACCTTGGGTCAGTGTTTGAATGGGATTATTCCCAATATTTACAAGGGTCAGACGTCTGGAGAATTTTTGATCAAGGGTCAAGCTGCTTTTGATATGAGTATCTATGATAAGTCTCATCTGGTTAGCACGGTTTTGCAGGATACAGATGGGCAGTTTATCGGCTTGTCCGTGGCAGAGGATTTGGCTTTTGCTCTGGAAAATGATGTAACAGCCCTAGATGAGATGAAAGGTCGTGTTCATAAATGGGCTGAAAAGCTGGACCTTCTTCTTTTACTGGATCAGCGTCCTCAGGATTTGTCAGGTGGACAAAAGCAGCGGGTCAGTCTAGCTGGTGTCTTGATTGATGAGAGTCCGATTCTCTTGTTTGATGAGCCACTCGCCAATCTGGATCCCAAGTCAGGTCAGGATATTATCGAATTGATTGATCAGATTCATAAGGAGGAGGGGACGACGACTCTTATTATCGAGCATCGTTTGGAGGATGTTTTGCATCGCCCTGTGGATCGGATTGTCTTGATAAACGATGGCCGCATCCTCTTTAATGGGAGTCCTGATCAGTTATTGGCGACTGATTTGTTGACCCAAAATGGAATCCGAGAACCCCTTTATCTAACCACTCTCCGTCAATTGGGTGTGGATTTAGTCAAGGAAGAACAATTAGCAGATCTGGATAACTTGTCTATCTCAAAAGGTCAGGTTCAGTTGCGGACAGAACTGGTAAAAGAAACCCCAGAATTGCAGTCACTCTTTAGACTAGAGGACGTGTCGTTTTCTTATGATGATAGACCGATTTTAAAATTCATTCATTTAGATATTAAAAAGGGTGAAAAAATTGCCATTGTCGGAAAAAATGGAGCAGGGAAGTCAACTCTAGCCAAGGCCTTAAGTAGCTTTATCCAGACTGAAGGCCACTATCTTTGGGAAGGACAGGATATAAAAGGAGATTCTGTTGCAGAGCGGGCGGAACGAGTAGGCTATGTACTACAAAATCCCAATCAAATGATTTCGACCAACATGATTTTTGATGAGGTGGCTCTGGGACTTCGTTTGCGAGGTGTGGACGATCAGGAAATTGAAACGAGAGTCTATGAAACTTTGAAAATCTGTGGTCTCTATGAATTCCGTAATTGGCCCATTTCTGCCCTGTCATTTGGTCAGAAAAAACGTGTGACCATTGCTTCGATTTTGGTCTTGGGGGCTGAAATTATCCTCTTAGATGAGCCAACAGCAGGTCAAGACCAGAAGAACTATACTGAAATTATGGACTTTCTCGAAGAGTTGCATCAAAAAGGGCATACCATTGTCATGATTACCCATGATATGCAATTGATGCTAGATTATTCAGACCGGGCTCTTGTCATGGTGGATGGGGAATTGATTGCCGATACCGATCCAGCTAGTCTGTTGAGCAATCCTGAGCTGTTAGTAAAAGCCAATTTAAAAGAGACTTCTATCTTCAACTTGGCTAAGAAACTCGACGTGGATCCACTTGCTTTAACGGCATTTTACAAAGAAAGGAGAGAAGGATGCAAGCTAAATTAATTGGTTACCAGCATAGAGATACTGTGATTCATCGCTTGTCAGGAGCTGGAAAACTTCTCTTTTTCATCCTCGTGTCATTGGCGGCCATGATTAGCTATGATACCAGACTGCTTGTTCTGATTGCTATCTTTTCGGTTTTTCTCCTCTATTTGTCACAAATCCGTTTTAAAGATGTTTCCTTTGTAGCCGTTTTTGCGACGGTATTTGCCGTTTTAAACGTTTTGATGGTCTATCTCTTTTCTCCCGAGTATGGGGTTGGACTTTACGGAGAGAGAAGTGTGATTTGGCAGGGAATCGGTGCCTACACTCTGACCAGTCAAGAACTCTTTTATCTGCTAAATTTGGCTATTAAGTACCTTTGCACCATTCCTCTGGCTATTATCTTTTTGATGACAACCCATCCTAGTCAGTTTGCTTCCAGTTTAAATCAAATTGGTGTGCCTTACAAGATTGCCTATTCAGTCAGCCTGACTTTGCGCTATATTCCAGATTTACAGGAAGAATTCTTTACCATCAAGATGTCTCAGGAAGCGCGTGGGATGGAATTATCCAAGAAAGCTTCTCTTATGCAACGAATCAAAGGCAATCTGCGCATTATCACTCCCTTGATTTTTAGCTCGTTAGAACGCATTGATACCATCGCGACCGCCATGGAGCTTCGCCGCTTTGGGAAAGAGAAAAAACGCACTTGGTATAGTTATCAGGCCTTGAAAAAAGGAGACTATCTTACCTTGTTCTTGGCAGCTGTGTTTTTAGTAGCTAGTTTACTACTTATCTTGCAGAATCAGGGACGATTTTACAACCCTTGGAAATAGCTTGAAAAAATTGAAAAAATCAAGTCGTTTCTATTGACAATGATTCTGAAAGTGTTATACTAAGAAAGTAGTTTCGCTGATTTACTTCAAACCTGTTGTGAGGTAAGTTAACGATGCCTTAACCACGCTGTTTGCTGAGCTTGACTCCGGGCAGTGTGGCTATTTTTTTGCAATGGTAAAAGGAAGCAAGTCATGACAAATCACATTGTATTATTTGAACCACAAATTCCACAAAATACAGGCAATATCGCGCGTACTTGCGCTGCGACCAATTCTCCCCTCCATATCATCAAGCCAATGGGCTTTCCTATCGATGACCGCAAGATGAAGCGGGCTGGATTGGATTATTGGGATAAGCTAGAGATTTATTTTTACGAGAGTTTGGAGGATTTCATGTCTCAGATGAAGGGCAAACTCTATCTGATCTCAAAATTCGCTGAGAAAGTGTATTCTGAGGTGGATTTATCGACTAACGAAGACCATTATTTTCTATTTGGACGTGAAGACAAGGGCTTGCCTGAGGACTTTATGCGAGAACATCCTGAGAAAGCTCTCCGTATTCCTATGAATGATGAACATGTCCGCAGTCTCAATGTGTCTAATACCGTTTGCATGATTGTCTACGAAGCTCTTCGCCAGCAGAACTTTGCAGGTCTTGAGCTTGTTCATACCTATGAAGTGGATAAATTGAAATAAAAAATGAAAATGGAAATGAACAAAATGCTTGCGCTTGCAAGCGTTTTTTGTTATGATAAAAGAGTCTTCAGGGCAGGGTGAAATTCCCGACCGGCGGTAAATTTGACTATCTATTTTAGCTTTCTCGTCGTTGTCTTGTCTCGATATACTTTAAGTATTATCTTCGACTGCGACGCCTAGATAAATCTAAAATATCTTAGCCAAATAAGTCCGCGAGCGCAAGCTGATGTGGTGAGATTCCACAACCGACAGTATAGTCTGGATGGGAGAAGACGAAAGAATGGCTTTGTCTGTTCTGATAGATTTATAGCTAAACTGTAACCGCTTGCTTGAATTTTCTTAATAGAGTGAGAGGGAAGATTTGGGATATAAAAAGTGAGAATAGATAGAGGAATCCTTTCTAACTTCTTCTGATTTTATAGAAAATTGGAGGAACCTGTTATGACAAACACACGTCGACTTTCGACCATTGCGATTCTATCAGCCATCTCATTTGTGCTGATGTACTTTGACTTTCCGCTTTTGCCAGCGGCGTCCTTCCTAAAGATCGAATTTAGTATCTTGCCAGTCCTTGTGGGCTTGGTGGTCATGGATTTGCCTGCTGCTCTAGGAGTTCTCTTGCTTCGCTCACTCTTGAAGTTGCTTCTTAACAGCCAGGGAGTGAATACTTACATTGGTTTGCCAATGAATATCGTAGCTTTGGGAGTTTTTGTCATCGTATTTGCTTTGATTTGGAAAAAGGAACGGACACCCCTTCGTTTCCTACTAGGATCTCTAGCTGGAACTATTGGTTTAACCGTGGCTATGTTGGTTCTCAACTATGTTTACGCTGTTCCTTTATACGCTAAGTTTGCTAACTTTGATATTGGAAAAATTTTGGGACTTTCCAACTACCTAATGACCATGGTATTACCTTTTAACTTGATTGAAGGTGTAATCTTTTCCGTTTCATTCTGGTTGTTGTATATTCTCTTGAAACCAACCTTAAAACATTATGAGAGATAAACAAACATTTTTAATGAAGGGCAGTTTTGCCCTTTTACTTTTCGTTATTCTTGGCTATATGGTCAAATTTTACCCTGAAACGTTGGTCAATTTTGACCAACCGATTCAGACGGCCATTCGAGGAGACTTGCCAGATTACTTGACTATTCTTTTCCGATCCATTACACGCCTGATTGATATCCCAGTGATTATCACTTGGGTTGTCATTGTAGCCTTTATCTTTTATCGTAAGCGGTGGAAGATAGAAAGTTTCTTCATGCTGGGAAATCTGGCTTTGGCAGGTCTTTTAATTGTGACCTTTAAAAATATCTACCAGCGCCCGCGACCAGCTATTTTACACTTGGTTGAGGAGAAGGGATTTTCCTTCCCGAGTGGGCATTCTCTGGCTGTAACCTTGATGGTCGGATCTCTGATTGTCATTCTTAGTCAACGGATTAAAGATCCAGTCTGGAGAAAAATCGTGCAAATTATTCTTGGCCTCTACCTAGTCAGTGTGCTGGTATCAAGGGTCTATCTGGGAGTTCATTACCCATCAGATGTTCTTGCCAGTCTCTGTGTAGGCTTGGGAGTCCTGTTTATCGAGTTTCCCTTCTATGATAAACTTCGCTTCCAATGGCGATTTAAAGGTAAGCAGAAGTGATGAAAAAGATAAAAAATTATACAAAGATAAGGATATAAAATATATATTTTAAACATGTTTTTGAAACTTGATGTACTTTAATAAATAAAGCAAGGAGGAATAAAGTGTGGACATGTTACTAGCGACACGCTTAAAAAACAAGAGAAAGGAATTAAAATTATCTCAAAAGGAATTGGCTAAGGGGATTTGTGAGCAAGGACAGATTAGCCGTATGGAGCAAGGTAAATACTCACCCGGGTCAGAATTACTCTTTCAGCTATCTAAGCGATTGAAGGTGAGCATGAATTATTTCTTTGAAGAGACTGAGGTTTCTAGCTTGGAAAATATTGATAAGTTTAAAGAACTATCTAAGAAGTTTTTGGATGAGAGGGAATATGAATCTCTCCATTACATCTATGAACTAGAAAAATCTAAACGTGCTCGTTTATCTGCTAAAGATCAGATTTATTTAGACTGGATTGATACATTAGTTCAATTCCATTATCTGAATCATCAAACAGAGGCAGTTGCGAAATTGGAAAAAATACTGTTGTCTCTGAAAAAATCTGATTTTTACTATCTACAGCTGGGAAATACCTTGGCTAATTTTTATTTTGATATGGGGCAGGAAGACACATATCAGGAGCTCTATCAACTTTTAAAAGAGAACATCCAGTCATTATCTGTTCATCATTTGGAACAATTAGAATTGATGATTAAATTCCGATATAACTATTGTAGATATTTGTGGTTGAATGAACAAACATCTGAAGCTATAGAAGAGATTACAGAAACAATAGCTATTTGTAAAAGATATAATAGTAGTTATCGATTAGCAGATTTGTATTGTTTATTGGGAAATATAAGTGTGGGATTTGCTGAAAAGGATAGGATACTAGGTTTTTATCAAGTATCTTATCAGCTTTACAAGCACGAAGAGAACCAGAGAATGATGATGGAAATTGAGAAGGAAATGAAATTATTGGAAAGTGAAGATTAAGAAAAAGATTTGTATTTTTAGATAACTTAAATTCATATTTCAAAAAAAATAAGAAATCTACATAAAAATTATTGACAAACTAAAATTGATGTGTTAGAATATCGTCAATAGTTAAGAAGGTTTAGAAGATGAAAAGATTTCAAGTTGTCAAGCTATGTATATTAATTGCTTTATTGCTTCTATTTCTATTTAATGTGTTAAGTGGCTCTTTATCTGTAACAACTAGAGGAGTTGATCCAGGACCAGCATATGGAATTTCACTTTAAAGATATCCAACATATCGCTTCATAAACAGAATTGAGTTTTACTTTCAAAAATAAATCAGATTCTGATGGAGGATTTAGTCCTTAAGTGTTGTATTAGTGTATTGAGACTTCATTTATCTGGATGTTGAAGTTTTGCTTGTGAGATTTATCTAAAAAACTCTTTAACTATATTTATAAAGGCTTTATAGAATTTTCCTTTCCGGAAAAAGAATTCTAAATAAAATTAGGAGAATTACCATGGAAACATTGTCAAATCTTGAGATGTTACCAGTTGCACCTCTTCCTACGCAAGTTGAAAGATTATGCGACTTTACATGCTCGGTTACAGTCGGTTAGTCTT
This sequence comes from Streptococcus mitis, assembly GCF_965111725.1. Taxonomy (GTDB): domain Bacteria; phylum Bacillota; class Bacilli; order Lactobacillales; family Streptococcaceae; genus Streptococcus; species Streptococcus mitis_DV. Next base: position 1,704,678 of record NZ_OZ217341.1, on the reverse strand, counting down.
AAATGCTTTTAGAACCTCTTCTTATTGAAATGTTGATGTCTGCATATAAAATATTTCATAATTCTTTATAGTTTGACAGTTCATTTTTAAGAAGTTCAAGTTTAATAGGCGCTTTCATGTATTTAATCAATTGTAGATTATTTACGAAAGTTTAAGATAGTTTAATTATATAGGAGAGGTGGGTTAGTCTACTTCTCTTTCTTTATATACGAGGAGTAATTAATGGATGTTCTTGAGAATTCAATACAACAATTTGATTCTAAAGTTAAGTATGTTTCTTCTGACTGGGTTTATTTTGGCTATAATAAGAATTTATCAGATTCGGGATGGAAAATTCACATAAGTTCACAAATGAAAGATGCGGTTAGTATCTTTACACTAGTAGCATCTTTTTTACGCGAAATTGAATGTTCATTTAAAGTTGTTAAGGATATTGAAAGTTTAAAAAAGATTAACTCTCCACGAGAAACGTCACCTATAGCCAATAAATTTATGGCAATTTATCCTGCAAATGACAAGCAAGCTCGTGAAATAATATTAGCGTTACGTGAGAAACTTGCTATATATTTTTCTCCAAGAATATTGTCTGATTTTCAATGTGGAAAATATTCACCACTGCACTATAGATTTGGTTCATTTAAAAAAATACAAGAATATGATGAAAAAAATCACAAAATTATTTATTTGTTGAAAAACGAGGAGGGGAATTGGGTAGAAGATGTTCGTAAAAATTTTCCTGTGATACCTGATTGGAAGGAGGATCTTTTTACTCCAGAAGAGAAGCAGGAGTTATTTGGAGAGATAGGGAAAATACCTGAGAATCATTTAATAAATAACTATAAATTTGAAATAATATTAAAAAAATCTAACAGAGGGAATGTATATAGAGCTAAAAAGAAAGATACTGGGGAAAAAGTTATTGTGAAACAAGTGCGCCCTTTTGTCAGCAACGATGTTGAGGGGAAGCATTTTGCTATCGATGAGATAAAAAATGAAGTTAATATGTTGAAAACATTAGATTCTCAGCTTTATACGGCAAACTTTATAGATGAGTTTGAAGTTGATGGAGACTATTTTGTTGTTCAAAGTTTTATTGAAGGATATAGTTATTTTGATTTAATTGGGGAAGAAAGGTTTTCTTATAGAACAAAATTAAAATTAATAGATAATTTAATATCAATTGTTAATTCTATTCATAGTTTAGGATATAAGATTGTAGACTTATCGCCTACAAATTTTATTTATAGAGAAGATGGTTCTATATTTTTAATAGATTTAGAGAATGTATCTCTGATAAAAGATGTACGACGATATGTAAAAACCCCTTTTATGGTAAATCCAGATAATGACCTATCTGAGAGTTCGATTAATCAAGATTATTTTGCTGTAGCCATGACTAGTTTTGCTATTTTGGTTGGTAGAACATTAGTTTTTTCGTCGGGAGACAATCTATACGATATTAGTTGTATTGATAAAATAAAACAAGCGTTACGAATCGCTAAAAATATGGAATATATATCAGAGAGTGTGTATTACTGGTTGATTTATCTGTTGAATTTAAGTGAAGCGAAAGAATCTACTAATATAATAAAGAAAATTAATGAAATTGAAATTTTGAATATTGATATGTCAGAGGTGGATTTTAATGTTAGTTGTTATGATTTTAAAAAGGAATCTGAGAAAGTAGCACATTTTATTTTATCACAAAATATTGATAGCACAGGTCGTCTTTTACCTTCAAATGAATTTGGAGAATTTGTTAACCCGATATCTTTTCAGCACGGACTGTCTGGTTATATAATATTTGTTACTCAATGTTTATCGTCTTCTGAACTGAAGTTAGTTAAGCAATGGGTTCAAAAGATAGAAATAACAAGAGGTAGCAAGAGTTATCTGTATCAAAATTCATTGTATTTTGGTGTGTCAGGATTTTTATGGGCTTTAATATTATTGTTTGAAAGAACAGGTGATATTTTTTATAAAAATAAAGCTACTAGTCTAGTAAATGAGATATTGTTAGATTATGACAACATTGGTAAGCAGGATTTTGTTTTAGGAAAGGCAGGTGTTTTGCTATCTCTTATGAGGTATTATGAGTTGGAAGAAACCGCCTATCTCGAAGAATTTATCCATACTGCAATTTCTGAACTTGAAGAGGAAATCGGTAAGGATTTTTCACAATATAATTCCTTGTTTGATTATAGTTTTGCTCATGGAAAAGCAGGAATAGCATATGTTTTGAATGAATATAAAATTTTATTTGATAGTAAGAAATATGATTCCATAATAAGTATTTTTACAGAAGAAATTGCAAAAATATTGTCACAAGAAATTTTGAAAAATAAAAATAGCTATAATAATTTAGAGCTATCTTGGTGTGATGGACTATCAGGATTGATTCTATATCTTTGTTTGGTCGAACCTCTAAAATACTCCAAGTTAATTTCGGAGGCTAGAGTGGTGATTCTTAACCACCACCTGAGTATGGAAACATGTTATTGCCATGGCATTGCTAGTCTGTTACAAACTTATGCGTATGTATTTGGATATAAAGATAAGAATGATATAGTTCAGTTGCTTCTTACTAAGTCTTTTAGAAAGTATGATGAACTTCTTGTTTTTCAAAGTGAGAATCGAAATTACGATTATTTTGATTTTGGTATTGGAACTTTGGGAATATATTGGGCACTGTTAGGATTTCAATTTCCTTTTGAACTGAAGAAGGAGGCAAACCAATGAATACTTTTTTGACCAATAAAAGTTATCGAATGTTGCTGATTAATCAATGGGTTTCGTCATTTGGTGATACGCTGTTTTATATTTCCTTTATTTCGTATGTATCGGAATATAAATTTGCTTCATTAGCTGTTCTTTGTATAACAGTTTCGGAGACTTTGCCACAGATTTCTCAGTTGTTCACAGGTGTTATTGCCGATTTTCAAAAAAATCGTGTTGCAAAATATATTGCTATATTGGCAAGTAAGTTTCTGCTTTATACTCTATTGACACTGTTTGTAGCGGATAAGAACTTCTCTATGGGGATGGTTCTCCTTATTTGCGGAATCAATCTTTTATCAGATACCATGAGTTATTTTGCAGGTGCTATGATTTCTCCTTTGTATGTGAGGATTATCGGAGATGATATGACAGATGCTATGGGGTTTAGACAGGCAACTGCTGGCGTAGTTAATATTCTCAGCAACCTTATAGGTGGAGTTTTGATTGGGGTTATCAGTCTTAAGATGTTTGTAGGTTTGAATGCTTTGACCTTTCTTTTTGCACTGTTGGGTGTGGTGTTTATTCGTACTTCTTTGAGAGATATTGAGGGACAGATGGAGGTTGGTAAAAGATTAACCGCAAAATCTTTTGGAGAGCATTTCCTCCATTCAATGAAGATATTGTCAAGTTTTCCAGCAATTATCAAATTAATATTCATTGCAGCTATGAACCAAGTGATTTTAAGCATTATTACCCCTTTAACGACCTTGATGTTAATCCATCATCCATTTATCTTCTTTGACACTGGGAAATCCATTGCAGCATTGTCAGTGGTTATTTTTTCAGGAACGATTGTGGGAAGTTTTTTGAGTGGAGGTATCCTAAAAAATATTCCCATAAAAATGATTGTCTACTTTGAAGAAATTATGCATCTCTGTATTCTCTTTTCTTGGTTGACCAATCATTTCCTCCTTTTATTGGTAGTTGTCTTCTTATGTGCAGTTGCAGTAGGAATGATGGGGCCTCGGATTTTCAACCTTGTATTCTCGATGGTTCCAGAAGAAGTCATGGGAACCATCCAGTCAGTGCTTGGAGTATTCAATGTTGTTGTACCAGGAATTCTTAGCATGATCATCGTTGCCTTAGCGAGTGCTACAAACCTAAAAATCACAGTGCTTCCACTTTTTATTTTTGTATTGACTGCCTTAGCGATTGTGAGAGCAATGAAAATAGAGTAATAGTAGTATGAACTATTGTCTCTTTTTGGGTGGGAGTTCATTATCCATCAGATGTCCTTGCCAGTCTCTGTGTGGGCTTGGGAGTCTTGTTTATCGAATTTCCCTTCTATGACAAGCTCCGCTTCCAATGGCGATTTAAAGGCAAGCAGAAGTGAGTATCAAATTCCTTTGAGGAGAAAGAAATGAAAGTCAATATAGCAGATCTTCATCCGACTCAACTATACTTATCAGAAAAGAAACTAGCAGGCATCCAGACACTTTATCAGTCTGTAGAATTAAACAATGTTGATCCAATTAGTATTCTTGCGTTCGGAGATTGCTTGTTGATTACAGATGGACATCACAGGGCTTATCAGGCTTTATTGGCAGGTCAGGATACGATTTCTGCTGAGTGGGATAGAGATGGTGGTGATGAACTATATCATCTCTATGCGCAAGCCTGCGAAGAAAGAAAAATCTACTCTGTTCTGGATTTAAAAAATCATATCTTAGCTCAAGATGAGTATGAAGCAAAATGGTATAACTGGTGTGATGGTTTTAATCAAGCAGCAACTCTTTTGTTGAAAAGGAAAGCAGATGAAACGGATTTTACAAATAGATAATGCACTGCGTCTTGTTCCTTATTATAAGGTCAATCATTGTGAAGAAGCTTTTGCTTGGTATCAGGATGTGAACTTGGTTTACCTCGTAGATGGTGTGAAGAGACCTTATAGTCAAGAAACTTTGGAAGCTATGTATTCCCATTTGGATCAGCATGGTGAACTTTTTTGGATTGAAGTCAAGGAGAAGGGAGAATGGTTTCCAATTGGGGATGTTACACTATCTCAGGATAATCTCCCTATTGTGATTGGGAATCCCGCTTACCAACATCGAGGGCTTGGGAAAAAGGTTCTAAGTACTTTGATTGAATTGGCTCGAGTAAAAGGATGGAAAGAATTGAGAGTCAAGGAAATCTACACCTACAATCATGCTTCTAGGAGGTGTTTCAAGTCGCTTGGATTTGTGGAAAATGGAGCAACAGAAAAAGGAATGAGTTTTATATTGAAAATAGTCTAATCCTGCCACTTTCTCCCCCTTAACCTTTGACTATTCTGCAAAATTATCGTAAAATAAAGAGTAAATGATAAAATGAGGTCAGAGTCTGTTCGCTCTGGCGATAGTAGTATAAATGAGGAGAAACGCTTTGGAATTAGAAGTATTTGCTGGGCAAGAAAAAAGTGAACTATCTATGATTGAGGTAGCGCGTGCTATCTTGGAACTTCGTGGTCGCGACCATGAGATGCATTTTAGCGATCTTGTAAACGAAATTCAAAACTACCTTGGGACATCAAACAGCGATATCCGCGAAGCCTTGCCTTTGTTCTACACAGAGTTGAACTTTGACGGTAGCTTCATCTCACTTGGAGACAACAAATGGGGGCTTCGTTCATGGTATGGTGTGGACGAAATTGACGAAGAAATTATCGCTCTTGAAGAAAATGACGACGATGAAGTAGCACCAAAAGCTAAGAAAAAACGTGTCAATGCCTTCATGGACGGCGATTCAGATGCTATTGACTACAATACAGATGATCCAGAAGACGAAGACGCATACGAAGCAGATCCAGCTCTTTCATACGATGATGAAAATCCAGATGATGAGAAAAATGAAGTGGAAGCTTACGATGCAGAAATTAACGAAATCGCCCCAGATGACTTGGGTGAAGACGTGGATCTCAACGAAGACGACGACGATTTTTCAGATGATGATGCTGAAACCAGCGAGGAATAAAAGTTAGCTATTGACAATTATCCTATTTTTAGGTATCATATTGTTCGGGCACCTCTTTTAGAGGTCGGGGCTCCCTAGTTCTTAGGGAGCTATTTTTGTTTTTTCAAGAAGTTATCTTCTTGTATTTTAGTTGTGAATCTGGTGCAGTAGTCCCAGATTATTCTTATTAGTAGGCTCTTGTTTTCTATGTCCCCTCGTAGTCAGCAAGACCTTGAGCATTTTAGAAAGAGGAATCTATGTCTACGAAATATATTTTTGTAACTGGTGGTGTGGTGTCGTCTATTGGGAAAGGGATTGTGGCAGCAAGTCTGGGTCGTCTCTTGAAAAATCGTGGTCTGAAAGTAACCATTCAAAAGTTTGACCCTTATATCAATATTGATCCGGGAACTATGAGCCCTTACCAGCACGGGGAAGTTTTTGTGACAGATGACGGAGCTGAGACAGATTTGGACTTGGGTCACTATGAACGTTTCATCGATATCAATCTTAACAAATATTCCAACGTGACAACTGGTAAAATTTATAGTGAAGTTCTTCGTAAGGAACGCCGTGGAGAATACCTTGGGGCAACTGTTCAGGTTATTCCTCATATCACAGATGCTTTAAAAGAAAAAATCAAGCGTGCCGCTCTAACGACCGACTCTGATGTCATTATCACAGAGGTTGGTGGAACTGTTGGGGATATTGAGTCCTTGCCATTCCTAGAGGCCCTTCGCCAGATGAAGGCAGATGTTGGTGCGGATAATGTCATGTACATTCATACAACCTTGCTTCCTTACCTCAAGGCTGCTGGTGAAATGAAAACCAAACCAACCCAACACTCTGTCAAAGAATTACGTGGCTTGGGAATCCAGCCAAATATGTTGGTTATTCGTACAGAAGAGCCAGCTGGTCAAGGAATTAAAAACAAACTAGCACAGTTCTGTGATGTGGCACCAGAAGCCGTTATCGAATCGTTGGATGTTGAACACCTTTACCAAATTCCATTGAACTTGCAGGCGCAAGGTATGGACCAAATTGTCTGTGACCACTTAAAACTAGATGCACCAGTAGCAGATATGACAGAATGGTCAGCCATGGTGGATAAGGTCATGAACCTCAAGAAACAAGTTAAAATTTCCCTTGTCGGTAAGTATGTTGAATTGCAAGATGCCTACATCTCAGTGGTCGAAGCCTTGAAACACTCTGGTTATGCCAACGACGCAGAAGTGAAAATCAATTGGATCAATGCCAATGATGTGACAGCAGAGAATGTGGCAGAGCTCTTGTCTGATGCGGACGGAATCATCGTACCAGGTGGTTTTGGCCAACGTGGTACGGAAGGGAAAATCCAAGCCATCCGCTATGCGCGTGAGAATGATGTTCCAATGTTGGGTGTCTGCTTGGGAATGCAGTTGACTTGTATCGAGTTTGCTCGTCACGTTTTAGGACTCGAAGGTGCCAATTCTGCAGAACTTGCACCAGAAACAAAATACCCTATCATTGATATCATGCGTGATCAGATTGATGTTGAGGATATGGGGGGAACCCTTCGTTTGGGGCTTTATCCATCTAAGTTGAAACGTGGCTCTAAGGCTGCGGCTGCTTATCACAATCAAGAAGTGGTGCAACGCCGTCACCGTCACCGCTATGAGTTTAACAACGCCTTCCGTGAGCAGTTTGAGGCAGCAGGCTTTGTCTTCTCAGGAGTTTCTCCAGACAATCGTTTGGTCGAAATTGTGGAAATTCCTGAAAATAAATTCTTTGTAGCGTGTCAGTATCACCCTGAACTGTCAAGCCGTCCAAATCGCCCAGAAGAACTCTACACTGCCTTTGTCACTGCAGCGGTTGAGAACAGCAATTAGCTAGATTAGAACCTTTGAGAAGAATCTCAGAGGTTTTTTGCATACGATGATATTGCAGTATATCTGAGTTAGGAGTTCTCTGTATGTACCTGCTACCCTTGAAATCAATAGCGACTCCCTCTTGCCCTGTGCTAGTGAATGGATTTATCAGTATATTGAAATGAAATAAAATCTGAACAAATTAATTCGGGAATCCAAATCAATTTATAGAAATATTTTAGCAGTCAAGGTGTACTGTTATAGATTCAATACACTATACTTTTTTAATTTAATCCACTATATCTGCAGAATGATCTTTCAGTTTCATTCATCCTAGTCGTACTTAGGAAAAGCAAAAAGCCATCCTATTCAGGATAGCTTCTTGGTTCTTAGATTTGTTCTGCAAAAACCTTTTCAGCAAGGTTCATAGCGTGGTCTGATACACGGGTGTAGTGGGAGATGATGTCGATAAAGTTGACCCCAGCTTGTGTTGAACATTCGCCCTTGTTGAGGCGTTTGATGTGAGTTTTTCTGAGAACACGTTCTATCTTATTGATTGCTTCATGACGTTCTACAAGACTGCGTGCTTTTTCAATATCATTGTTTTCCACACTATCCAGAGCATCTTTGATAAAGTCACTAGTTTGACGATAAACTTCCTCTAATTCTTTCAAGGCGGCATCAGAAAATTCAACATTTTTCCGTTGAAGGTAGTCAGTCAGATTGAGTAGAGCCTCTGCGTGGTCCCCAATCCGTTCCAAATCACGGGATGAATCAAGGATGTTGGTGAGCACTTCGCTTTCTTTTTGACTGAGCGCTTCGCTTGACAGGGCAATGAGATAACGTGTTAATTGCTCATCGATGGTGTTAATGGCTTCTTCTGTTTTATGCCCTTTTTCAGCTGCCTTTTCATCCAAGTCAATGATATATTTATAGGAAAGATCAAAGGCTTTAGCAGCGTAGTTTCCTAAGTGCAAGAGCTCTTTCTTAGCATTTCCGAGAGCAATAGATGGGGCTTGTTTGATGAAATGTTCATCAAGATATAAGGGTTCGTATTTGACAACCTCGTCCTCTCCAGGAATAATCTTGGTTACAAAGTAAGCCAGAGCTCCGATAAATGGAAATTGGACAATGGTATTGGTAATATTAAAGGTTCCGTGAGCAAAGGCGATGGTCATTTCCGGTGCTAGATTTAGCGTAGATTCAAACCAATGAATCAAGCCAGTGAAAGGTACAAGGAAGACAATACAGATAACCGTACCAATCACGTTAAAGGCGACATGGGCACCAGCAACACGTTTGGCGGCGATATTGGCTCCAAGAGAAGCAATAATAGCTGTAATGGTCGTTCCGATATTATCACCAAATAGAACTGGCAAAGCTCCTTGCAGGTCAATGAGATTGCTGGCGTAGAGGTTTTGTAAAATCCCGATGGTAGCCGAGGAAGCTTGAATGAGTAGGGTTAGTCCAGTTCCGACAAAGACACCCAAAACAGGATTCTTACTTAGCTCAATCATATAGTCTTTAAAGACCTGTAAATCTTTGAGTGGAGCCATTGCACCGCTCATGAGATTGAGGGCAAAAAAGATACCACCGACACCAAAGAGGATGCGTCCGATATTATTGACTGTTCGATTTTTTGTAAAGAAGAGGCAGACAGCACCGATAAAGAGCATAGGCAGGGCATAGTCACCTAGTTTAAACCCAATAAGAAAGGATGTGACTGTTGTCCCAATATTAGCTCCCATGACAATCCCGATAGCCTGACGTAAGGTTAGGAGACCGGCACTGACCAGACCGACTGTGATAACTGTTACACCAGAACTAGACTGAATTAGAGCAGTCATCCCAATACCAACCAGAACTCCAAAGAAAGGATTGCTAGTATATTTGTCAATGTAAAAACGAAGGCGATCTCCAGCAGCTTGTTGCAGACCGTCTCCCATGGTCTTGATACTATATAAGAATAGTCCCAGACCACCTAAAAAGTGAAATAAAATTTCCTGCCAATTAATGGACATTTCTTTTTCCTCCGAAAAATAATCGCGGAATATCTCCTATTCTATTTTAAAGGATAAAAGTAAATCTAACAAGTGTTAAGCTAAGATTTTAGAAAGAAAATTCGTGAGAAAAAGTAAAAATAATAGACTCTAGCATGACATGAAGATTAAATATCGAAAAATCTTGTGAAATCTTTCCTTATATTTCCAAAGTGTGATATAATAGTTTCGAATAAAATAAATAAAGGGGTTTTTGTAACATGGCAAAACTTACTGTTAAAGACGTTGACTTGAAAGGTAAAAAAGTCCTCGTTCGTGTTGACTTCAACGTACCATTGAAAGATGGCGTAATCACTAACGACAACCGTATCACAGCAGCTCTTCCAACTATTAAGTACATCATCGAACAAGGTGGACGTGCAATTCTTTTCTCTCACCTTGGACGTGTGAAAGAAGAAGCTGATAAAGCTGGTAAATCACTTGCTCCTGTAGCTGCTGACTTGGCTGCTAAATTGGGTCAAGATGTTGTTTTCCCAGGTGTCACTCGTGGTGCTGAATTGGAAGCAGCAATCAACGCTCTTGAAGATGGACAAGTTCTCTTGGTTGAAAACACTCGTTACGAAGATGTTGACGGCAAAAAAGAATCTAAAAACGATCCTGAACTTGGTAAATACTGGGCATCACTTGGAGATGGTATCTTCGTAAACGATGCATTCGGTACAGCTCACCGTGCACACGCATCTAACGTTGGTATCTCAGCAAACGTTGAAAAAGCAGTTGCTGGTTTCCTTCTTGAAAACGAAATTGCTTACATCCAAGAAGCAGTTGAAACTCCAGAACGTCCATTCGTAGCGATCCTTGGTGGTTCAAAAGTTTCAGACAAGATTGGTGTTATCGAAAACTTGCTTGAAAAAGCTGATAAAGTCCTTATCGGTGGTGGTATGACTTACACATTCTACAAAGCACAAGGTATCGAAATTGGTAACTCACTTGTAGAAGAAGACAAATTGGATGTTGCGAAAGCTCTTCTTGAAAAAGCAAACGGCAAATTGATCTTGCCAGTTGACTCAAAAGAAGCAAACGCATTTGCTGGTTACACTGAAGTGCGTGACACTGAAGGTGAAGCAGTTTCTGAAGGCTTCCTTGGTCTTGACATCGGTCCAAAATCTATCGCTAAATTTGACGAAGCTTTGACTGGTGCTAAAACAGTTGTATGGAACGGACCTATGGGTGTATTTGAAAACCCAGACTTCCAAGCTGGTACAATCGGTGTGATGGACGCTATCGTGAAACAACCAGGCGTTAAATCAATCATCGGTGGTGGTGACTCAGCTGCCGCAGCGATTAACCTTGGCCGTGCAGACAAGTTCTCATGGATCTCTACTGGTGGTGGTGCTTCAATGGAACTCCTTGAAGGTAAAGTTCTTCCAGGACTTGCAGCCTTGACAGAAAAATAAGATTTTATAACTAAATCAAAGAAGAGAGGGATGAAAGTTCCTCTTTTCTTTTGCTTAAAATAAAAACGTTTCCTCTCAACTATTGCTCATAAAATTAGCCAATTTATGATAAAATGGAAATAGAAAGTTGAGATTATGAGTTATTTTAAAAAATATAAATTCGATAAATCCCAGTTCAAACTTGGTATGCGAACCTTTAAAACAGGTATTGCTGTTTTTCTAGTTCTCTTGATTTTTGGCTTTTTTGGTTGGAAAGGTCTTCAAATCGGTGCTTTGACAGCCGTTTTTAGTCTGAGGGAGAGTTTTGATAAGAGTGTCCATTTCGGAACTTCGCGTATTCTAGGAAATAGTATCGGTGGCCTCTATGCCTTGGTCTTCTTCTTATTAAATACCTTTTTCCACGAAGCCTTTTGGGTGACCTTGGTAGTTGTTCCAATCTGCACCATGTTAACCATTATGACAAATGTAGCCATGAATAACAAAGCAGGGGTTATTGGTGGTGTAGCAGCTATGTTAATCATTACCCTATCGATCCCGAGTGGGGAAACAATTTTGTACGTGTTTGCGCGTGTATCAGAAACGTTCATGGGAGTTTTTGTCGCAATTCTCGTAAATTACGATATTGATCGTATTCGGCTCTTTTTAGAGAAAAAAGAAAAATAATGTTACATTTTATAACATTATCAATTGACGTTTGTCTTTTTTTAGACTATAATAGACAGAAAGAAGGAAATTGTAAATGAAGGAAAAAGAATTTCGCCGAAATATGGCTGTTTTTCCTATCGGCAGTGTTATGAAGTTGACCGATCTATCGGCGCGTCAGATTCGTTATTATGAAGATCAAGAGTTGATTAAGCCTGATCGAAACGAAGGGAACCGTCGCATGTATTCCTTGAATGACATGGATCGTCTGCTTGAAATCAAAGATTATATCTCTGAAGGTTATAATATCGCTGCCATTAAGAAAAAATATGCTGAACGTGAAGCGAAATCCAAAAAAGCGGTGAGTCAGACCGAAGTACGTCGTGCACTTCATAATGAACTCCTCCAACAGGGGCGCTTTGCTTCAGTACAGTCACCTTTTGGTCGCGGTTAGGCAACCGCAAGTAGTCATACATTAAGGAGAAAACTCATGCCAATCACAGCTGCAGATATTCGTCGTGAAGTCAAGGAAAAAAATGTTACCTTTATTCGTCTCATGTTTTCAGATATTTTGGGAACCATGAAAAACGTCGAAATTCCTGCTACAGATGAACAATTAGATAAGGTCTTGTCAAATAAGGCTATGTTTGATGGATCTTCTATTGAAGGTTTTGTACGTATCAATGAGTCAGATATGTACTTGTACCCAGACTTGGATACATGGACAGTCTTCCCTTGGGGAGATGAAAATGGAAGTGTTGCAGGTTTGATCTGTGATGTCTATACAACAGAAGGTGAACCATTTGCAGGGGACCCTCGTGGTAATTTGAAGCGTGCTCTTCGTCACATGGAAGAAGTAGGATTCAAATCCTTCAACCTTGGTCCAGAACCAGAATTCTTCCTATTCAAGCTCGATGAAAATGGGGACCCAACACTTGAAGTGAATGACAAGGGTGGCTACTTTGATTTGGCACCTACGGACCTTGCGGACAACACACGTCGTGAGATTGTCAATGTCTTGACCAAAATGGGATTTGAAGTAGAAGCCAGTCACCACGAGGTTGCGGTTGGACAACACGAGATTGACTTCAAGTACGATGAAGTTCTCCGTGCTTGTGATAAGATTCAAATCTTTAAGCTCGTTGTTAAAACTATTGCCCGCAAACACGGACTTTACGCAACCTTTATGGCCAAACCAAAATTTGGTATTGCTGGATCAGGTATGCACTGTAATATGTCCTTGTTTGATGCAGAAGGAAACAATGCCTTCTTTGATCCAAATGATCCAAAAGGAATGCAGTTGTCAGAAACGGCCTACCATTTCCTTGGTGGTTTGATCAAACATGCTTACAACTATACTGCTATCATGAACCCAACGGTTAACTCATACAAACGTTTGGTTCCGGGTTATGAAGCGCCTGTTTACATTGCTTGGGCTGGTCGTAACCGTTCGCCACTTGTGCGCGTGCCTGCTTCACGTGGTATGGGAACTCGTCTTGAGTTGCGTTCAGTGGATCCAATGGCTAATCCGTACATCGCTATGGCAGTTCTGTTGGAAGTTGGTTTGCATGGTATTGAAAACAAAATCGAAGCACCAGCTCCTATCGAAGAAAATATCTACATCATGACAGCAGAAGAGCGTAAGGAAGCTGGTATTACAGACCTTCCATCAACCCTTCACAACGCTTTGAAAGCTTTGACAGAAGATGAGGTTGTCAGAGCAGCTCTTGGAGAACATATCTATACTAGTTTCCTTGAGGCCAAACGAATCGAATGGGCAAGTTATGCAACCTTCGTTTCACAATGGGAAATTGATAATTATTTAGACCTTTACTAATACTAATATAGAAGGAAGATTGTCCGTGAGGATGATCTTTTTTTCTTGTATTTTATATCGAGGTGTGATATATTTTATATAACGAAGTGCGATATATCGAACTGGATAGGAGGTAGCTATAAATGGAATTGACGGATAAGATTCGTCGAGTTTATCTTCCGATGACGGAAACGGGCTTTTATATCTTGCTCTGTCTGCAAAAGGAAAGTCATGGTTATAGTATTACGCGAAAGGTCAAGGAGATGACAGATTCGCAAGTTTCGATTAGTCCTGGAACTATGTATGGGACCTTGTCAAAAATGGAAAAGGATGGTTTGATTTCCTTTGTCCGCGAAGAGGAAAAACGGAAAATCTATCAGATTACAGACTTGGGACGCAAAGTCTTAGATATTGAATTGAAACGTATTGAACGCCTCTACAGAAATAGTCGGGAGGAAGGATGATGGAAAAGAAAATTGTTTATCGAATTGCTACCATTGCGGATTATGATAGAGAGGCTTTATATCTTAGAAAAATGCATGCTGAGGGCTGGAAACTCAAGAAGGTAACCTACTCTAACTTAGTAGTTGCAGTTAAGTATACCTTTGAAAAGTGCCAACCGGAGCAGGTGTCTTATCAGTTGGACTTTTATCCCATGAAAAAATCCGATAGAGCCTCCTATTTACAATTATTTAAAGACTGTGGCTGGGAGCATATTACAGACTTTAATGGTTTTTCCTACTTTAGAAAACTTCATTCTGGAATTGAGTCGGATGCCGAGTTTGAAATTTATAATGACGCGGCCGGGAAGCTAGCTATGGTCAAACGGATTTTAACAATGCGGATGCTTCCTATTTTGCTTCTCTTTTTAGCTCTACTACCGGTTTTCTCAAAGTTTGTCGCTGGAGGTAGTTCTTTCAGTTGGGAAATGTTTTTGATTGTTATAATAGATGGTGTTTTATTGATAGTTCATTCGATTCAGATTTCTTATATTTTTGGGAGATTGTTTCAAAAGTGGAAAGAATTATCTGACAAATAAAACTATGTATGTTTTCTGATTTGGAGGTAAGGTAATGAATAGCAAAGTACAATTTCGGATTTTCACCATTGTTGATTTGGACAAGGAAGAAGAATATTTACATGAGATGCATTTGAAGGGTTGGAGATATAGAACGAGTCGTTTTGGTTTGTTCTATTTTGACCAATGTCAACCAGACGATGTCATCTACTGTATCTATGATTCTAGATTTCTTAAAAAATATAAGCATGAACTGCAAGATTTTAGAAATAGAGGTTGGGAATTGATAGAAAGAGGTTTTTGTTCGATTCTTCGTAAATCGTCTTCTAATTTACTTCCAGAGGATCAAGTCTATATGAGTAAGGGGCTCAGATGGGAAGTTATGCGATATAGATTTCGTTCATGTACAGTTGCTTTCTCAGGCGGTCTTGTTGTTTGTATGAGTTTGTTTCGAGAAGAACTGTCGCAATCTTTCTTTGTCATTTTTGCTCTATATTCCTTTATGATTTCTTATCTAATCCATAGTTTTTTCAGACTTAAAAGGAAATACCAAGTAGATGGGAGGTAGGGTTCTAGGTCTTTAGACTGATTTTTAGCACTCTTGATAAAAGAGTGCTAATTTTTTGAGTTTTTGTCTTGACATTCTCTTTTAAGGGTGTATAATAGAATCATAAGTTAGCACTTGAGTGTGTCGAGTGCTAATCGATCAGACAGAGAGGAGTGATGAGGTGGTTACAGAGCGTCAGCAGGATATTCTAAATCTGATTATTGACATCTTTACCAAAACGCACGAACCTGTCGGATCCAAAGCCTTGCAAGAGTCTATTAACTCTAGCAGTGCAACCATTCGTAATGACATGGCGGCTCTAGAAAAGCAAGGTTTGCTTGAGAAGGCTCATACTTCAAGTGGTCGGATGCCAAGTGTTGCTGGTTTTCAGTACTATGTAAAACACTCACTGGATTTTGACCGACTGGCTGAAAATGAGGTTTACGAGATTGTCAAAGCCTTTGATCAGGAATTCTTCAAGCTAGAAGATATTCTGCAAGAAGCTGCTAATCTACTGACAGACCTGAGTGGCTGTACGGTAGTAGCACTGGACGTTGAGCCGAGCAGACAACGATTGACAGCCTTTGATATCGTTGTTTTGGGGCAACATACAGCCTTGGCGGTATTCACCCTAGACGAGTCTCGAACGGTTACCAGTCAATTTCTGATTCCAAGGAACTTCTTGCAGGAGGATTTGCTGAAACTGAAGAACATTATTCAGGAACGTTTTCTCGGCCACACCGTGCTAGATATTCACTACAAGATTCGGACGGAGATTCCGCAGATTATCCAGCGTTACTTTACAACAACGGACAATGTTATCGATCTCTTTGAACATATCTTTAAGGAAATGTTCAACGAAAACATTGTGGTGGCGGGCAAGGTTAATCTCTTGAATTTTGCCAATCTAGCAGCCTATCAGTTCTTTGATCAACCGCAAAAGGTGGCTCTGGAGATTCGTGAGGGTTTGCATGAAGATCAGATGCAAAATGTTCGTGTTGCGGACAGTCAAGAGTCCTGTCTAGCTGACCTAGCGGTGATTAGTAGCAAGTTCCTCATTCCTTATCGGGGAGTTGGAATTCTAGCCATTATCGGTCCAGTCAATCTGGATTACCAACAGCTAATCAACCAAGTCAATGTGGTCAACCGTGTTTTGACCATGAAGTTGACAGATTTTTACCGCTACCTTAGTAGTAATCATTACGAAGTACATTAAGATTGAAATCATTAAAGGAGGCGAAAATGGTCCAAGATATAAAAAATGAAGAAGTAGAAGAAGTTCAAGAAGAGGAAGTTGTGGAAACAACTGAAGAAACGACTCCTGAGAAGTCTGAGTTGGACTTGGCAAATGAACGTGCAGATGAGTTCGAAAATAAATACCTTCGCGCTCATGCAGAAATGCAAAATATCCAACGCCGTGCCAATGAAGAGCGTCAAAACTTGCAACATTATCGTAGCCAGGACTTGGCAAAAGCGATTCTCCCTTCTTTGGATAACCTTGAGCGTGCACTCGCGGTTGAAGGATTGACAGACGATGTCAAAAAAGGATTGGAGATGGTGCAAGAAAGCTTGATTCACGCTTTGAAAGAAGAAGGAATCGAAGAAATCGCAGCTGACGGTGAATTTGACCATAACTACCATATGGCCATCCAAACTCTCCCAGCAGACGATGAACATCCAGCAGATACCATCGCCCAAGTTTTCCAAAAAGGCTACAAACTCCATGACCGCATCCTACGCCCAGCCATGGTAGTGGTGTACAACTAGGCAATTCTGACGGTAGCTAAAGCAACTCGTCAGAAAACGGCAATCGCTATGGCGTTTACCTAGTCTCCTTACTAACTCGTCGTCGAAATAAAATCGATTTCGATTTCTCGTGTCGCAATTTACATAATAGAAAACTTGTCCGAAACGACAATAAACTATGAAGAAAGATAAAAAAGTAGTTCAGCTTTGCAATAGTGAGCGAAGCGAACCAAAGACGATACTCTTCGCCGTGGCGCTATCTGCGCAAACTTTGAGACCTTAGGCTCAAAGTTTAGTCAAAGAGATTGACGAAGTCAAGCTCTGACGGCGTCGCCACTTAAGAAGAGTATCTAAAAGAAAAATAGAATATAAAATTTAAGGAGAAAAACACATGTCTAAAATTATCGGTATTGACTTAGGTACAACAAACTCAGCAGTTGCAGTTCTTGAAGGAACTGAAAGCAAAATCATCGCAAACCCAGAAGGAAACCGTACAACTCCATCTGTAGTATCATTCAAAAACGGCGAAATCATCGTTGGTGACGCTGCGAAACGTCAAGCAGTCACAAACCCAGATACAGTTATCTCTATCAAATCTAAGATGGGAACTTCTGAAAAAGTTTCTGCAAACGGAAAAGAATACACTCCACAAGAAATCTCAGCTATGATTCTTCAATACTTGAAAGGCTACGCTGAAGACTACCTTGGTGAAAAAGTAACGAAAGCAGTTATCACAGTTCCAGCTTACTTCAACGATGCTCAACGTCAAGCAACAAAAGACGCTGGTAAAATCGCTGGTCTTGAAGTAGAACGTATTGTCAACGAACCAACTGCAGCAGCCCTTGCTTACGGTTTGGACAAGACTGATAAAGAAGAAAAAATCTTGGTATTCGACCTTGGTGGTGGTACATTCGACGTATCTATCCTTGAATTGGGTGACGGTGTCTTTGATGTATTGTCAACTGCAGGGGACAACAAACTTGGTGGTGACGACTTCGACCAAAAAATCATCGACCACTTGGTAGCAGAATTCAAGAAAGAAAACGGTATTGACTTGTCTACTGACAAGATGGCAATGCAACGTTTGAAAGATGCTGCTGAAAAAGCGAAGAAAGACCTTTCTGGTGTGACTTCAACTCAAATCAGCTTGCCATTTATCACTGCAGGTGAAGCTGGACCTCTTCACTTGGAAATGACTTTGACTCGTGCGAAATTTGACGATTTGACTCGTGACCTTGTTGAACGTACAAAAGTTCCAGTTCGTCAAGCCCTTTCAGATGCAGGTTTGAGCTTGTCAGAAATCGACGAAGTGATCCTTGTTGGTGGTTCAACTCGTATCCCAGCCGTTGTCGAAGCTGTTAAGGCTGAAACTGGTAAAGAACCAAACAAATCAGTAAACCCTGACGAAGTAGTTGCTATGGGTGCTGCGATTCAAGGTGGTGTGATTACTGGTGATGTTAAAGACGTTGTCCTTCTTGACGTAACACCATTGTCACTTGGTATCGAAACAATGGGTGGAGTCTTCACAAAACTCATCGACCGCAATACAACAATCCCAACATCTAAATCACAAGTCTTCTCAACTGCGGCAGACAACCAACCAGCCGTTGATATCCACGTTCTTCAAGGTGAACGCCCAATGGCAGCAGATAACAAGACTCTTGGACGCTTCCAATTGACAGACATTCCAGCTGCACCTCGTGGAATTCCTCAAATCGAAGTAACATTTGACATCGACAAGAACGGTATCGTGTCTGTTAAGGCCAAAGACCTTGGAACTCAAAAAGAACAAACAATTGTTATCCAATCTAACTCAGGTTTGACTGATGAAGAAATTGACCGCATGATGAAAGATGCAGAAGCTAATGCTGAAGCAGATAAGAAACGTAAAGAAGAAGTTGACCTTCGTAACGAAGTTGACCAAGCGATCTTTGCGACTGAAAAGACAATCAAGGAAACTGAAGGCAAAGGCTTCGACGCAGAACGTGATGCTGCCCAAGCTGCCCTTGATGACCTTAAGAAAGCTCAAGAAGACAACAACTTGGACGATATGAAAGCAAAACTTGAAGCATTGAACGAAAAAGCTCAAGGACTTGCTGTTAAACTCTACGAACAAGCTGCAGCAGCCCAACAAGCTCAAGCAGGAGCAGAAGGCGCACAAGCAACAGGAAACGCAGGCGATGACGTCGTAGACGGAGAGTTTACGGAAAAGTAATGAGTAGTAATATTAATCTTTTTGAAGTAGTTGATTCTAAGGAACAGTACGAAAAATTCACTGCTTTGGCACGTGAAAGCTATACTGAGTTACAGAGTCAGATAAAAAATAAATTCCAATCTGGTCAAAAAGAAGAACTATTAGAATACAAAGTAAATATTTTAGCAGAGCATGCGAATAAGGAAAATGATATAAGTATTATTAGTAATTTGATTTTTGGTATTTTTCTACCAGCAATTGTAACGTATGTGACAGCGCTTATTCTTAATAATTTTGATAAAGATATTAGTTCTAACTCATTTCTTATCTCTCTAATTCAAATGATTTTATCAACTTTTGTTATTTTTTCAGCTATCTTTAATCTAAATAGATATAACAAGACTCTTATGAAGAGGAGAGCTAATATTTCTTTGAAAAGAGCTATAGTGTTTTTAGAAAATTATGAAGTTGATTAATAGCTTAAAGAAATCCAGAGGTTGCAACCCAGCCTCTGTTTTTCGGTAAAAAGGAACGACACTAATATTTTGATTCGTTTCGCAATACTAACAGAAAGGAACAAGGGTGTTCGTAACTGAACACGGGTTCCCAAATTTCTTACTAAATATAAAAGAAAGGAAATGAACCCGACCTAAATTCTCGGAAAAAAGATAAATCTGCCTAGGAGCATCGCTCCATCGTCAGATTTCC